>JBBRFG010000001.1:0-58534 GCA_038224685.1 Sphingomonadales bacterium
GCGGGGCGCGGGCGGAGCGGGCACCGAATGTCGATTTGCTGGCAACGGGCGGGGAGGCGTCGGGTTTTGGCGGGGGAGGCATTCCATCGCAGTCCGAGCGCTTCGGGACGGTGGGCGTGGCTTTTCGAATTCCCCTCCTCACCGGCGGCCTGGTCCCGTCGCGCATCCGGGAAGCACAGGCGAATGCGCGAGCGGAGGAGTTTGCGGTCGACGCAGCGCGCCGTGAAGCAATCCGAATTACAGACGGAGCCTGGGCATCGCTGCGCGGGGCGCAACAGCGCCTTCAGGCGGGGCGGCAAGCGCTGCAATCCGCCGAAATCGCTCTCAGTGGCGTGCGTGCTGAATACGAACTCGGGCTGCGCGATACGCTCGACTTGCTGTTCGCCGAGCAAAGCCTGCGCGCCGCCGAATTGGATGTCGCGCGCAGCCGTAGCGATGTGATGCTTGCTGAGGCCCGCCTCCTTCGGGCGGTCGGGAGACTTACGGGCACGGCATATGATGACCGGGATTGAAATCGCCCTTCAGCCCTTGATGGTCAAAAGCCTTGCGTAAGTTTTCAGTTTCATTGCTCCTCAAACCCCGTTTACGACCGCATAGGGGAAGTCAAGGCGACTGGCAAAATCACCGGGCGAGGCGACGTTGCTAATCGGCTGCTCTGGCCAGCCCGAAGGGCGGCTTTCGTCAGGACGGGCTGTATGTTTGTGATGAAATGAACCGTCGGGTCTGGTCGAGAGCCGCCAGTAGGACTGACTGTCCGGACCTGGCCGTTGTCGGAAATTCATGCCATTGCGAACAAAGCGGTACGAATGCGAAAACGGACATTCCGCTTTACCTTTTATGAACCCGGTTGTTCGCTGACTGCCGGTACCAAATAGCCCGATGGACCGAGTTTGACAACGAAGCCGTCGTTCCCAAACGGCATGTGGAATGGCCGGTTTTACCTGAACCCGACAACAAACGTTCATCCGACCGGCCCGGCACGGCGACAGGAACTGTGCCGAGAGCGGTCTGGCAACTTTTTGGGTGTCCTTCGCCACCTGCTCGGCAATTTTGGGTTGGAGAGGTTGGGTCTCATCTTCGTTCCTTCGTCACTACGACGAGAGCCAATCACGCCTCAAATCTCAACCCCAATTTTGCGCCCATAGGTGCCGACGGGAAACACGGTGGGATCCGGAGGGCCGGGGCTGCGTCGGCTGATAGGGTGAGCCGTGCTCCGCCGACGCCTTACTAAGATCGACGAACGGCGTGCGCGCCGATCAAATGCGTGCGTTGTTCCACCAACGCCTCTTTTTCTATTCAATTAATGCGTTAGATTGAGGCACGGCCAGATCGGCTCAACAGGGGATTATCATGCTCGAACTCAGCGGCGTCAGCCACGTCTATCCCAACGGCACGCGCGCGCTCGATGATGTGAGTTTGTCGATCCCGAAAGGCATGTTTGGGCTGCTGGGGCCGAACGGTGCGGGCAAATCGACTTTGATGCGTACAATCGCGACCTTGCAAGCGCCGACGGCGGGCACCATCCAGTTTGGTGAGATCAACGTGCTGACCGCGCCTGACACGCTGCGCCGCACGCTCGGCTATTTGCCGCAGGATTTCGGCGTGTACCCGCGCGTTTCGGCCTATCAGATGCTTGATCACATGGCGGTGCTCAAAGGTGTCAATGATGCCAAGGACCGCAAACAAGTGGTTGAACACTTGCTCAATCAGACCAATCTGTGGGCGGTGCGCGGCAAGGCGATTGCAGGGTTTTCAGGCGGGATGCGCCAACGGTTCGGCATTGCGCAGGCGCTGATCGGCGAACCGGCGCTGATCATCGTCGATGAACCCACCGCCGGGCTTGACCCCGAAGAGCGCAACCGCTTCTTGAACCTGCTGGCTGGAATTGGCGAGAACGTGGTGGTGATCTTGTCGACCCACATCGTGGACGACGTGGCGGATCTGTGCCCGCGCATGGCCGTGCTGGCAGGCGGCAGGGTGCAGCTTGAAGGAAACCCGCGCGATCTGATCGGTTCGATTACCGGCCGGGTCTGGCAACGCACCATTCCGCACCAGCAACTGCCAGACATGCAGGCCGCGCACGAGGTCATCTCGCACCGGTTCTTTGCGGGCGAGATTGTGGTGCACGTGCTAGCCGATAACCAGCCGCAAGGCTTTGCGCCGGTATCGGGCGGGCTTGAGGACGTGTATTTCGCAACGCTCGCCCAGACCCGCCGCCCTGCCGCCGCCGCTGCAGCCTGAGGGGAGCGATCGCTATGTTGACCGCCGCCATCGCCGCATTTGAAATCCGTTATCAGCTGAAAAATCCGGTGTTCTGGGTTTCCGTAGCGATCTTTCTGCTGATCGGCTTTGGCATTTCAGCCAGCGATAATGTCAGCCTCGGCACGCCCGGCGCGGTGCACGAAAACTCGCCATTTGCGATCACCATCGCGCTGGCGCTACTCGGTTTGTTCTACCTGTTTGTGATCACATCGTTTGTCGCCAATGCGGTGGTGCGCGATGATACCACCGGGTTCGGCCCGATGATCCGCGCGACACCGGTGGGCCGGTCAAGCTTTCTGGCCGGGCGGTTTATCGGCGGGTTGGCGATTGCGATCATTGGGTACATGGCCGTTCCGCTGGGCATCGCGCTGGGCGCGGCGATGCCGTGGGTCGACCCTGAAACTGTGGGGCCGGGCGGTTTTGCCGCCTATGCCTGGCCGTTCCTGATCATCGCCATCCCCAATCTGATCATGTCATCGGCGCTGTTGTTCAGTCTGGCCACGGTTACGCGGTCGATGCTGGCGAGCTATATCGGGGTGCTGGTGCTGGTGATGGGCTATACCATTGCCACTGCAGTGCTGGGCAATCAGCCTGAATATCAGGATGCGCTCGCGCGGTTTGAACCGATGGGAATTGGCGCGATTGCTGAACTTGCGCGCTATTGGACCGGGGCTGAGATGAACACCCGCGCCATCCCGCTTGAAGGAAACCTGCTGATCAATCGCTTGCTGGCGCTGGTACTGGCCGCACTGTTTTTTGCGATTGCATGGGCACGTTTCAGCATGACCGAACGCGCGCCGTCGCGCTGGCGGTTGCGCAAGCTGGCCCGCCAAGCGAGCCGGACGGCCAAAGCCGGGGCTGTGCAACCCCAATCGCTGACCGCGCCGGTGCACCGCAGCTTTGGCACCGACCACGCTCTGCTAAGCTTTTGGACGCGGCTGAAGACCGAAACCATGCTGGTGGTCAGAAGCCCCGGCCTGATCGTGTTGTTGTTGATTTCAGTGATGCTGACGGCGGTAAATCTGGCATTCTCGCAAACGGCCTATGGCACCGCGTCCTATCCGCTAACCGCCAACGTCATCACCACGGTTGTCGGCAGCACGACCCTGTTCATCCTGATCGTCGCGGTGTTTTATGGCGGAGAACTGGTTTGGCGCGAACGCGATGTGAAAATCAACGAGATCGTTGATGCGGCCCCGGCACCCGGCTGGGCGATGTTTGTGCCCAAGATACTGGCGATCTTTTGCGTGCTGTTTGCCATGTCGCTGACTGGGATGCTGACCGGCATATTGTACCAGTTGATCCTGGCCGCGCCGAGTATCGATGTCGGGCTTTACATGCTTGCCTATGTGCTGCCCCAAAGCATCGATGTGCTGCTGATTGCCGTGCTGGCGGTGTTTTTTCAGGTGCTCAGCCCGAACAAGTATATCGGCTGGGGATTGATTTTAGTATGGTTTGTGAGCCGCATTTTCCTGTCGAACCTCGGCTACACCAACATGCTCTATCTGTTTGGCGGCGGGCCGGGCGAACCGCTGAGCGATATGAACGGCACCGGCGGGTTTTGGGTCGGCGGAATGATCGCGCGGGCTTATTGGGCATGTTTTGGGGTGCTGTTGCTGGTGCTATCGCATTGGGCCTGGCCGCGCGGCACGGTGGTTGCCGTTTGGCCGCGGCTGCAGGGCATAGGGCGGCGTATCACGCTGGCATCGGGGGCTACGGCGCTGGCTGCGGTTGGCGGCATGGTGGCCACCGGGCTGGTAATCAACCAAAACATCAAAGTGCTGAACAGCTATCAGACGGCCGATGAGCGCGAGGCGCAAACCGCCGATTACGAACGCAAATATCTGAAATACGAAACCCTGCCCCGCCCAGTGATCACCGATGTGGTGTTTGATGTGGCGGTGTTTCCGGAAGAGCGGCGGATGGCGGTGACGGGCCATTATCTGATGCGCAACGAAACCGCGACGCCGATCCGCGAATTGCATGTGCGTCAGGGCGATGATTCTGTGGAATTCACAAGGTTGGATATTGCCGGAGCGCGCCTTGCCAAGCTCGACACGACGTTCGACCATCGCATCTATCGGTTCGATACGCCGCTGGCACCCGGTGCGACCACGCGGCTTGATTTCACATCAACGGTGTGGCGGCGCGGGTTTTCCAATGGGGCGGCGGCAACCGACATTGTCGACAACGGCACATTTGCAAACAACTCCACCTTCGCTCCGATCATTGGTATGGACCGGAGCGTGTTGTTGCAGGATCGCACTGAGCGGCGGCGGCAGGGCCTGCCCGATGAACTGCGCACCGCCAAGCTGGAGGACACATCGGCACAAGGCGAAAACTATATCCGCGCCGATTGGGTCAATTCGCGCATCACCGTCAGCACTGCGGCTGATCAGACGCCAATCGCGCCAGGTAACAAGGTGTCCGACACCGTTAAGGATGGGCGCCGCACAGCGGTGTTTGCAAGCCCCGCCCCAATTCTCAATTTCTTCTCGGTGCAATCGGCGCGCTATGCCGTGGCTGAAGACCGGTTTGGCGACGTGCGGTTGTCGGTCTATCACGACCCGCGCCATGAATGGAATGTGCCCGCGATGCTGAAAGCGATGAAGACGTCGCTGGGCTATTACACCAAAAATTTCGGGCCGTATCAGTTTGGCTATGCGCGGATCATCGAATTTCCGGGCTATTCGAGTTTTGCGCAGGCGTTTGCAGGCACAATGCCTTATTCGGAAAGCATCGGCTTTGCCGCCGATGTGCGCGACCCGGAAACGATTGATTACGTTTCTTATGTCACCGCGCATGAAGCGGCCCACCAGTATTGGGCGCATCAGGTGGTCGGAGCCGACATGCAGGGTTCAACCCTGCTGTCAGAAACGCTGGCGCAATACAGCGCGCTGATGGTGATGAAACAGTTGTATGGTGAGGATAAAATCCGCCGCTTCCTGAAGTTTGAACTCGATCGATATCTGGCCGGACGACAATCCGATGTGCTGGACGAACAACCGCTGATCCGGGTCGAAAACCAGCAGTATATTCATTACCGCAAAGGATCAGTGGCGATGTATCTGCTCCAGCGCCGGCTGGGCGAAGCTGCGGTGAACCGCGCGCTCGCCCGGCTGGTTATCAAATATAAATTCAAGAACGCTCCATACCCTCGGTCACTTGATCTGATTGCTGAGCTGCGCAAAGAGGCCAAGACGCCCGAGCAGCAGGCGCTGATCACCGATCTGTTTGAGAAAATTACGATCTACGATCTCAAGGCGAAAGAGGCGGTAACCAAACGCACCGCTGACGGCAAATGGACGACCCGCATCACGATCGAAGCGGGTAAATTCACGGCCGATGGCAAGGGCAAAGAAACGCCCGCCAAGCTGGCTGAAAGCATCGAAGTTGGAGTGTTCACTGCACGGCCCGAAACTGGCGCATTCGATACGGCCAATGTGTTGTCGATGAAGCGTCTGCCGATCCGCGCGGGCAAGCAGGTGATCGAGGTGGAAACCGCCAAAAAGCCACTGTTTGCTGGGATTGATCCCTACAACTTCTACATCGACCGGGATTCGGACGATAATCTGGTGCCAGTGAGCTAGGATCAAAACCCTTGTGGTTGCAGCCTGTAATGCAGGAAGTTTCCAAACCCATGAGTTGGTGACCGAGTGCGGTCATTTGTAAGGCCTTAGGGAGACGCTTGCGCAGAGGCCGGACTGGTAACGGTTTTGTGCCGGGACGCAACCAATGGCCGCTATTGGGCGGTTAGCTGTCTGGCGGCTAAAGAAGGGCTGTTTTTAACAGCGCCAACCAAGAGCAATTTCGGTCGGTTTCACGGCAAATGTTCTGTTGGCCAGCCGCTCTTGATGCGCCGTCATAGCTTCACGCCAAACTGCGCCAGCGTCCACACCATCGCCAGATAGAGCGCCACAGTCAATCCGCAGCCAACAACTAGCGCAGGCCAGAAGCCGATGCCGCGGTTCAGCAGTAGCGGGATCACCAGGAACATCGGCAAGCTCGGCAGCACGAACCAGAAGGTCGCGGTGGCGTGATCAGCCATCCGGGCCACATCCTGCGTATCACTCCACAGCCAGATCATTCCCAGCACCGAAATCAGCGGTAGCGACGCGATTAGTGCACCAAGGCCCGGGGTGCGGCGGGCCACTTCGCTGACGATCGCAATGATCAGGCCGGATAAGGCAGCTTTCAGCAGCAGGTAGGCCATCGCATCACTTCCCCTTGGTTACTCGGCAAGCGTCTCGCGCCGCCGCCACGCAGGCCACGTTACGCCCCAGCCATCGCGCGTCACCTTAAGATAGATTGCGGGCAGCACCAGCATGTTGAGCACGGTCGAACTGGTCAAGCCGCACAGGATCACGATGGCCATCGGGGCCTGAATTTCACTCCCGGGCTCGCCCAGCGCAATCGCCAGCGGCAGCAGCGCTAGCCCTGCGGAAATCGCGGTCATCAGGATTGGCACCAGCCGCTCTTCCGACCCGCGCCGCACCGCCTCGGCCAAATCGGCAATGCCTTCGACCGCCTGCAAATGCTTGATATGCGTCACCATCATCACCCCGTTGCGCGTAGCAATACCGAACAGCGTGATGAAACCGACAATGGTCGCCACCGACAGCACCCCGCCGGTCAGCCACAGGCCCACCACCCCGCCGACCAGCGCCAGCGGCAGGTTGATCATCACAAGCAACGCATCGCGGCCCGACCGGAACGCCTGTTGCAGCAGCAGGAACATGCCGAGCAGCACGACCAGCCCCAGCGCCAACAGCGTGCGGCCTGCGCTGGCCGCGCTTTCGAACTGCCCGGCAAGCTCGATATGTGCACCCGGAGGCAGCGCGATGTCTTCCAGCACAGTGTCGATATCGGCGACCACCGCGCCGAGATCGCGGCCCGAGACATTGGCCATCACCAGCTGCATCCGCTCCACGCTTTCACGGGTGATTGCATTCGGTCCGGTATCGCGCACCACATCGGCAATCGCGGACAGCGGGATCAGCTGCCCACCAGGCGCTGCGATCAGCATGGTGTCAAGCTGCCCTGCATCGGCATATTGCACCGGATCATAACGCACCACGACATCGGTGATCACTGGACGCTCAATCAGCTGACCGACTTTGGCCCCGGCAATCGCGGCCTCGATTGCGCCGGTCACAGCCTCGACCGCGAGGCCGTAGTTCGCCAGATCGGCCCGCCGCAACCGCACGCGCAGATAGGGCACCAGACTTTGCGTATCGCGCTGCACATCCACCGTGCCGGGAATTGCGCTAACTGCGGTCTCGACCTGTGTGGAAATCCGCTGGAGCGTGTCGGTGTCGGGTGCGAAAACCTTGATCGCGATGTTCGCGCGCGCGCCGGAAAGGATATGATCGACCCGGTGGCCGATGGGCTGACCGAAGATCGCCTGCACCCCCGGCACGGTGCCGACGGCATCCCGCAGTGCTGAAAGGAGTTCGCCACGGTCACGGCCATCATCGTTGAGGCTGGCTTCGATTTCAGAGGCGAACACTTCCTGCGCGTGCGGATCGCCCGGCGCGCGGCCGGTTCGGCGAGCGGTGGTGCGGACCTCGGGCTGCGACAGCAGAGCCGCTTCAACCTCGCTCGCCGCGCGGTCGCTGTCAGCAAGGCTGGTGCCGGGAAGGGTCGTGACGTTGACCGTCAGTGAGCCTTCGTTGAACTCGGGCAGGAAGGCGCGGCCCGCCAGCACGATCCCGATGCCTGCCAGCACCACCATGATCAGCGACCCCACCGCTAGCAAGCGCCAACGGTCCAGCCATCGGTCGAGCAGTGCGACATACCAGCGCTTCATGCGAATCACCCAGCCGGGCTCGCGTCCGACATCATCGGGGCGGCGGCTGAGCAAGTCGTAACTGAGCGCCGGGGTCAGCGTCAGCGCCACTGCAAGGCTTGCGAGCAGCGACACGCCGTAAGCCAGCGCCAGTGGTTGCAACAGCCGCCCTTCGATACCCGAAAGCCCAAATATCGGCAGGAACACCAGCAGGATGATCAGCGTCGCAAAGATGATTGCGCCCTGCACCTCGCCGGTTGCCGCTGCAACCACGGCGATATCGCTTTGCTGCTCCTCGGGCGTCTTGGCACGTTCCAGACGCAAGCGGCGCACCACATTCTCGACCACGATGATCGCATCATCGACCAGCATACCGAGCGCAATTGCGAGTCCCCCCAACGTCATGGTGTTGATCGTGCCGCCGCCCGCGTTGATGACGATGATCGCGCTCACCACCGACACCGGGATCGCCGCCAGCGCGACGGCGGTCGCGCGCCAGCTAACGAGGAAGATGAACACGATCACTGCAACCAGCACCAGCCCTTCGATCAGCGCAGTGGTGACGTTATCGACCGAGCGCTGGATGAAATCGGCCTGCCGGAACACCCGCGTTTCCAGCACCATGCCTTCGGGCAGGCTGCGCTGAAGTTCGCTGAACACAGTGTCGAGGCGGTCGGTCAGTTCTAGCGTATTTGCCCCCGGCTGCTTTTGGATGGCGAGGATCACCGCAGGCTTGCCGTTGAAAGCGCCGGTGCCGCGTTTCAGCCCTTCGCCGATGCGGATATCGCCGATCTCGCGCGCCAGCACCGGCACACCGCCCGCATCGCCCACCACGACATTGCCGAAATCATCGGCCGTGGCCGCGCGGCCAACCCCTTCGACCAGCAATTCCTGCCCGTTGGCGACCACAACCCCGGCGCTGCGATTATTGCTGGCGGCGGACATGGCTTCGATCACCTGATTTGTGCCGATGCCCCGCGCAGACATGCGCGCAGGATCGACCAGCAATTGCACTTGCCGTTCGTCCCCGCCGATGGTTAGCACTTCGGCGATGCCCGGAACTGACATGACACGGCGACGGACAATCCAGTCTGCGGTGGACTTAAGATCCATCGGGCTGGCGCTGTCTGACCGCAAGGCGACGAACATGATCTCGCCCATGACCGAACTGGCCGGGGTCATGTGCGGAGGCGGCAAGTCCGCGGGCAATTCGTCGCCTGCCGTCTGCAGCCGTTCGGCTACGATCCGACGCGCGCTTTCGGGCGGGGTCGCCCAGTCAAACTCAAGCGTGACCACCGATAGGCCTGTGGCGCTGTTCGAGCGGATGCGCCGCAGCCCGGGCGCTCCATTGAGCGCGGTTTCCAGCGGTATGGTAACGCGCTGCTCCACCTCGGTCGGGGTGTAGCCCCCAGCATCCACCACGACGGTGACGGTCGGCGCGGTGAGATCGGGTAGCACGTCAACCGGCGTGCGCAGCGCTGTCCACGCGCCGAACGCGGTCAGCAGCGCAGCAATGGCGTAGACCATCGCCCGGTTTTCGAAGCTCCATCGGACGAGGCGTTCAAGCACAGATCAGCCCCTTAATGCGCATGGCCGTGGCCGAAGGCATCGGGCGTCGCCGCCGCTGCCCTGACCGCCGCCGCGCCGCGCGTGACCACCCGTTCGCCTGCCTTGAGCTGGCCTTCGACGGCCACTTGCGTGCCGCTGCGCGCCAGCACGGTGACGGCGCGGCGCTGGAAAGTCTCGCCGCCCAATTGGACGTAGATTACATCCTGCCCGCTTTCATTGAGCAGGGCACTGGCAGGAATGGTCAGCCGCTGCGTGGCATTTCCGGTGCGCAATTGCCCCTGCACACGCTGGCCAGGGCGCAGCGCGCGGCTGTTCCAGGCGAAGATGACTGAAAGGCTTCGGGTCTGCGGATCAATCGCTGCGCCGCGCTGCACCAGCTGACCCGTGCCATTGCCCAGCGTGATGACCTGATCGGGCAATTGCAGGTCGATTCCGCTGGGCGTGCCGACCTTCGCAGCCATCGCTTCTGGCACGCGGGCGACCAGCCACAGCGCCGCCGGATCGCCGATCCGCAGCAGCCGCTGTCCGCCGGTCACCCCTGCGCCTTGCACAAAGGTGCTATCGAGCACCTCCCCTGAGATTGGCGCGACGACGGGAACACCTGCCCCGCCGCCTGCTACAGCCGAGCGGCGCTGCTTGGCTGTTCGCAGCTGCGCCTCGGCCAACCGCAATGCGGTGCGCGCCTCATCAAGCCTCCGTGCAGGAACGGCTTCAGCCTCGACCAGCTGCGCCATGCGCGCCACTTCACGCGCCGCCGCATCACTGGCAATCTGCGCTTGGCTGATTGCGAGACCAAGCGTGGCGACATCCTCGCCCCCGCCAAGGGTCGATGAAATGCTGCCAAGCACCTGCCCGCGCCGGACCCGGTCGCCCGCAGCAGGCATTCGTGCTGCACGAAGAATACCGTCAATGGGAGCCGAAACAATCGCCTCGGCTTGAGGCTGTAACTGCACATCGACGGTGACCGGCACGGTCTCGGCGAAATTGGTAAGCTGTGCCGCCGTGGTCATGAACGGGATGCGCCACTGCACTTCCTTGGAGAACGCGACCGCGCCTTCCTCCTTGGCTTCGACAGGAGCGGCCTTGGCGCCTTCTGCGCTGGTCGCCCACACGGTCACCTCGCCCAGATCGTAAACCGATTGGCCGTTGGGATTATCGAGCACCAGCCGCAGCCGCGCCTTGCCGTTCTTGGACGCCTTTAGCAGCGGCCTGAAGATGCCTTGGGTGTCGCTCGGCCCAGCCTTGGCGGTGTCCCGCTTGCGATCGGGCCACACCAGTTCTGCGGTGAGCGTGCCATCAGTCACGGGCTTGTAGCTATCCAGCCAGGTGAGGTGCGCATCGAACCGCCGGTTCTTGCCCTGCACCAAAGGGCGGTATTCGACAAAAAGTTCGGTCGCTGGCGAAAATTGCGTGACCACGATCCCGCCGTCGCCATCAGACGCAGCCGGCTCTTCCGGGGACAGCAATCCGCACCCTGCCAGAGACAGGGCCAAAACAGGCGCGGCAAGCGCCGCAAACAGGCGGGATCGGGTCATTGTCAATACTCGAATCGAGAGGGGATCAATGGTCGTGCGGTGCTGCTTCGTCGTGCGGCACACCATCGTGTTCGTGATCTTCAGCCACGGGGTCGGGTGCGTCGTTGTCACCGTCAGCTGCGTCGGCGGCTACTGGGGCCTCGGCGGTGTCGGCAGAATCGCCGCAAGCGGTCAGCACCAACAGTGCCGGGATCGCGGCACACACAATAATCTTCTTCATCGGTAGCTCCTTCCAGTGGTGAGGTCGTAGTTGACCGCGGCCAGCGCGGCATCAAGCGCAAAGGCGATCACTGAAAGATCGGCGTCGCGCGCGGCTTCGTAGGCATCTAGCAATTCGACAACCCCGATTTCTCCGGATTGGTAGGCAGTATTGGCAATAATGCCGAGCCGCCCGGCATCGTCCCGTGCGCTGATTGCAGCAACGGCAGCGGCGCGTAACGAGGACAGACGGGCGCTGGCAGCCAATTGTTCGGCAGCTATCCGGCGGCGAGCAATGGCAAGTTCCGCCTCAAGTGACGTGCGCCGCGCATCCTCGCGCCGCACCGCCGCGCCCCCGCCGTTCCACAGCGGCAGCGAAAGCCCAAGCGAGATGATGGGGCCATATTGCGTACCTGTACCATCATCGATCCCGCGCACCCCAGTGCCGACCGAAAGCTGCGGCCAGCGCGCACGTTCAGCCGCTGTGAGGCGATATTCGGCCGCGGTGATGCGCTGTTCCTGCGCGGTCAGATCGGCGCGCTCGCCAAGCGCTGTTTCTGCTTGGCTAAGCGCCGTGAGAGCCTCCAGAGCAACCGTCGGATCAACCACCCCGGTGAGCCCGCCCAGCGTCACACAGTCAGCCCGGCGCGCGCCTTGAGCCTGCAAGCGTCCGGCGTCCGCCGCGCTGGCCTGCACGCGGACGCGGCGCACATCATAAACGGCGGTATCGCCCGCTTCCGCCCGCGCAGAGGCAATCCGCAGCGCTTCGTGCACATCTGCGATGTAGGCCTGCCAGATATCGGCCTGCGCTGAGGCCGCGGCACAGCGGACATAGGCGCTCCGCACATCGGCGATCAGCAACTGGCGGCGACGTTCGATATCGGCAGCAGTCGCTTCGGCATCCGCTCGCGCAGCATCGCGCAAGGCAGCTCGGCGACCGACCAGATCGATCGGCTGCACCAGATGGAGCTGATATTCAATCTCGCCCCCGCCTTCACGCGCCAGTTCAAGCTGAGGATCGTCGAGCGGGCCGATCACATCGACCTCTGCCCCAGCAGCAGCGCGGTCGGCATCGTCGCGCGCGGCGATACCCTCCTGCGCCAGCGCCAGCGCGATCGCATCACTCTCGGCCAAGGACTCCTGCGCCGCAACCGGCAGAGCGATCACACCCAGCATGGCAGGGATGAGACGGGATACGCAGCGCATCCACTGAATTGACATAATATTCTCCGCATAAGTCAGACGACCGGGCAATCGCCCGGCAAGCACGTCAGAGTGTTCGCGGAGGTCGTAAAAGGTTGTTCGGCGGGCTTTCTGGCGCACGATCAGCGAGCGGCGTAGCACTCCGCCGTTCGGCCAGCATCAGCCGCTCTTTCAGCACAGGCGCGGATCCGGGCTCAGCTCCGACCGAAAGTACATCGGCAGGCAGGTGGTTGTGGGCAAACCCGGATCCGTGATCGCTCTCGTCGTCGGGGCTGGCATCCGTGTGGACGTGATCGTTATGATGAACATGGTCTTCGGACGACGCCAGCGACTGCCCGTGCTGCCCCAGATGCTCCGCCCATGCCGCACGCGGCACAAGCAGCGCGGATAGGAGTAGCGCAAGGGTCACGAAACGTAGCATCATCCAGTCATAGCCGCACGGTCCCATGCGATCAATTGACGATTGCGGCAATAAACGGCCTGTCATGGGTTCGATCACATCGGCAGCTTTGGGGTCGCTTTCTGAATGTGGAGTTTCAGGAAACGAACTGAAGATAGCCGCCATTCCCGGCCCGAGCAGGTTAGTATCGGTTTCTGGTCAACCCGGTCATTCCACATGCCAATTGGGAACGATCACTAGGGTCAGGACCTATTAACCGCACCATTCCGCCGTCCCGAAGGGATTTGGCCAAAAGGGCCCATCGCCGCGTCAGTTCGGTTTGAAATATTGACATATTCCTGCACCTCACTTCCTCGCGCTGGGCCCTTTTAACTCAAACCTCAATGGTGCGGGTAATAGGTCCTGACCCTAGCATGAGCGGGACGTGGAGGGGCGAACCACCGCCCGCTTAAACTTACCCCCAAACGCCCGTTATCAGGGGCATGGACAATCCCGGCTCTTCAATTCTGACATCGCTTGGCGCGGGCAGCGGGATTGATTTCAATACGCTGGCCACCGACATTTCGGCTGCCAGCTTTTCGTTCCAGCGGCAGACGTTGGAGACGCGCAGGCAATCGCTGGAAACCCGGATTTCGGCGGTTGCGCAGCTGCGCAGTTCCGTCACCAGCCTCGCCAGCGCGCTCGGCACCCGGTTTCGCAGCGGCGATCTGGCCCCGCGCGGCGAAATCGGCAATCCGGCGGTGGCGCGCGCCACCGTGCCGGTCGGCCTCAGCCCGCGCGGCAGCTATTCGCTCGAAGTCACGCAGCTGGCGCAAAGCCAAACGCTGGTGTCCAAATCCTATACCAGCCGCACCGACCTGGTCGGCGAAGGCACGCTGGGCATCCGGTTTGGAACAGTGGCCGGATCAGGCTTTGCCCAAGACGCCGCCAGCAGCGCGCTGGCGATCACGGTGACAGCCGAAGACACGCTGGCCACTCTGGCCGCCAAAATCACCAATAGCAGCGGCGGCGCGATCAATGCCTATGTCACCGCTGGCACCGGCGGCGCGCGGCTGGTGCTCAAAGGCGCAGAGGGCGCCAACAGCGGATTTGTGCTTGAACCCGTCAGCGGATCGGCCGCGCCCACCGGCGCAGCGGGCGATCTTGGCTATCTCGGCTGGAACCCCGCAAGCGATACCGGCGAACTGCGCACGACCGCAGTCGATGCCGCCTTTCTGCTGGATACCGTGGAAATCAGCAGCCCGACCAACCGCGTCACCGGCCTGCCGGGCGGGTTTGGCCTGCAACTGACCGCTACCAATACCGGCGCGCCGACCACGGTTTCATTCGGCAGCAATTCCGCCGGAATTTCAGCGGTGGTCAGCGATCTGGTCGCCGCGCTCAATGATATCGCATCGCAGGTCAATACTGTCGCCGCGCCGCGCGGGGGCGAGCTTGGCAATGATCCGGGCGCGCGCGAATTGCGCCGCGATCTGGCAGGGCTGGCGGGCCGGTTAATTGATCCCGGCGCTGGCCCGGGCGAACCGCGCTCGCTCGCCGATCTGGGCGTGGTGTTGAACCGCGACGGCACGTTCCGGTTCGATGCCGCACGGCTTGATGCAGCGCTCGAAGCGAGCCCGGATGCGGTCGCCGCGCTGTTCACGCTTGGGCCAAGGGGGGTGTTTGCCACGGTCGATCAGTTCGCCCGCGAAAGCACCTTGATCGCTGACCCCGGATCGCTCGGCGGGTCGCTGCGCCGGTTTGAAAGCCAGTTGGAAAGCGGCGACGTACGGTTGGCGCGGATTACTGAGCAACAAGAAGTGCTGCGCCAGCGGCTGACCCGCAATTTCATCGCTTCGGAACGGCGCGTGGCGGCATCGCAATCGACGCTCGACTTCCTGCGCCTGCAATTCGCGCCGCGCGATAACAATTAAGGACCGCGCGCCATGCACATGCTCGCCGCCAATCCTGCCGCAACCTATCGCCGGGTTGAACTTGACGCCCGGATCGAGGCATCGGGCAGCGCTGATCTCACCCGCATCTGTTTGGCCGAGGCGGCGTCCGCGCTGAACCAGGCCTTGATCGGTTTAGACCGGGGCCAGACCCCGCCTAGGCAGCCGCTTGCCCGCGCGCAGAGCATCATGCTGTGGCTGGCCCAATCGGTTGCCCCCGGCCACCCCTTATATGTCAGCCTCAAACAATTCTACGGCGGGTTGGCGAGCCAGATTGGGGCCAATCTCCTACATCCCGACCGTACGGTGGTTGAGAGAGTTGCAAATGATATCCGAGAGTTACTGGATGCTTCGCGGTGACGGAGCGCAATGTTTCACGTGAAACATTCGGCGAACATCGCGTATCAGCCGATAAAATCAGCAATGATCCGGGCCGCATCTGCCGGGTCTTCGAGCGGGTGAAAATGGGTGCGGTCAGGGCGATAGAGATCGGTGCCGTGGGGCAAGATCGCCGCAAGCTCTGGCCACGTCGGTGAGCTTTTGAAATCATTGAGATCAGTGTGTTTGGCGCGCACCACCAGCACCGGGATCGCGACACTGCGCGCCGCCTCCAGCACGCCCGGATTGCTGCGGCTTGAGGCGTAAACGCTGGCCTCCACCTCGGGCGAGCAGGCTAGTTGATACCCCTCACCCGAGGGGGCTGGGACAAGGCCGTAACGGCAGTAATCTGCGAACACGCGGGGATCAAACAGGCAATAGGGATCGCGGTCTTTGAAGCGTTCGATCATCGCTTCGGGCGATGCGAAATCGCGCTTGCGGCGGATCGCGGGGTGGGGATTGTCATCGCTGTAAAGCGGTTGGCCCGGCGCGTAAAATTCCGGCGCAAGGATCACCGGATCGAACAATACCAGCCGGCAAAACGCGCCCGGATGATCGGCGGCAACCTGCAACAGCGTGTGCGCGCCCATCGAATGGCCGATGCCGACCGCGCCGGTGATGCCCGCTTGGCCAAGGAAATCAGCGACATCGGCTGCCACCCGCCGCCAATCGCTGATCGGCCCGCCGCCTGCCCCGGTGTTGCGCGATTGCCCATGCCCGCGCAGGTCGATGGCGTGGGCGGAATGGTCTGGGAACTGTTCGACAATCGCATCGAACACCCGCCCGTGAAAGCCGGTTGCATGGGCAAACACCAGCGGCGCGGACGCGGAGCCGGGCGCGGCCCATTGGTGCACGGCAAGATCAATCCCGCCGGTCGGAAAGGGCCGAGTGACAGGGGCAGGTCGGATCAGTTTCATCCGCCCGCCAAACCGGATCGGTCAGCGGGTGTCAATCACACGATTTTGGCAGGGCCAGCCGCAACCTTAACGTCTGCTTCCGCGCTGTTGCGGGCGAAATGCAGTGCCTCGGCCAGCCGCGTCGGCGCGATCAGGTGCAGCACGCTGCCGTACACCGCCCCGCCCAGCGGCACCGCGATCACCAGCACCAGCAGCGACGGCAGGGCGGGCGGCAACAGCGTCAGCAGCGCCGCAACGCCCGCCGCCATCGCCAATGCCGCAGCCAGCGGCGGCGCAATCGCGCGTGCCAAATCGCCCAGTTTCAGCCCGACGATGCGGCCCGACAGCGTCACCGTTGCGCCGGTCAGCACCGCCATCCCGCCAACCCAGCCCCACGCAAACCCTTCGATCCCCCATTGCGATCCGATCAGGAATGCCGATGGCATCACCACGCTGCCGATGATTGCAATCCGCAGCGCCGCCCACGGCACCCCGCGCGCATTGGTGGCAGGCGCGAACAGAATTTGCAGCGTTAACATCGCCATCGCGCCCGCCAGGATCGGCAGCAGCGGGATAATCTCAATCCATTTATCGCCCAGCAGCACTGGCACCAGCGGCTGCGCCACCACCGCCATCCCGGCATAGGCAGGCAGCGCGATCAGCATCACCAGCCGGATTGTGGCGAGCAAGGCAGCCGATCCGGTTTCTTGGCTGCGCGAATAGGCAGCATAGGCGACTTCGTTGATCGGCGGCACAAACTTGGCCGCCAGCAGCTGCGCCAGAAACAGTCCGGTAGTGTAAACGCCAAGCGTGTGCGGATCGAGCGTTCGCCCGGCGATCATCACATCGGATTGGCTCTGCACAAACCAGAACAGCTGCGTCGCGGTCATCACCCCGCCAAACCCGGCGATATGGCCCGCGCCGCGAAACCGGAAACTCGGCCTGATCGGCGCGCCCGATACCCAGGTCATTCCGGTCGCTTCGGTCACGATCATCACCAGCGGGGCAGCGACCAAGGTCCACACCCCCCAATCATGGAATGCGCCGGTCAGCGCGGTCGCCGCGCCCATCAGCGCCGCGGCCAGCCGCACCTGCGCAGGGCGGCGAAAATCCATCCGGCGGCTCATCATCGCGTGCGGCAGCGCGCAGAACGGCACGGCGAGATACAGCAGCGCCAGCACCCGCAGCAGGCTGGTCACCTGCGGCTGGCCAAACCACAACGCCACCAGCGGCGCGGCGAGAAATTGCGCCAGCGCCAGCCCGCAATTCATCAGCACCAGCATCCCCAGCGTTTGGCGCAGGCGCTCCTTGCTCACCTCAGCCTCGCGGATCAGCGCGCTCGCCAAACCCCAGCCGTTCATGGTGCTGAGCAGCACCAGCATCACCTGCGCCATCGCGAACAGCCCGTAATCCTGCGGGGCCAGCAGGCGGATCACGATCAGCGTCGAACACCATGACACGATTTGCGTGAGCACCTGGCTGCCCGAACGCCAAATCACCGCCGTGCGCACCTGCGCGGCGAGCGATGGGAGGCCAGCTTTATCCACGGGCCAGCGCCTTTGAAGGAAGGTTTTTCGCGCAGACCGGCGCAGCGGCGCTGCCCCACAGGTTGGTCAGCAGCCGCGCAGCGATGCGATTGCGCACAAACAACAGGTCAGCCAGCGCATAGCCTTGGGCGGCGCCCATATCGCGTTTGTAACCGCTATCGCCAACGCCCAAATCCAGCAGCATCAGCCCGCCTGCAATCCCGTCAGCCATTGCCCGGTAATTGGCAAGCTTACCAATCTCATAACAGCCAAAATCGCTCGCATAACTGCCCGCAATCCCATATTGCACCGGGCCATCATAGAGGTCGAAAATAAAGGCGACCGGTCGGCTATCCACCCGCAAAATCGTCGCAACCAACATCTCGGCCAGAACTGGGTCAGCCATTATATTTTGCCAGCCGCTGCGCTGGGCGGGGGTCAGAAACTTGGCACCGCTTCGGTCGGTCTGTGCCGCGATCCAGCTCGCCGCTTCGATCGTGCCAAGATCAGCCAGCACACCCGAATCCCAGCCGCACCCGCGCACCCGTTGCCATGTGATGCGCCCTTGTTCGGCAAGGCGGCGCTCAATCCGGCGCAACCGCTTGCTGGTTGAAGCCCGCGGCCAACCTTGCGCGCGCGCGGCGTCCAGATCGATCACCCAGCTGGTGCCGGCGGAGCGCGAAAGCACTGTCCAGCCCGCCAGATGCGCGGCTTCGATCATCAGCCGTGTGGCCCGATCATCGGTCCGCGCCGGGCCCATTCGCCATACCGGGCCAAGGGCGCGAGCGGCGGGATGATCAAATGCCCGCGCCAGTTCAATTGCGTTGCAATGGGGAGCGACCAAAGCGCTACGATACGGCCAATAGGGGCCGGCGACCTTGCGCAGCCCGGCGATCGCGGGGCCAAACGGGGCGGTGGCAATGGCGGCGATCACCGCCCCATCATCGCGCGCCCCCGCGCCGCGCCGCAGTACCAAAGTCTGCCCTGATTGCGGGCCATTGCTGCGATACCATGCCGCGCGCAGAAACCCGCCGCCCGGCAGGTTACCCCCTGCGAGCATGTCGATTTCCGGCGGGAACCCCGCTATTGCCGCGACCGATATAGGTTCGGCTGCAATCCTGCTTTCGTACATTGCTTACCTGCTACGCCATGCGGCTGTTGCGGCTTTAGCGCTTAAGCCTTCGGTGTAACCACCGGGTTAACCACTGGCAGGCCGTCACCCGGCGGCGTTGTCACACCAGTGTGTTTTCGGAACCTCTAGCGCCGGGATTGATTGACAATGCATCCCAGCTTGAAGAAACGACCGCAGGCTTGCACGTCTGCCCCGCCCCTATCCCCCCACCCTGTCCCTCGCCTGCCGTATCGGAGACCCCCTTGCCCGCTTCTGCTCCGGAGAGTCAGGCCCAGACGCATGCATTCCGCCAGTTGATGGGGCAATTTGCGACCGGGATAGCGGTGATTGCGATCCTGTCAGACAGCGGCGGGATTTCCGCGATGACGGTCAATTCGCTAGTGTCAGTCTCGCTCAACCCGATGCTGGTGAGCTGGAATCTGCAAAATTCCTCAAGCCAGTTCGCCGCCTATGCCGGGGCCGAGCGGTTTTCGGTCAGCATCCTGTCCGAAGGCCAGCAAGCACTCGCCCGCCGCTATGCCGCGCGCGGCGACAGCGCCTTGATGGTGGAAGATTTTGCGATGCATGACGATGGCTTGCCGGTGATCCGCGGCGCACTGGGTCACCTCGTTTGCCGCACGTTAGCGGTGCACGCGGCGGGCGATCACGCGCTGATCCTTGGCACGGTAACCGGCATGGTGCAGGCCGCCGCCGGTGGCCGCCCGCTGGTGTTCTTTGGCGGGCGGTTCGGGGCTTTGGCGGATTAGCCCTAGATTTCCAATGCCTTGAATGCGCTTTCGGGATCGCCTGTATTTGGCTCGTCGGCAGGATCGATCAGCAACAGTTTAACCTCGCCTTTGGGCACGCGCGGGAAATGTTCCACTGCGCGGGGTACGATGATCATCTCTCCAGCCTCTAATATCTCGGTGTGGTCGCGAAACTCCATATGGAGTTGGCCTTCAAGAACGAGAAATAGCTCGTCGGTGTCCGGGTGGCAGTGCCAGCGAAAATCCCCCGATGCCTTAACCAGCCGGATCTCGTTTCCGTTGTAACGCCCGATGATGCGCGGCGCCCAATGATCGGTAAAGAGCGCGAGCTTGCCTGCAAGGCTGATCTTTACGGGTCTTGCCTTGGCCATCAGAACACCACCACCGACCGGATGCTCTCGCCCGAATGCATCAGGTCGAACGCGCTGTTGATCTCGTCCAGCCCCATCACGTGGGTAATCATCGGGTCAATCTGGATTTTGCCGGTCATATACATGTCGACAATCCCCGGCACATCGGTGCGCCCCTTGGCCCCGCCAAACGCCGTGCCGCGCCAGTTGCGCCCGGTGACAAGCTGGAACGGACGGGTGGCGATTTCCTTCCCCGCCTCTGCCACGCCGATGATGATACTGGTCCCCCAGCCGCGGTGGCAGGCTTCCAATGCGGTGCGCATCACATCGGTATTGCCGGTCGCATCAAAGGTGTAATCCGCCCCGCCATCGGTCAATTCGGCGATTTTGGCGACGGTTTCCTCGCGGCTCAGGCCTTTGGAATTGAGGAAGTGGGTCATGCCGAACTGCCTGCCCCACTCCTCACGCGCGGGGTTGATATCAACCCCGATGATGATGCTCGCCCCTGCCAGAAGGGCGCCCTGAATGACGTTGAGGCCAATCCCGCCGAGCCCGAACACCGCGACATTGTCGCCGGCCTGCACTTTGGCGGTATTGGTCACCGCACCCACCCCGGTCGTCACCCCGCAGCCAATATAACACGCCGACTGGAACGGCGCGTCTTCGCGGATTTTGGCGACAGCGATTTCAGGCAACACCGTAAAATTGCTGAATGTGGAACAGCCCATGTAATGGAAGATCGGCTGGCCCTTGTAGCTGAACCGCGTCGTGCCATCGGGCATCAATCCCTTGCCCTGCGTCGCGCGGATCGCGGTGCACAGGTTGGTTTTGCCCGACAGGCACGATTTACACTGGCGGCATTCGGGGGTGTAGAGCGGGATGACGTGATCGCCGGGCTTCACGCTGGTTACGCCGCTGCCGACCTCGCGCACGATGCCAGCGCCTTCATGGCCCAGCACACTGGGAAAAATGCCCTCTGAGTCGAAGCCATCAAGCGTATAGGCATCGGTGTGGCAGATCCCGGTCGCCATGATTTCGACCAGCACCTCGCCAGCCTTGGGGCCTTCAAGGTCAAGCGCGACGATTTCGAGCGGCTGTTTTGCCGCAAAAGCAACGGCGGCCCTAGTCTTCATAACGGGTTTTCATCGGTCATGTTTCCTTCGATCAATTGCGGATTGGCACAGCTTCGTGGCCATAAGGACAATGGCGACAGGCCGAACCGCAACACTTGCCGCGCGCGCGGTGACCGTGCGCGGTGAACACCGTGTAGCCGGTGTCCGGGTCACGATAGGTTTTTTCCCCGCGCGCACAGGCGGCTTCGTGCAGGGCGTGCCAAAGGGGGTGTGTCATCCGGCGAAGCGATAGAACGATTGCGTGCCAGCGCCAAGCCCGTGGCGTTTGGGCCATGCAGGATACAAAACCTCACGCATGCGGTGATACCCGCTTGCGCGCTTTACGCTTTTGCGCTTTCAACTGCGTTTGTTGATCAGTTACCTATTCGGAGAACGCCCTTGCGTTTCGTACTGTTTGTCGCCGCTCTGCTGTTCGCCGCCCCTGCTTTTGCGCAGGGCGTGCAGCAGACCAAGGGCACATTTGAAGACAAGTTCCGCCAGCTTGATGAAGTGCTGCCCGATGCCAACACCTATCGCACCGCGAGCGGCGCGCCGGGGCATGAATATTGGCAGCAAAAGGTCGATTACAAAATCACCGCTGAATTGGATGAAGAGGGTCGCCGCCTGAACGCGCGCGCGACCATCCGCTATACCAACAATTCGCCCGATGCGCTGCCGTGGCTGTGGATGCAGCTGGATCAGAACATCTTCCGCACCGATTCAATGGCGGAACTGACCGATGCGTTCGGCGGGGCCGGCCGGCGCGGGCCCAAGGTCAGCCTTGGCAGCGCGAGCGAGCCGACCAAGCTTTCGATGGAAGAACTGCGCCGCCAGCAGGCGATGGCCGACAATAACTACGGCTATGATATCACCGCGGTAAAAATGCTGGACGACGCTAACCTGCCGCACACGATCATTGGCACGCTGATGCGGGTCGACCTTCCCGAACCGCTCGCGCCGGGAGCCACCACCGAATACATGATCGAATGGACCTTCGCCATCGTTGAGGAAGACGCAGTCAATGCGCGGTCGGGCTACGAACATTTCCCAGACGATCCGCGCAAAGGTGGCAACGACATCTTCCTGATCGCGCAGTGGTTCCCGCGGTTGGTCGCCTATTCGGATTACGAAGGCTGGCATAACAAGGAATTTCTGGGTCGCGGCGAATTCACGCTCGAATTCGGCGATTACGACGTTGAAATGACCGTGCCCGACGATCACATTGTTGCATCGACCGGCGTATTGCAAAACCCCGATGCCGTGCTCACCGCCGCGCAGCGCCAGCGGCTGGAAGCCGCCAAGGATGCCGAAGCGCCGCTGTTCATCGTCACCGCCGAAGAAGCCGCCGCCAACGAAGCGGCAGGCACGGCTGGCAGCAAGACATGGAAATTTGCCGCCACCAATGTGCGCGATTTCGCCTGGGCTTCCAGCCGCAAGTTTATGTGGGATGCGCAAGGGGTAAAACAGCCCGGCGCCGAGCACGAAACCGTGCTCGCGATGAGCTTTTGGCCCAAGGAAGGCGGCGATCTGTGGCGCAAATATTCGACCGCCGCTGTGGTCCACACGCTCAAGGTCTATTCGCGGTTCAGCTTTGATTACCCCTATCCCACCGCGCAAAGCATCAACGGCCCGGTCGGCGGGATGGAATATCCGATGATCACCTTCAACGGCCCGCGCACCACACTGAACAAGGATGGCAGCCGCACCTATTCGCTGGCCGAAAAGGTATTTCTGGTGGGCGTGGTGATCCATGAGATTGGCCACATCTATTTCCCGATGACGGTCAATTCGGACGAGCGCCAGTGGACGTGGATGGACGAAGGGCTGAATTCCTTTCTCGATTCGGTCGCCGGTTACGAATGGGATCCGGACATGCCGTGGACCCGTAGCCTGCCACGCGACATGGTCAGCTATATGGTCTCGAGCGAGCAGGAACCGATCATGACGCAATCGGACTCGGTCACCAATTTGGGCGCAAACGCCTATGGTAAGCCGTCGGCGGCGTATCACCTGCTGCGCGATACGATCATCGGGCGAGAACGGTTCGATTTCGCGCTGAAAGAATATGCCCGCCGGTGGAAGTTTAAGCGGCCCACACCCGCCGATTTCTTCCGCACCATCGAAGAAGCATCGGGCACCGATCTCGACTGGTTCTGGCGCGGGTGGTTCTACACCACCGATCACGTCGATATTTCGCTCGATTCGATCTACCGCCTCAATATCGACACCAAGAACCCCGACATCGACCTGCCGCGCCGCCGCAAGGAACGTGATGACGAACCCGATCTGATCGGCAGGGGCCTGAACGGCGAACAACGCCTGCCGATCTGGGTGCTGGAAAACCCCGGTGTAACTGATTTCTACGATACCAACGACGAATTTACCGTCACGCCCAAGGATACCAAGGGTTACAAGGAATTCGTCGATGGTCTCGACAGGTGGGAACGCACTGCGTTTGACCGCGCGGTTAAGGAGGACGCGAATTACTACGTCCTCAATTTCACCAACAAGGGCGGGCTGGTGATGCCGATTATTCTGGGGCTGACCTTTGCTGACGGCAAGACTGAAAAGCTGATGATCCCGGCCGAAATCTGGCGCCGCAACGCACGCGAAGTCGCCAAGCTGCTGGTGTTCCCCAAGGGCAAGGAACTGGTGCAGGTGGTGCTTGATCCCGATTGGGAAACCGCCGATGCCGATATCGAAAACAACCACTACCCGCGCCGCATCATCCCCAGCCGGGTCGAAGCATTTAAGACCGAAGCCAGCAAGGCCCGGGTCAGCCGCGATTTGATGGGCGAAACCGCTGGCGCAGAAAAGGACAAGCGCAAGTGATCCAGCGCGCGCTGGCTGTGCTGGCGCTGCTACTGGCACAGGTGTCGCCGGTGATGGCGCATCAGCAGAAGATCGCGATCAGCACGGTGTCGGTCAATCCGCGCACGGATCGGCTGGAACTGGTGCATCAGGTGCCGGTGCACGACGCCGAACACGCGCTCCGGTTGCAGGGGATCAAAGTTCCCGACATCGTCGGCAGCGCCGCCAGCCGCGAGGATTTTGCAAGCTATGTTGCCCAGCGGTTCTCGCTGAAAATCGATGGCGCAGCGGTGGCCGCCGACTATGTCGGCAGCGAGATTGAAGGCGGCAATGTGTTGATCTATCTGGAGGCCCCGGCGCCCGCACCGGGTGCCAGGATCCGGGTCAATTCGCAGATCCTGACTGATGTCTGGGCGCGGCAGACCAATCGGGTCAATATTGGCAGCAACGCTGACATCACTACGTTCGTCTTCGCCGCTGGCGACCCCCCGCGCGAAATGATCCTGGGCCGGTAATCAGGTCGCTTGGGAGGCGCGTAAAATCGCCCTCGCGCAGGTCACCGGAGCAAGCCGCGCCGCGCCGAGAATACGTTCTGCAGTCGGCTGCGCGCTCAGCTGTTTTGCCGCTTTCTCAAGCGAGATGGCGATCAAACTGCCAGCGGCGATGTCGGCCAGCATTTGCTCGGTCATTTCTACCACAAAAACAGACCCGCTGGTGCTTTGGCCGAGCGAGCGCGGCTTACCATCTGGGCCGATCACCCACAATTGGGGAACCAGGCCCTGATCGCCAATCGTCGCGATCCGCGCGGTCAGCTTTCCGCCAGCCCCTTAGTAGATCGCGGTTGGCAGCGGGTCGCCATCGGCTTGAATGACCTGTGCAACACGGATGGCTGAAGAATCCAGGTCAGGCTGCGATCTTGCCAAGGCGAGGCTTTCGACAGCGCCTTGTGACCGGTCTCGTTCGCCAAGATAAAGGCCTCCAAAAACCAGCGCCGCAATTGATGCCGCCAAGCTCCCGAACTGCCATACATTTGCCATGCGCACGGTTCCCACCGGCTCGCCCGGATCATTGGCAGGCTGCGGCACTGCCTGCACTGCGCGCTCCTGTCAGGTGATCGAACGCAAGCTGGTGCCGGTCCCGGAGGAAGCAAAGCGCGTACGCACCATTATGCGGCGCCACGTCTGATCTCAGCGCGAGGGTCGCTGCCGCGCCCTGCTAGGCAAGCTGCTCCGCCTCTCATGGCTGAACCCCCGCCTCATCGAGTTAATCATTGACGAACGGCAGCCCCCCCGCCTGGATCGCAAGCAGTTACTCGCGGCGGACCTGCCGCTCACTTGGCATAGGCAGGAGCAGATGCTGGGGTTTGCTGCCTGACTCTGCACGGCCGCATTTGCGGTCAGTTTTTTCAAGGCAGAGATATGGGTAAAAATGGGCCGGGAAATCGGCTCTTTGTGGGTGCTCTGACTCACGTTATCGGTCAGCTGGCGCGAAAATCCCGCAGAACTGCGCCGTTTTCGGAGCTTGATACGCCGGCCGTCGTCATGTATTTTTCGGGACTTACTGTTTGGTGCGGTCGAGAAGACTCGAACTTCCACGGGCTTTCGCCCACAACGACCTCAACGTTGCGCGTCTACCAGTTCCGCCACGACCGCACTCGGGTATGTCGAGGCAGCCAATGTGCTGGCCTCGCGGTAGGAGCGCGCCACTAGCAAGGGGCTTTGCGCGGCGCAAGCTCCTTTGATCGCTGCGCCCGCTTGCGGCCGGTTAAGGGAGCTAGTTTGGAGCCCAGCCCAGATCGGCGACCACTGCGCCAGTGGGGATATTGGCGATCGCTTCGGTCACGGTCACGGTTTCTCCGGGTGCCAATCGCTGCTTGGCCGGAACCACCACCCAATCGCCGACATTGCGTTCGCGCGCATCGCTGAACACTACCAGCACATCGGGCACGTTCAATGTTTCGCGTGCGGTATTCGTGATGGTGCCGCGCACGCGGAAAATTGCTTCGCCATTGGCGAGCTCTTCCTTGCGCTGTTCCGTCGCGGGGAAATCGAGTTCAAGACCGGGCTCGCCGATACCAAAGGTCGGGCGGCTCAGAGGCAGCCATTCAGGCAGGCCATAATAATTGACCGCCGCGACCGTCGCTGTTGCCAGCACGGCAAAAATCGCTGCAGCAAAGGTCCACATCCGCAGGGTATTGCGCCGCCGGATGAACGGCGCGCGGTAATCAAACTGCGATCCTTCGTCAGCGTCATCCTCGTCATCAAACGGCGGGCTGTATTCCGCTGAAGCGGCGGCGGGCGGATCGGTACGCGGGATTACCCGCTCTTCGCTGTCCTGCGGCTCACCGCGACTGAGATTCCGCCCCAGCGCGCGCGCAGCCAACGACCCGTTATCATCGTTGGTAGTTTCGAAAGCAGTGTCATCGGGTGTGCGCCAATGGCTGATCGAAGGGCCATTAATAACCGGGTCAGGCTCTGGTTCGGGCACGGGTTCAGACTCTCGCTGCAAGCCGACGGGCTCATCCGTACTAGCCGACCCCAACCCGGCTGGTGCTGAGAGAGGAACTTCAGCAGACGGCGCAGCAAGATCAATCAGATCGAGTACTGGACCATCCTGAAACCAGCTATGCTTGCACTTGGCGCAGCGCACGGTGCGGCCTTCGCTGCCAATGGCAGCTTCGGGCAGCGCATAACGGGTGCCGCAGGCTGGACAGGCGATGATCATGTCACAAATGGCAATAGTCTTCGCGCTCCACCGCACAAGGGCCGCCGCCCCCACGGCGTCGATTTCGGCGGTGTTTTCCACATTGCGGCGCGAATATTAGGCGCGCGGCGGCATCTGGCTGCGATGTTCGGCTTTCCCCGGCGGGAACGCGCTGTTAGGTGCGGGCGATGGATGATCGCCCCGCCGAGATCGTAAAGTTTGATAATGTCGGCCTGCGGTATGGCACCGATCCCGAAGTGCTGAGCAATCTGTCGTTCACGCTTTACCCCGGCAGCTTCTATTTCCTGACCGGCGCGAGCGGGGCTGGCAAGACCAGCTTGCTCAAACTGCTATACCTTGCGCAGCGCCCGTCGCGCGGGGCAATTCGGATGTTCGGGCAGGATTTGATCACCATGCCGCGCCAACGCTTACCCGATCTGCGGCGGCGGCTGGGGGTTGTGTTCCAGAATTTCCGGCTGGTGCCGCATCTCACCGCGTTTGATAATGTGGCGCTGCCGCTGCGCTTGGCCGGCGCGGATGACAAGCGCGTGGCGAAGGCTGTGACCGACATGCTCGATTGGGTCGGGTTGGCGCACCGTGCCCATGCAGTGCCGGCGTCACTTTCAGGCGGAGAGCAGCAGCGCGTCGCCATTGCCCGCGCCGTGATTGCCCGCCCCCGGATGCTGATTGCAGACGAGCCGACCGGCAACGTCGATCCCGATATGGCGTTGAAGCTGCTGCGCCTGTTTGAAGCGCTTAACCACCGGGTCGGGACAACGGTGGTGGTGGCAACCCACGACGTCCATTTGCTCAAAAAAGTACCAGATTCGCTGATCATGCGGCTGAACAAAGGCCAACTGTCCGACCCAACCGGGGCGCTGCGCTATCCGCCGCGCCCGGCAGCGCCTGCGGCAAACAGTCAATGAGCCTGCCAACCCCGCCGCTTACCGATGCCCCCCCAGCCGCAGGCGCTGCCGGGGCCGATGCGCTTACAAGCTGGACGCTCGGCCAAAAAACGGCCCAATTGCTGCCTTCAACCCGGTTTGCCGGGCCGATCCCGTGGGTCATCGCAATCCTGATCGCGTTGGTAGTGATCGCATCAGCTGGCGGGCTTGCGCTCGGCAAACTTGCCAACAGCGCCCGCGCCGATCTGTCTGCCGCAGTGACAGTGCAGGTGGTCGAACCCAATCCGAATCTGCGTTCGGTTCGCGGCGCAGAAGCGGTGCGGGTGCTAACCGCGTTAGACGGTGTGCGCGCGGTGCGGCTGGTGCCAGAGGCGGAGCTGGCCGCGCTGCTCGAACCCTGGCTTGGCGAAGGCGCGGGAAACGGAGATGTGCCGATTCCGGCCCTGATCGATGTCGAACTGACCCGCAGCGCCGGCCCAGCCGATATCGCCGCAATCGAAGCAGCGCTGAAAGATACCGTGCCGGGCGCCCGGGTTGATGCACAATCGGACTGGTTACGACCTGTCTATAACGCGCTGGCCGCACTGCAATGGTTGGCGCTGGGCCTGATCGCGCTGGTTGCGCTGGCAACGGCGGCGGCGGTGTGGTTGGCGGCGCGCAATGCCTTTGCCGGTGCGCGCGACACGGTCGAGATTATTCACCTGCTGGGCGCGACTGATCGGCAGATTTCAGCGGTGTTCCTGCGCAGCGTGCTGCGCGAAGCCGCGTTCGGTGCAGTCGTCGGCGCGGCGCTGGGCGCAGGCGCGGTATGGCTGTTGGGGCAGCAATTTGCGGCGCTCGATAGCGGGATGACCAGCGGCGGCGGGCTTGGCCTGGGCGATTGGCTAGTGATCGCCGCCGTCCCGCTGGCCGGGGTGCTGATCGCGTTGCTGACGGCGCGGATCACGATTGCGCTTGCCCTCAAGGGTATGCTCTAGGGACAGGCATGATCCGGCGTATTGCATCTATAATGTTTCTGGCCTGGGCGATCGGCTTTTTGTGGTTTGCGGTTAGTTTGCCACGCCCGGTTGCGGGGATAGCCACCGACGCGGTGATTGTGCCCACCGGCGGCGCGGGCCGCATCGCGCGCGGTCTGGAGGTGCTGGATCAAGGGCTTGCGGATAAGATGCTGGTGAGCGGGGTCGACCCGGAGGTAAAGCCCGGCGAATTCGCCGCCGAATTCAAGGTCGATCCTGATCAAATGGAATGCTGTATCACGCTGGGATATAGCGCGGTCGATACCCGCTCTAACGCCGCTGAAACCGCCAAGTGGGTGGCGCAGAACGAGGTGCGATCGCTGCGGCTGGTGACGACCGACTGGCATATGCGGCGGACCGCGAGCGAGCTTGACCGCGCTTTGCCCGATCATGTCACGGTGATCCGCGATGCGGTGCCATCACAGCCCGATTTCGGCACGCTGTTTCTTGAATATCACAAGCTGATTGCCAGCCGCGCGGCCGGACTGGCTGACCTTTGAAACTGGTCTTCGCCGCGCTGCGCAGCCTTGTATTCTATGTCCTGTTCTACGGCGGCAGCGCGCTTTTGGTGGGCGCGTCGGTGCTGGCGATTGTGGCGCGCAATGCTTGGCTGGTGCCGGTGGTGGCCAAGTGGGGCGGCTGGCATTTGTGGTGCGTTGAAAAACTGCTGGGCATTCAGGTCGTGCTCGACGGCGAAATCCCCGACATGCCGGTGCTGATCGCGGTCAAGCACGAGAGCTTTTTTGAAGCGATTGATACCCCGCGCCTGTTCGCGCACCCAGCGGTGTTCGCCAAGCATGAATTGTTCAGCATCCCCGGCTGGGGTCATTCTGCGCTGACTTATGGCCTGATCCCGGTGGCGCGCGACAAGGGAGCAACCACGCTGCGGGAAATGATTGCGGTCGCAAAAGAGCGTGTGGCGGCAGGCCGCCCGCTGGTGATCTTTCCCGAAGGCACGCGGGTCGCGCATGGTGCGCAGCCCAGATTGCAAGCGGGGTTTGCCGGGCTTTACAAGCTGCTCAAGCTGCCGGTGGTGCCAATCGCGGTGGATAGCGGGCTGTCCTATCACCATGTGATCAAACGCCCCGGTCGGATCACGTACAAGGTCGGCGAGGTGATCCCGGCAGGGCTGGCGCGCGAAGAGGTCGAAGCGCGGGTGCACGCTGCGATCAATGCGCTAAATGGGTGAACATCCTTCGCGGGAACTCACGCGCTAACTATGCTCCCGCCCAAAGTCAGGGCGTTCATCATCCTGGCCTTGTTCGATCACCTGCCGCCGGATCGCGCGGGTGCGGGTGAACAGATCAAACAGCGTATCCCCGTCACCTGACCGGATCGCGCGTTGCAGCGCGGTCAGGTCTTCGGAAAAGCGCCCCAGCATCTCCAGTACCGCGCCGCGATTGCTCAAAAACACATCGCGCCACATCACCGGATCGGATGCGGCAATGCGGGTAAAATCGCGGAAGCCCCCGGCGGAATATTTGATCACCTCGCTTTGAGTCACATCCTCCAAATCGCTGGCGGTGCCCACAATCGTATAGGCGATGAGGTGCGGGATGTGGCTGGTTACCGCCAGCACCAGATCGTGATGCGCGGCGTCCATCAGCTCCACCTTGGAACCAAGCTGCGTCCAGAAATCGCTCAATGCAGCCAATGCTGCCGCATCAACGCCAGCAGGCGGCGTTATGATACACCAGCGGCCCGAAAACAGCGTTGCAAAGCCAGCCTCCGGCCCGCTTTGTTCGGTTCCTGCCACCGGGTGCGCGGGGATGATGCAGGCACCCGGCAATGCAGCGGCAAGCGCGGCTGCAACGGCTTCCTTTGACGATCCGACATCGCTGATGATTGCATCGGGTGAGAGGCCCGGCGCAAGTTCATGCGCGGCTGCGCCCATCGCGCCGACGGGGACGCACAGGATCACCAGATCGGCATTGGTGACGGCAGCGGAAGCGGTGTCGCACACCTGCCCAACCAACCCGCGCGTCGCTGCCTTGGTGCGCGTGGCAGGGTCGCAGTCAAACCCGGTGGTGGCGATCGCCAACCCGCGCGCTTTGATAGCCAACCCAATCGATCCGCCCAGCAACCCCAGCCCAATGATCGCAACGCGGCGGATCGTCATACCGCCTCACCGCACAATATGCGCAAAGCGGCGATCACACGGGTCATGTCGTCCGATTTGCCGATGGTGATGCGCAAAGCGCCCGGCAGCCCCTGACCCGGCAGATGGCGCACGGCATAGCCCGCGTCCGACAGCGCTTCCAATGCCGCAGCCGCGCTCACTTCGCCGTCAAAACGCACCAGCAGGAAATTGGCCTCGCTCGGGCTTGCGGACAGGCCATGATTCCCCAGCATTGCGATGGCATCAGCCAGCCGTGCACGCTCGGTTGCGTTATGGTTGCGACTGGCTGCGACAAACGCCTGATCGCCGAGCGCCGCCAACGCGGCCTTCTGCCCGCTGACTGACACGTTAAATGCTCCGCGCAGCCGGTTGACAAGGTCAATCAGATGGGGTGCGCCGGTCACCCAGCCGACCCGTTCCGACGCCAGACCATAGGCCTTTGAAAACGTCCGGCTGACCAGCACGTTTTCATGGGCGGCGGCCAGTTCAAACGCGGCGTGTTGCTGCGCTGGATCGACATATTCGCCGTAAGCCTCGTCCACCACCAACAACACATTCGGCGGCAGACCAGCGTGCAGCCGCCCGACTTCGGCAGGCGGCAGGAAGCTGCCCACCGGATTGTTCGGATTGTCGAGCAGCACGACCTTGGTCTGGCCTGTCACCGCCGCAAGCAGGTTATCGACCGAAGCGGCATAGCCATTATCGTCGGCCCACACCGGCGTCGCGCCGACTCTGTGCGCCAGCAGCGGGTAAAGCGAGAACGAATAGCGCGAGAATAACACCTCGTCCCCCACCCCGGCCAGCGCTTGAACCACGCATTGCAGCAACTCGCCCGAGCCAGTGCCGCACACAATCCGTTCGGGATCGAGCCCGTGGACGGCGGCAATTGCTTCGCGAAGCGCGCGCGCATCGGGATCAGGATAGTCAGCCGCAACATGGCCCTGTACCAATGCCGCCAACGCCGCCGGGCTGCTGCCAAGCGGGTTTTCGTTGGCCGATAGCTTGACGAGCGGCGCGCCAGAAGCCGACTGCGACTTGCCCGGCACATAGGCGTGGATCTGCGCGATCCAAGGCTTGGGTTCGGGTTTGGGCCCGGGCTTAGGAAACGGCTTGGGTTCAGCTGTTTTTGTCATCGCAAAGCCCGATGATAGAAAAACTGCCCTTCGACAAGCTTCGGGTGAGTGGTTATGGGGCGAACCTCAAATTAAACCCGCTCGTGCTGAACTTGTCGAAGCACTGCTCTTTCGTTGATTGCGCGCCAACTGTTGAACCCCTCGCCCGTATTCTCGCTCCCCCACCCCTTGCCGCTTGATAGCGGGCAGGTGCTGGAGGGCTGCGAGATTGCCTATGAAACTTACGGCACGCTGGCGCCCGATGCATCGAACGCGGTGCTGGTGTGCCATGCGTTGACCGGTGACCAGTATCTGGCCAGCCCGCACCCGATCACCGGCAAGCCGGGGTGGTGGGAACGGATGGTTGGCCCGGCCAAGCCAATCGACACAAGCCGCCACTTCGTGATTTGCGCCAATGTCATCGGCAGCTGCATGGGATCGAGCGGCCCGGCTAGCCTCGCGCCCGATGGCTCGCCCTATGCGATGCGGTTTCCCGTTATCACGATCCGCGACATGGTGCGCGCGCTGACGGCGCTACTCGATGGTCTGGGGATCGCGCGGCTGCACGCGGTGGTCGGCGGGTCCATGGGCGGAATGCAGGCGCTGAGCCTTGCTGCCAACTGGCCCGAACGAGCGGCGCGGGTGCTGGTGATCGCCGCCACCGCGCGCCATTCAGCGCAGAACATCGCGTTTCACGAGGTCGGACGTCAGGCGATTATGGCCGATCCCGCCTGGGCCGAGGGCGATTATTACGCGGCTGATGCCAAGCCAGATAACGGCCTCGCCGTCGCGCGGATGGCTGCACATATCACCTATTTGTCCGAAGCCGGGTTGACCGAGAAGTTCGGGCGACGGTTGCAGGACCGGGAGGCCAAGGGGTTTGGGTTCGACGCTGAATTTCAGGTGGAAAGTTACCTCCGCTATCAGGGCAGCGGCTTCACCCGGCGGTTTGATGCCAACAGCTACCTCTATATCACGCGGGCGATGGATTATTTCGACCTTGCAGAGGAATTTGGGGCCGAAGGACATGGGGGCAAACTCGCCGCCGCTTTCGCAGGCACGCAGGCGCGGTTCTGTCTGGTCAGCTTTGATACCGACTGGCTCTACCCCACCGCCGAAAGCCGCCATATCGTCCATGCCTTGAACGCTGCTGGGGCCAAGGTCAGTTTCGTGGAATTGAGCGCGCCCAACGGGCATGACAGCTTCCTGCTCGAACATGACCAGCTCGACCGAGTGGTGACGGGGTTTATCGAATGACCCCGCCACTGCCTTCACTGCGCGCGGATCTTGCCGCAATCGCTGCCCATGTCACGCCCGGCAGCCGGGTGCTCGATATCGGTTGCGGCGACGGTGCGTTGATGGCCGCGCTGGAAAGCGCCAGCGGGTGCGATGCGCGCGGGATGGAGCTGGACGGCGCGCTGGTGGAACGCTGCGTGTCGCGCGGGCTGTCAGTGGTGCAGGGCGATGCCAATGCCGACCTTGCCGAATATCCCGACAAGGCATTCGATTACGCAATCCTGAGCCAAACCTTGCAAACCGCAAGCCGGCCTGACCTGATCCTTGATGAATTGCTCCGGGTCGGGCGGCGGGCGTTTGTCTCGTTCCCCAATTTCGCGCACTGGCGCACGCGGGCAGCGTTGATGATTGGCGGGCGGATGCCGGTTACCCGCGCGCTGCCGGTGAGCTGGTACGAGACACAGAACATTCACCACGTGACGGTGGAGGATTTCCGCGACCTTGCCCGCATGAAGCGCGCGAACATCGAACGCGCGTGGTTCTTTGCCAATGAACAGCAAATCGGCGCGCCAGCAGCCAACTGGCGCGCCGAATTCGCAGTGTTTGAATTGAGTCGCTGAAAAAGGCTCGCTCGTGCTGAGCTTGTCAAAATAAGCTCACCAATCCCGCTCACCCTTCGACAAGCTTAAGGGTGAGCGGGGATCGAGTTTGGGATTCAATCAACCGATGCGGTGCAACATGCAGAGCTTGTGACCGTCGGGATCGAGCACGTAGCCAAGGTTCAACGAGCCCATCGATCCGGCGCGTAGGCCTGGCGGGTCTTCGATCGACTTGCCCCCGGCAGCCACCGCCGCATCGTGGAACGCCTGAACCTGTTCCAAACTGTCGCAGGCAAATCCGATGGTTGAGCCATTGGCGCAGGCCGCCGGTTCATCATTGATCGGCTGGCTGATCCCAAAAATCCCGCCACCATGCATATAAAACAGGCGCTTGTGGCCGGTGGCGGCTTCGTTGATCATCGCCGGACCCGCGCCGAGCGTGGCGAGCACGGGGTCGTAAAACGCCTTTGCGCGGTCGATATCATTAGTGCCGATCATCACGTGACTGAACATAAAACTGGAGTCTCCTCTCATAGAACCGGTTGCAGATTAGGACGGAATGAGCGCGGCGGCAATCTGCTTTTCGGCCAGCATTTTGGGTAGCCATTGGTTCATCTGGCAGTGCATAGAAGGCGCTATGATTACGTCCCTGATCGCCGCCTTGCTTGCTGCCCAACCGGCACCAACACTCTCCCTTTCGCAGGAAAGCCGTGCATTGTTGCGGTGTTCGGCAGCGTTTGCGCTGGTGTCGCGGCGGCAGGCCGATGGCGATCCGGCCGCGCGGCGCTGGCCCGCATTGGACATCCGCGGGCGCGAGTTTTTTGTGCGTTCGCTGGCGCAGTTGATGGATCAGACCGGGCTCGACCGGGCTGGCATCGCTATGCTGGCCGCGGTTGAGGCCAAGGCATTGCAAGACAGCGGCGAGGCGGACACGATTATGCCGTCGTGTCTGGTGATGCTGGAATCCTCGGGCGTTTGATTACTCCCCCATTACTCGCCCGGTAGCGGGGCCGGGGCATGGATTTGCCCGGCAACTTGCGGCATGGGATGGCGCATCATGTGGCAGCTTTACCAATTCCCCCTATGCCCGTTCAGCCGCAAGATCCGTTTGCTGCTGAGCGAAAAGAACATCGCCTATGATCTGGTGCGCGAAGACCCGTGGGCGGCATCGGATATGTTCTTCAACCGCAATCCGGCCGGCCGCACTCCGGTGATCGTCAATGCGGACAAACACATCACCATCCCGGATAGCCGGGCAATTGCAGAATATTTTGAAGAGACGGTTGATCGCACCCCGATGATCAACGGTACCGCTGCACAGCGAGCCGAGATCCGCCGGTTGGTGGCGCTGTTCGATGAGAATTTCTACGCCGATGTGACCGCGCCCTTGCTGTCCGAACGCATGAAAAAGCGCATTATGCGCCAGCCTCCCAACAGCCGCGCGCTGCATGAGGCGATGAAGATGGCGCATGGGCACCTCGATTATCTCGACTGGCTGATCGATAACCGCCCGTGGGTGGCAGGTTCGACCATGAGCCTGGCTGATCTGGCTGCTGCCGCGCAAATTTCGGTTGCTGATTACCTTGGCGGGATCGACTGGACCGGCCATGAACAGTCGCGCGGGTGGTATGCCGTGTTCAAAAGCCGCCCAAGCTTTCGCCCGCTACTAACCGAGCGGATGGACATGATCCAACCGCCGCCGCATTATGCACTGCTTGATGGGTGAAGGAAAATAGCGAAATGTCCGATGATCCGCACAGTGTAACCGACGCCGAATGGCGCGAAAAACTCTCGCCCCAGCAGTATCATGTGCTGCGCGAGGCAGGAACAGAACGCGCATTTAGCGGCGAATACGACAAGTTCTACGACGACGGCGAATACCACTGCGCCGCCTGCGGCACGCAGCTGTTTTACAGCACCGCCAAGTATAATTCTGGCTGCGGGTGGCCCGCCTTCACCCGCCCCGCTGACGCCGAACTGGTCGATGAACACCGCGATGTCAGCTACGGCATGGTGCGCACCGAAGTTCGCTGCGGCAAGTGCGGCGGGCATCTGGGCCATGTGTTCCCTGATGGCCCGCCCGATCAGGGGGGGCTGCGATATTGCATCAATTCAGCTGCACTGGTTTTCACCCCAGCCGGCGATTGAGGCGGATCGCGGTCAGAAAAGCAGCGCGGACATGCAGGTTCACCCCCAGTTACAATTCGCCGACACACACAGGCGAACAGCGTCACAACGCAGCGGGCATCAAATAGGCGCAGGCCATGTCGAAAAGGGGTGAGCGGTTGCAGGACAGGGGCGCACGCGGCACGCGCCGGGCAACGGCGGAACGATCAGCGCAAGCTGCGCCTGCCCGGTCAGATATTGCACCGCCATCGCGCCTGCGCCGTTGGCTGAAGCGCATAGTGATGTGGAGCGGCGCGCTGGCGCTGCTGGGGCTAGTGTTTATCGTCTTTGCCGTCGGCTTTGCAGCACAATCGCTGCCGAGCTATGCCGCGCTGCAAGCGACCCAGCCGGGACAAACCATCGTGGTGCGCGCACGCGACGGGCGCGAGTTGGTTGAACTTGGGCCGAGTTTTGGCGAATGGCTCGATTACCGCGATATTCCCGAAAACATGACCAACGCGATGATCGCGGTGGAGGACAAACGGTTCCAATCCCACCTAGGGGTCGATCCCGTACGATTGACCGGAGCCATCGTCGAAGGCTTCACCGGGGATGACCGGATCGGCGGCACATCGACGATCACCCAGCAGTTGGCGCGTAACCTGTTCCTCAACAGCAACCGCTCCCTCGACCGCAAGGCGCGCGAAGCAGTGTTGGCGTTGGCGCTCGAATGGAAGTTTTCCAAAGAACAAATCCTCGAACTCTATCTTAACAAGGTCTATTTCGGCGGCGGAGCTTACGGGATCGACTCTGCCTCGCGCAAATTCTTCAGCCACCCGGCCAAAACCCTCAGCGTCGAAGAAGCGGCGATCATCGCAGGGCTGGTCAAAGCACCAAGCCGTTATTCGCCGACAGCCGACGTGCAGGCCGCAGTTGACCGCGCGCAGGTGGTGCTGAGGCTGATGCGCGAACAGGGGTATATCTCGCCCGATCAGGCTTTGGTCGATGTCAGCGCGGTACAGTTAAAGGAACAGGCAGGGCAGAATTCGGCGCGCTATTTCACCGATTGGGTGCTGCCGCAACTCGATATCATCCTGCCCGAAACCAATGAACCGATTGAGGTGTGGACGACGCTGGACATCGGGATGCAACGCGCCGCGACCGCTTCGATTGAGGCCAACACTCCTGATGGGGCGCAGGGCGCATTGGTCAGTCTGGACCGCGACGGCGCGATCCTTGCGCTGGTCGGCGGCACCGATTACGTCGAAAGCAACTTCAACCGCGCCACCACTGCGATGCGCCAACCCGGGTCGGCATGGAAACTGTTTGTCTACCTCGCAGCGCTTGAGAAGGGCTACACGCCCGAGGACAAGGTGGTCGATACCCCGGTCACAATCGACGGGTGGAGCCCGCGCAATTCCAATGGCCGCAATGTCGGCGAAACCGATCTGCGCACGGCGTTTGCCTATTCGATCAACACGGTCGCAGCCCAGCTTGGCAACGAAGTCGGGTTTGGCACAGTTGCATCAATGGCGCGGCGGTTCGGGATTACGTCTGAAGTATCCACTTTTCCGTCGATGGTGCTGGGATCATCCGAAGTCCGGGTGATAGAAATGACGCAAGCCTTTGCCGCGATTTCGGCCAAGGGCTTGGCCGTTCAACCCTACGGCATCACCAAAGTTACAGGGGCCAGCGGTGATGTGCTGTTCCGCCGCGAACAGCCGCGCGATGTGCAACAAGTCCCCGATTATGTCGTCGCCGGGATGACCGATCTTTTGCAGGCGGCGGTGCAGACCGGCACCGGCCGCGCCGCTCAGATCGGGCGGCCGGTGGCAGGCAAGACCGGCACCACATCATCAAACAAAGATGGCTGGTTTATCGGCTTTTCCAGCGGGATCACGACCGGCGTATGGATGGGCCGCGATGATGCCAAGCCGGTGCCGGGCCTGCAAGGCGGGCGCGCCCCGGCGCAGGCATTTGCATCTTATATGCGCTTTGCTGTCGCCAAGCGCCCGGTCGAAGAGTTCGACACGACGCTAGAACTGCCCGAATGGCAGCTTGAACCCGATGAAGAGGCGCTCTTCGGCAACCCTGACGATTATTACTACATCGATGAACAGGGCAATCTGATTGAGCCGACCCGCCGCGATCCTGAGCAGAGCCCGTTCGGAATCGAAGGTGAACGCGGCGAGGAAGCACCTTCCGCCGCAAGCGACGATTTCCTCGAACAAGCCACTGGCGGCGCATTGCCGCAGAACCCGCGTGATCCCCGCCGTCCGCCGCCGCAACCGGGGCTAAAACCGCCCGAATTCTGACATGAAAAAAGGGGCGCCGGGATTATCTCCCAGCGCCCCTTTTTTCCATTGTCGTCCGATCAGCGAAGCCGAATTGGAAGGAACGTTGGCGGTGCGGTGCGCCGCTGGACACGCAGCAGGATCGCCTCCCGCCCTTCGCTACCGGCAGCCTGAACCTGATCGGTCAGTGCTTCAACCGAAGCCACTTCCTGATAATTGGCCGACAAGATAACATCGCCCCGCCGCAGCCCCTTGCGCGCTGCATCGGAATTGGGATCGACCGCTGCGACCACCACGCCCTTCGTATCCGCCGGAATGCCGATCGAGCGGGCGACCGCAGCGCTCATCGGCAACACCTGCAAGCCGAGCTTTTGCTCGATCAACTCATTCGACGTTCCGGGTGCCATCGGCTCATCGGCGTCGGGATCGAATGTCTGGGCCTGCGCTTGCAATTCCGCCTCGCTCGGGCGCTTGCCAAGCGTGACGTTAAGCGCAACGCGCTTGGCATCGCGCAGCAGTTCGACAGGCACCTGCGCACCGGGTTCCAGATTGGCTACCAGAAACGATACCGACTGTTCCGAAGTCACATCTTTGCCGTTGACCTTGGTTACGATGTCGCCCGGCTTCAGGCCAGCACGCGCCGCCGGGCTATCGTCCGTCACGTTCTGCACCAGCTCGCCGCGCCGTTTGGGCAGGCCAAGCGAAGCGGCGAAATCTTCATCAATCGGGGCGAGCCCAACCCCAAGAAATCCGCGCTGAATTTCGCGGCCATCGCGCAATTTTTCGACAATCGGAGCAGCAATTTCTGATGGGATCGCGAACCCGATCCCGACGCTGCCCCCTGAAGGCGAGAAGATTGCGTTGTTGATGCCGATCACATTGCCGCGCATGTCGAACAACGGCCCGCCCGAATTACCACGATTGATGCTAGCATCGGTCTGAAGAAACCGGTCATACGCGCCGCCTTGGCCAGTGTTGCGATAAACAGCCGAGATAATCCCGCTGGTCACCGTTCCGCCAAGGCCGAACGGATTGCCAATCGCCACCACCCATTCGCCCACCCGCGACGCGCTCGAATCGCCGAACCTCACGAACGGGAGTGGCCGATCAGCTTTGATCTTGAGCACCGCCAGATCGGACGCGGCATCCGCGCCGACCAATTCGGCTTCATACTCGGTGCCATCGGGCAGGGTAACAGTGATCGATTCCAACTTGGCGCGGGCATCGGGGGAAACCACGTGGTTGTTGGTCACCACAAAGCCGTCGGCTGAAATTATGAAGCCTGACCCGAGCGACTGCGCTTCGCGAGTCTGCGGCTGCGCACCGCCACTGCCGCCGCCGCCGCCACCCTGACGGCGGTTGAACAATTCGGCAAACGGCGATCCTGCGAACGGGTTATTCGCGACTTCAACTCGCTGCCGCGTGGCGATGTTTACCACGGCTGGCTGCAATTGCGCCGTAAGATCAGCAAAGCTGGCCGGCGCGCCCGCGACCGGCACCACCCGTTCCATCACCGCGCCATCATTTTGCGCCACCTGCGCGCCCAGCGGCGTGCCGCTGATCAACGAAATAGCAGCGCCGCCAACCAGCAGCGCGCTCGACAGTCCATACACATAGCGCACGTTGTTCACGTCCTTTTGGTCCTTATCCAAATAAGGAATGCACGGAGCTGCCGCTGCGTTCCTCAAACTATTGTCGGGGCCAGCCTGGGTGCTGGTTTCCCGTTGCAAATGCGCTGTGTGCGCCTGAACGCTGATTGAACGTAGCCGGGCGTTCGGCAGTGCTCATGGCCTCTTGGACGGATAGCCGACTTAGCGCTGTCCTTTAAACTGCCGGAAATACTCACTGTCTTCAGATAGCACCATTGTGCTTTGACCTTCGCCTGTCAGGAAGGTCTGACGATAGCTCTGCATCGCACGGTAGAAATCATAGAACGCTGGGTCTTTGCCATACGCAGCGGCATAAATCCGGGCGGCTTCGGCGGAGGCTTCGGCCTGAATGATCTGCGCATCGCGCTGCCCAGCGGCCCGGATGGTGGCCGCCTCTTCCTGCCGGTCAGTTTCCATGCGGGTAAAGGCTGCATCCAGCGGGCGGCCTTCGGGCAGATCAGCCCGTTTGATCCGCACATCGAGCACCTGCGCGCCGTAGTTGCGTGCTTGCAGGTCTAGGGTTCTGGTGATGTTCGTCATCGCCGTGCCGCGTTCGGCATTGATCAGCGCCGAAAATGGCCGCCGCCCCAGCTCCTGTCGCAGCACCGAGGTAAGGATCGGCAGCAACTGCGCTTCAAGCTCGCGCTCGGTCCCGGCGCGCTCGACCAACTTCACCGGATCGATGATGCGATAACGTGCATAGGCATCCACCTGAAGGCGCTGCTGATCGTTCGAAAGCACCTGCGTGCGTTCCATATCGAGATCGAGCACCCGGCGGTCGACCATTTGCACCTGTTCGGCAAACGGAATGCGAAACTGAATGCCCGCGCCGGTCTGACCATAGGGCTGATCGGGCCGGAACTGATTGAACACCCGGTTCGGCTGACCGGTCTGGATCACCACCGCTTGGTGAGTTTCTGGCACAATCACGATGCTCGATGCCAGCGCGACCAAGATCACGGCGGCGACAATGGCCAGCGTCTTGTAGTTTTGCAGGAAGTTTTGGATCACAGTGTTCATCGCGTTACTCCCCCTTCACCGGCGCGGGCGGCTGAGCACGGCGCTTCAGCTCTGGCAGCGGCAGGTATGGTGTCACATTGCCCGATTCGACGATGGTCTTGTCAGTTTTCGACAGCACCGATTCCATGGTTTCATAATATAGTCGGCGGCGCGTTACTTCGGGCGCGAGCTTGTATTCGCCATAGATGTTGTTGAACTCGCTCGCGTCACCTTGCGCACGGGCCAGCACCTGCTGCGCGACGGCGCGCGACCGATTAAGCGCCGCGTCGGCATCCTGCTGCGCGGAAGAAACATCCTTAAATGCTTCTTCGACCCGGGCAGGCGGATCAACCTTGTTGATTTCGATCCCTTGCACGCTGATCCCCGACCGATAGGCATCAAGTCGGGCCTGCATCGCGGCGCGCACGTCCTGTTCGATTTCAGCGCGGCCTTCACCGGTCAAGGTTGTGTCCAGATCTTGCCGAGCCACCGCCGCGCGCATCGCCGCCTCGCCAATTTCGAGCAGGGCATTGCGCGGATCGGACAGCTGATATTTGTAAAGCGTCAGATTTGAGATATTCCAGCGGATCAAATAGGACAGATCAACCAGATTTTGGTCGCCGGTCAGGATCAGCTTTTCAGCCTTGGTACCGGGCACCTCTTCGAGCCGCACCTGCGTCACGTTTTCCTTCTCGACCATGTTTACCGGCCAAGGCGCGGTAATGTTCGTGCCGGAATCAAGCCCGCGCGAATATTTGCCGCCAAACCATGTCACCACTGCTTGTTCGCCCGGCTGGACAAAGTGCACGCTGCTCAATCCGATCCAGGCGACTGCGACTGCGCCGATAATCACCGGCACCCAGCTTTTGCCGCCGGGGCGTTCGGGCAGACGGAAGGTCGGGCCGCCGGTGCCGCCGCCAGAACGGCGTGGACCTTCGGGCCCGCGACCCTTGAAAATGTCCTCGATGCTGGCTGAACGCCGCTTGCCCGGCTCGTTTCCGCCCGGCAGCCACGGGTTGCGCGGGCCTTCAGACCCCTCGCCTTTCGGCCCGCCCCCGTTTGGCCCGCCCCCGTTTGGCCCATCGCCGGGTTCATCACCCGGGCCCGAACCACCCCAAGGGTTGTTTTTGCCAGCCATAGCCAAGCCGCGCGCGACCCCACCAAGACGTTCTATCCAGCCATCTAATCTTTGCATACAGCCGTTATAGGCACGCCAGGGCGTGAAAAACAGGGGTTGGCTGCGTGAATTTGATGGTAGAGGCGTCGCGCCATGAGCAATCGACCTGATCAACCCCGCCAGCCCGGCGCCGAAGAGGCGCTGATCCGCGCCGCGCTGTCGCCTGAAATCAACCACCGGCTGCGGTCTGCGCGGATCGTTGCGCGCCGCGCGGTCATCGTCGCGGAAGCGGGCGATCTGTCCGATGCCGCCCGCGCGGAACTCGAATCCGCGATCACCGCCGCGCTCACCCCGCTGGACGAAATCGGCGAAGTGCGGATCGCGCTGACCGGAGAACGCAGCCGCCGCCGCCTGATCGCCGTCGGATCGGGCAAGGGTGGGGTCGGCAAATCGACGCTGACCGCCAATCTTGCGGTTGCGCTGGCCCGGATGGGTCGCCGCGTCGGCGTGATTGACGGTGATATCTACGGCCCCTCGCAGCCCAAACTGCTCGCGACCGAGGGGATCAAGCCCGCAGCCCATGGTGACAAGCTGGTGGCGATTGACAGCCGCCACGGGGTCAAGGTGCTGTCGATGGGCCACATCGTTGCGCCGGGCAAAGCGCTGGCGTGGCGCGGGCCGATGACGGGCAAGGCATTGTCGCAACTGGTCGATGCCGACTGGGGCGACACCGATCTGCTGCTGGTCGATCTGCCGCCGGGCACCGGCGATGTGCAATTGTCGATGATGTCGGCCCACCGCCCCGATGGCGCGATCCTGGTTTCAACCCCGCAAGACCTGGCGCTGATCGATGCTGCGCGCGCCGGGCAATTGTTTGAACAGGGTGAAGTGCCGATCATCGGGTTGGTGGAAAACATGGCGGGTTATGCCTGCCCGCATTGCGGCGAAATCAGCGATCCGTTCGGCCAGGGCGGCGTGGAAAAATTTGCCGCCGCGCTCGACATTCCGTTCCTTGGCCGGGTGCCGTTAACGCTGGCAACACGGATTGCGGGCGACACCGGCGAACCACCTGCGGCGGGTGATGACGAAACTGCCGCACCGTTTGTGGCGATTGCCGAACGCCTCGCGCGGTGGCTTGATACAGGATCGGTCTAGGGCGATGCAGGTTTTGCGGCGGGGGCAGGTTTCGCGCAGGGGGATGCTCGCGGGGGCAGCGGCCGGCGGGGGCCTGCTGGTGGCGTGGTGGCTGATGCCGCGCAGCTATCGCACCCCATTGGTGGCGGCGGGCGGCGAACATGTGTTTGGCGCGTGGCTCAAGATCGCGGCTGACGGCGTGGTCACCGTGGCGGTGCCGCAGCTCGAAATGGGACAGGGCATCACCACGCTGCTACCGCAGATCGTCGCGAACGAATTGGGGGCAGACTGGCGGCAAATCGCGGTTGAGCCTGCGCCAGTTTCGGGGGCCTATGCCAACGTGCCGCTGGCGCGCAAATGGATCGCGCTGTGGGATCCGGTCGCCGCTGGCCTATCAGCAACGACCGACGATCTCATCACGCAGCGGTTTGCAGGCGCGCAGCGGTTCAACGCAACCGCCGCTGGCACTGCGATCGAAGCCTATGAATTGCCCTGCCGCGAAGCCGCCGCCGCCGCGCGCGCGATGCTGGCGCAGGAAGCGGCCTCGCGCTGGGGCGTGGCGTGGGAGGAGTGCGAGGTCGCAGCCGGGTTCGTCACGCATGGCACCAACCGTGCGACCTTTGGCGAACTGGCGGAAGCGGCGGCGCAATGGACCCCGCCTGATCCCCCGTCGCTGCGCCCTGAGCCGCTACGCGAAGCACCGCTGCCAGCCGACTCCGAAACAGCACCGGCGTTCCCGAGACTTGATCTGCCGTCCAAGGTTGATGGGTCGTACCGGTTTGCGGGCGATGTGCGCCTGCCGGGAATGGTGTTTGCCTCAATCCGCCACGGGCCTGCCGATGGATCGGAACTGACCGGGTTCAACCGCACAGCCGCTGGCACGATCAGGGGGCTGGAAGGCATCGTCGAGAGCAAGCGTTGGCTCGCAGTGGCCGCGACCACTTGGTGGAGCGCCGAAGCAGCGCTTGACGCAATGAAGCCCAAATTCGCGGTCGCAGCACCGATCAACACCAACGAAATTGCCGCCCGGCTCGATACAGTGCTGAACGGCGGAGAAGCTTTTACCATTGCCGAAACCGGATTTGCCGATGTCGCAATTGCGCGGGTCGACATGGCCCGGCGTTACGAGATTGAACCGGCCCACGCCGCTCCGGTTGAAACCGCGACCGCAGCGGCGCGATTCGCCGATGGCAGGCTTGATCTGTGGATAGCGAGCCAAGCGCCCGAACAAACGCGCATCGCCGCCGCCCGGGCCATCGGGATCAGAACCGAGGACGTGGCGCTGTATCCGATGCCCGCAGGCGGCAGCTTTGATGCCCGGCTGGAACATGATCACGCCATCGAAACCGCCTTGATCGCGCGCGCGCTTGGGCGCCCGGTGCAGCTCACCTGGCCGCGCCGCAGCGAGATGATCCGCAGCCGTCCGCGCGCGCCTGCGTGGGTGCTGATCGGGGCGCAGCTTTCGCGGACCAGCCCCGGCGCGATTGATTCGCTGCGGCTGCGAATTGCCGCGCCGCCAGCGGGGCGGGAGTTTGGCAAACGGTTGTTTGGCAACCTTACCAGCATGGCAGCGATCCGCGAAAGCTCCGGCCAGCCTGACCCGATGGTGTGCGAAGGCGCGGTGCCGCCGTATCAGCTGCCGGCGGTGCTGGTGGAGCACATCCCGGTTGAAATCGGGCTGCCGGTCGGGCGGGTGCGCGGCAATGCGCCCGGGGCGAACATTTTCGCGATTGAAAGCTTCATCGACGAAATCGCCGCCAAGTTTGACCGTGAGCCGCTGTCATTCCGGATGGCGATGCTGGGTTCCGATGTGCGGCTGGCCGCGTGCCTGCAACGTGCGGCGCAGCTCGCCGGATGGGATGGCGGGGTCAATCAAAGCGGACAGGGCATCGCCTGCGCCCGTATCGGCGAAGGGCCAGAGGCAGCCCGCATCGCCTGCGTCGCCACCGCGCGGCAAAGCGAGGGCGGGGTGCGGGTCATGCGCCTGTCGGCAGCGGTCGATGTCGGCCGCATAATCAACCACGACATCGCGCTCCAGCAGGTCGAAGGCGGGCTGGTGTTCGGCATCGGCATCGCGCTGGGCAATCCGGTCAAATATCGCGGCGGTATCCCCGAAACGCTCGATTACGAAGGGCTTGGCCTGCCGACGCTGGCCGATTGCCCGGAAATGCGGATCGAATTCATCGCCAGCGAAGCCCCGCCTGCTGACCCGGGCGAGCTGGGCGCAGTGGTCGCCCCGCCCGCAATTGCCAATGCGTTGTTTTCGGCGACGGGGTTGCGGCTGCGGCGACTGCCCTTACTTTCTGACGGCATATGACCCGGATATCCTGCCCCTCGATGATCCGGACGATCGCATCTGCCCGGAAACCAAACGCTGCCCAAACGTTAGAGCGGCAATGACCTGGCAGACTCAACGCCTTCCGGGCGACCACCCTCCTGTAAACAGCGGTTTGATCGGCGTGTTGCTGGTTAACCTTGGCACGCCTGACGGGCCTGACCCGGATTCGGTCAAAAAATATCTGCGCCAATTCCTGTCTGACCGCCGCGTGATCGAGATACCACCAATCGCCTGGCAACCCATCCTGCGCGGGATCATCCTCAACACCCGGCCCAAGAAAAGTTCCGAAGCCTATACCAAGATCTGGACCGACCGCGGATCGCCGCTGGCCGATATCACCTCGCGCCAAGCCGAAGCGATTGCCGGACTTTTCGGCGACAAGGTGATTGTCGATTACGCGATGCGCTACGGCTCGCCCTCGCTCGAACAGCGCATTACCGAACTGATGGCCAAGGGCTGCGACCGCATCCTGATTGCGCCGATGTATCCGCAATATTGCGCGGCAACGACGGCGACGGTGTTTGACGAGGTCGCCCGCGTGCTCGGCGATATGCGCTGGCAGCCCGCGCTGCGGTTTGTGCCACCCTATCATGATGATGCCAATTATTGCGATGCGCTGGCCGATGATTTGACCCGGCAGGTCGGCGCGCTGGCGTTCCGGCCCGAGGTGATGCTGCTGAGCTTTCACGGGATGCCGCAGCGCACCCATGAAAAGGGCGATCCCTATCACTGCCATTGCCACAAGACCGCCCGGCTGCTGCGCGAACGGTTGGCGGATCGGCCTGAATTTGCAGGCATCAGGTTTGAAACGACGTTCCAATCACGGTTCGGCCCGGCGCGCTGGCTGGAACCTGCGACCGATGATACTTTGATCGCCGAAGGGGCCAAGGGCACCAAACGGCTGGTCGTGGTCGCACCGGGGTTTGCGGCTGATTGCGTCGAGACGCTGGAGGAACTCGCGCTCGAAGGACGCGATGAATTCATTGAGGCGGGCGGCGAGGAATACGCCGTGCTGCAATGCCTCAACACCTCGCCCGCCGGGGTGGCGATGGTTGAAGCGATGATCCGGCGCGAGCTTTCGGGCTGGATTTAGCGCGGCGGAGTATTTACACCAAGGTTAGTTGCTAATCCGAACCCGTTACGGAGCGCCGAACCGATCATGGCCACCCTTGCCCACCCAGACACCTCGGCCCAGCCGGAATTTCGCCATTGGAGCGAAGGCAATCCGGTCGAGGCTGATCTGGCGCATATCCCCGGCGACGGCGGCTGGCCGGTGGTGGGCAACACCTTCAAGATGCTGGCCGACCCGCACGGCTTTGTGAAAGCGCGGATCGAACAGTTCGGCAAAGTCTACAAGAACCGCGCGTTTGGCGGCTGGCAGGTCGCGCTGCTTGGCGCAGAAGCGAACGAGTTATTATTGTTCAACAAGGACAAGATATTCTCCAGCGAACAGGGCTGGGGCCCGGTGCTTGATCAACTATTCCCGCGCGGGTTGATGCTGCTGGATTTTGACCATCACCGGATTGATCGCCGCGCGCTGTCGATCGCGTTCAAGCCTGGACCGATGCGGCATTATTCGGGCGCGCTCAACCGCGGCATCGCGCGCGAAGTCGCCACTTGGGCCGGGCCGATGGAGTTTTACCCGGCGATCAAAAAGCTCACGCTCGATCTGGCGGCTGACAGTTTCATCGGCCTGCCGTGGGGGCCTGAGGCTGACCGGATCAATGCCGCCTTCGTCGATATGGTGCAGGCCTCAGTCGCGCCGGTGCGCAAGCCGCTGCCGTTCACCAAGATGAAAAAGGGTGTCGATGGCCGGGCGTTTCTGGTCGATTATTTCACCCGCGAAACCCTGCGCCGCCGGGCGGAGGGCGGCGGGCAGGATATGTTCAGCCAGTTTGCCACCGCCACCCGCGAAGACGGATCGCTGCTGCCAGCGGACGAAGTGGTTGATCACATGAACTTCCTGATGATGGCGGCGCATGACACCATCACATCATCGGCCACTTCGCTGATCTATCACCTCGCCACCAATCCCGAATGGCAGGAAAAACTGCGCGACGAGATTTTCGCGGTGACCGGCGGGCCAGACGGATCGGGCGAACCCAGCGCGCTCGATTATGATGATCTGGCCAAGCTGGAACTCACCGAAATGGCGTTCAAGGAATCGCTGCGGATGATCCCCCCGGTGCCGTCGATGCCGCGCCGGGCGTTGCGCGCATTCGAATATGGCGGATACCGCATCCCGGCGGGCACGATGGTGGGGATCAACATTTACTGGACCCACCATTCCGAGGACTACTGGGACAATCCGTTTACCTTCGACCCCTCCCGCTTTACGCCTGATCAGATCAAAGCGCGGCACAAATATGCCTGGGTGCCGTTTGGCGGCGGGGCGCACATGTGCCTCGGGCTGCATTTTGCCTATATGCAGGTCAAGGTGCTGATCGCCCAATTGTTGCAGCGTTACCGGATTGAGGCGGCGGCGGGATACAATCCCGACTGGCAGGAATGGCCGATCCCGCAGCCCAAGGATGGGCTGAAGGTGACATTCACCCCGCTGCGGTAATGTTTCACGTGAAACATCGGTGCTGGGAACGGCAAGACGGGGTCTAGCGGGGGTCTAGACGGGGTCTAAACCGGCCTGGCGGGGGTCTAAAACGCGCTAAGCGCCCCCTCTTTGCGATTCCCCGCGCTCAGCTTAAAAATCCCATGCGATCCCGTTTTTCTCCCAATCGCCATAGCGCGTGGGGGATAGCTCGCGCGGCTCGTCTTTCATTGGATCGACCCGCTTTGGCGCAGGCACTGGGTCGTTGGTCCAATGGGCCGGTTTTTGAAAGGCCTTCGCGGCTTCGCACTTTTGCTTGGTCATGCCATCCAAATGCGCAAGCTGGCACTTGGTTTCAACCGCGTTTTTTGCGCCGGCATCGCTGTAAGCGAAAAACCGGTTCCCACTTTTTCGCGCGATGCTTAATTTGAAGCCAGCATCGCTGTAAGCGAAAAACCGGTTCCCACTTTTTCGCGCGATGCTTTAAGGCCCGCCCATGCCAACCACCCCCGGACTTCCCGTGCGCCGCGCTGCGCTCCGCCTGCTTGATGCCGTGTTGCGCCGGGGGGAAACGCTTGAGGTGGCCGAAATTGCGGCGCTGGGCGATGTCCGCTCCGCGCCTGATCGCGCGCTGGCCCGCGCGATTGCGGGCGAGACATTGCGCTGGCTGACCGATCTGGATGCGCTGATCGATTCTGTCACCAAACAAAACCTGCCACCTGATGCCAAGGCGCGGATGGTGCTGCGGGTGATGCTGGCGCAGGCGCTGCGGCTCGACACGCCGCCGCACGCGGTGATCGCCACCGGGCTGCCGCTGCTGACAGGCGGCCCGCGCAGGCTGGCGCACGGCGTGTTTTCGGCGTTGATAAAGCTTGGGGAGGCGAAGCCAGAAGGGCTGTTGCCCGCAATGCCCACCCTGCCCGAATTGGTCGTTGCGCGCTGGGGGGCAGACCGTGCCGCCGCTATCACTCCCGGCCTCGCGTTCCCGCCCGAACTTGATCTGGCGCTGAAAAACCCCGCCGAAACCGAAACCCGCGCCGTGGCGATGGGCGGGATCACGCTCGCGCCGGGACACGTCCGCCTGCCACGCGGCGCGGCGGTTGAAAGCCTCGCCGATTACAAAGCGGGCGATTGGTGGGTGCAGGATCTGGCCGCATCGATTCCCGCCCGGTTGCTGGGCGATGGAGCGGGCAAGCACGCGCTCGACCTATGCGCCGCGCCCGGCGGCAAGACGATGCAATTGGCGGCAGCCGGGTGGAACGTCACCGCGCTTGATAGCTCCAAGCGGCGGCTCGAACTGCTCAAAGACAATTTGAAGCGCACCGGGCTGAAAGCCTCGCCTGTGCGCGCCGATGCGCTGGTGTGGGAGCCGAAGCACCGGTTCGATGCAATCCTGATTGATGCGCCCTGCACCGCAACCGGCACCTGCCGCCGCCATCCCGATGTGCTGCACCGGATCGGCGCGCGCCAAATCCCCGAACTGGTCGCATTGCAGCGCGCGCTGGCGGCCAAGGCGGCAGAATGGCTCAACCCCGGCGGGGTGTTGGTTTATGCAGTGTGTTCACTGGAGCGCGAGGAAGGCGAGGATCAGGCGGCGTGGATTGATGCTGACCTGGGCCTCACGTCCTCACCGATTACGCCTGAGGAACTGCCCGCTGGCCTCACCCCGACGCCCGAAGGCTGGCTGCGCACTCATCCCGGAATGCTGCCCGATCAAGGCGGTCTGGACGGGTTTTTTATCGGCCGGTGGGTGAAGAACTAACCCCCCCCCGTCGCCCCGGACTTGATCCGGGGCTTGGCTCCATTACCTTGCTCCCACCGAAGAGAAGCTTGGCCTTGCGTCCCCGGCCTGCGCCGGGGCAGGCAAGCACTGGGGGGTAAGGCGATAGGTGCGCCGCAGCGGTAAAGTGACCACACCGAATAGCTTGGCTGCTTCAAAGCCCCCATCTTAGCCCATAGACAAAGTGGCCGCTTTTAGGATCTGCTGCGTTTGACTGGAATGTCTGATTGTGGGTGGATTGCTGCCTGTCAGGTACTGGCGAGAATGGCTAAAAAGCTGACTTAGACCTTGCGGGGCGGCCGGCGATGGATCTTCACTCGGAGAAGTTTTTCCCCAGTTATTTGGTCGAGTTATGACCATAGTTGGAAGCCAAAATCCCGATGAGGTAGCTTGTCGCGGTTTCGTAAAAGGCGCTACGAAAATGCCGGTCGTATTTATCGACCGCCGCCTCGATTTGCCCACGGTCGTACATCCGGCCACCAACCATCAGGAAGTTCCAGTCTTTCACCGATGCGAGATCGATACGCGGGTCTTTCTGAAAAATCAGCAGATCAGCAAAGTTGCCGACGGCAATGCGACCGATTTTCCCCTTATCGACATGTCGCCCATTGACCTGCGTCGCGGCGGCAAGCGCTGCCTCTTTGCTTCCAAAGGCCTCGGACAACAGCGTCAGTTCAAGATGAAGCGACTCTCCCGGCACAACATAAGGCATGACGACATCCGAGCCCGCAAGAACGTCGATTCCGGCCAGATGGGCTTTGCCGACAAACGCGAGTTCTGCCGAAATTCCGGCTAAGCCTGCTGTGATGGCATCGTTCGTTTCGGGATGCGATACGATGAGCGGCCAAGCCTTTTCCCAGCCTCTTGGCAAATGCTTGATGCCTACTGTCGGCGGAAAACGTCTATAGTCGGAGGCGGTTAACCGTGCGCGCCCATTCGCTTGTGTCGGCAAGATCGATAATCTGTTGGCCTTCATCAGGGCGATCACTTCGGCAACGTCGGCGTCGGACATCGCGCTGACATCTTCGCTTCGATAATCTGCATTTTCCGGCGGAGTCTTGTGAAGATACGGAATGCCGTTGAAATGCTGAATCTCGAAATCCGATACATTGCTCAAATTCACCGCGTGCGGTGTGTGGCCGATCAGGGGTAGACCTTGTCGGACAGCTTCTGCGACAGCACCTTCAAATGCGGCCTTGGGCAAGCGCGTGTAGGTCTTGATGCAACTGACGCCGCTCGCCTTGAGGCTCTTCACCGTGGCAACCGCTTCAGGCCGGTCGAGAACACGCAAGGCGCTCGGCCAATTTGGCTTGTCACCATCAAGCACCGGGCCACATCGATACATGCGGGGGCCGACGATCTTCCCCGACGCAATGTCCGATTGCAGCGCTGCAACGCTGTCGTCAATTTGACCAAGGTCTCTCACGGTCGTCACGCCATATTTAAGATATAGGAGCGAAAACAGGCGTTGGTTCCCGAAAGCCAGCTCCGGCGGCGTATGGATATGGGCGTCGATCAAGCCCGGCATGACGAAACAGTTTTTGCAGATCGGAGGATCGTCGCCGATGCGGCTCGGCCTTATCTCCGTTATCAGGCCGTTCTTTATGACAATGGTTTGATCGAGCTGAAGGGCTTCGCCAGGGTTCCAGATGTTGACGTTCGCAATCATCCGGTCAAAACGTGGCGGCACCGGAATGTTGGGCGGGGCCAACATCCAAACGCCCAACAAGCAGGCAATGATCAGCGCTCCGACAATGACCAGCGAATAATATGCAATTCGTCTAACCATTTACCCCCGCTGCGGCGGACTCTGCGCGACCCACCGATCCTAGCGACTGTGTTATCAGAATAACACAGTCATCGCAAGGGATGTTTCCAAACGGCATCCTTGGCGTCTCCTTTCAAGGATTTGGGTTCGACCCACCACCGACCGAAACGGGGTCGTTTCCCGAATGTCAGCTTTTTTCCGAATGACCACGAAAGCAGCCATGCCGCTACCCGCGTCAGTTGGGGGGATATCCTGCTTGTCGAGCGCTCGGCGACGACGTCGGTTCTATCTCAATCCTTCACATATTTCTGAAAACTCTTGCGCAATTTCATCAGCTTGGGCGGGATCACCGCTTGGCAATAGGGGTTGCGCTGGCCTTCGCCGTCCCAGTATTCCTGATGGTATCCTTCCGCCGGATACCACGCCATCACCTGTTCGCCGCCCGAAAGCCCTTCGATGGTGGTCACCGCCGTCTTGCCATGATCGGCGTTCCAGCGCGCAATTGCCGCTTCGGCCTCGCCGCCCTGCTCGTCTGACAGCGGGAAGATTGCGCTGCGGTATTGCGTGCCGACATCGCCGCCCTGCCGGTTCAGCTGCGTCGGATCATGCGTGCCCAAAAACACATCGAAAACCTCGGCCAAACTGATCGCGTGGGGATCAAACGTCACCCGGATCGCTTCGGCGTGGCCGGTGGTGCCGGTGCACACTTCTTTATAAGTTGGGCTGGGTTTGGAACCGCCAATATAGCCGCTTTCAACCTCGCTTACGCCAATCACGTCGCGAAACACCGCTTCGGTGCACCAAAAGCACCCGCCCGCGACGACTGCGGTTCCCGGGGCTGCTACCAAATTGCTCATCAAAATCTCCGCTGGTTCTCCGCCAAGATAGGGCAGCCAACCGCAATTGCCACAGTAGAGGTGTTTTTGTGGCCTACCGCTTTGCTACATGAGCAGGTATAGGCCCCCTGTCAGATTCCCCCGGAGAGTAGCTACAATGAACAAATTGATCCTTGCCCTCGCCGCCGTAAGCAGCCTTGCTATCGCGGCACCCGTTCTGGCCGATCATCACGGCAAAAAGGACGAAAAGGCCATGATGGAAAAGGCTGAGATGCATAAGGGCATGTCGCCTGACGAAATGTCTGCGATGTTCCTCAAACATCATGCCGAGGCCTTGTCAGGCGCGATCAACCACCCCTCACGCGCCGAAGACCGCGCGCGTGACCAATTCCGCCACCCGGCCGAGACGCTCGCCTTTTTCCATGTCGAACCTGATATGAAGGTGGGTGAATATGCGCCGGGCGGCGGCTGGTATACGCGCCTGCTCGGCCATTATCTGGGCGGGCAAGGCCAGTTGGTCGGCGTGTTTGCCAACCCCCTCACCGCCAGCAGCGATCCGGTGCGCCAGCAGCGGCTGCGCGATGCGGCAGGCGCTTTCGGGGCTGAAGTGGCCACTTACACCGGGCTGCCAGCGGAAAAATTCAGCGGCATGACGCTGGAGACCATTCCCGATGATCAGAAAGGCACGTTCGACCGGATTTTGGTGATCCGTTCGATGCACAATATCACCCGCGCAGGGATCGCCGATACCGAGATTCGTTCTATGCGCGCATTGCTCAAAGATGATGGCATGATCGGCATTGTCCAGCACCGCGCCAAGGCGGATGCCCCGTGGTCGTACTCAAACGGCACCGCTGGCTATATGAAGCAGGATGACATCATTGATATCATGCGCCTTAACGGGTTTGATCTGGTCGGCGCGAGCGAGATCAACGCCAATCCCAAAGACACCGCCGATCACAAGGAAGGCGTATGGGAAATGCCCCCGGTGCTGGCAACCAAGCGCGAAGACCTGAAAGGCTTGGGCGAAAGCGACCGGATGACTCTGCTCTTCAAGAAGGCACTATAATCAAATAGGGGCGGCGGCATGACCACAATCACTGTCGCCGCCCTGCAATTGCCGCTTGGCTCGCCCGACGAGGCGGCCAATATCGCTGCTGTTACCGCGCTGGTCGAGGACGCGGCGGGGCAAGGCGCGCAGTTGATCCTGCCGCCTGAGTTGTTTTCCGGCCCCTATTTCTGCCGCACCGAAGACGAGGCGCTGTTTGCGCTCGCCCGGCCCACTGCGCAGCACCCCAGCGTCATCGCGATGCAGGCGCTCGCCGCGCGGCTGAAGGTGACGATCCCGACCAGCTTTTTTGAACGCGACGGGCACCATTATTATAACACGCTGGCGATGATCGGCCCCGATGGCGCGGTGCAGGGCACCTACCGCAAAAGCCACATTCCTGATGGGCCGGGATACGAGGAAAAATACTATTTCCGCCCGGGCAATGATGGTTTCAAGGTGTGGGATGTGCCGGGCGAAGGCGGCGCGGTGATCAAGGTTGGCGTCGGCATCTGCTGGGATCAATGGTATCCCGAAGCTGCGCGGGTGATGGCGTTGCGGGGCGCAGAAGTGCTGCTGTATCCCACCGCGATCGGATCGGAACCATACGACGCAGGGCTGGACACCAGCCGCATGTGGCGGCGCGCGATGGTGGGCCATGCGGTATCAAACTGTATGCCGGTGGTCGCCGCCAACCGCATCGGGGCCGAAGGGCCAGCGGGCGCCGAGCAGAACTTTTACGGCCATTCATTTATCGCTGACGAATGGGGCGATTTGGTCGCTGAATTCGGCGCGGGCGAGGCTGGCGTTCTGATTGCGCGGCTCGATCTGGCGCGCGCGGCGACGCACCGCGCGGGCATGGGGTTCTTCCGCGACCGCCGCCCGCAGCTTTACGGGCGAATTGCAGAAGACGTTTGAGCAGCGCCTATCTGGTCGCGCTGGGCAGCAACCGGCGGCATGGGCACTATGGCCCGCCGCCCGGCGTGGTGCGCGCGGCGATGGAGGAGCTTGCAGCGCTCGGCACGGTAACCGCGCGCTCGCCCGTAGTCGCGACCCCGCCGATGGGCGCAGCATCGCGCCGGTTCGCCAATGCCGCGCTGGTGCTGGACAGCGAACTCACCCCGCCCGCCCTGCTCGCCGCGCTCAAGCGGATGGAGCGCGAATTTGGGCGGCGGCGCGGGCAACGTTGGGGCGACCGGGTGCTTGATCTGGATATCGTGTTGTGGAGCGGCGGCATTTGGCGTTCAGGCGGGCGTTCAGGTCATCTCACAATCCCGCATCCAGCCTATCGCATCCGCGAATTTGTGCTGGCCCCGGCGCGCGCCATCGCGCCGCATTGGCGCGATCCGGTGAGCGGATTGACGATCGCGCACTTGCATGCCCGCTTGACCCGCAGCCGCCCCCTGCTTAGTGGAGCGCCCTCGCCGCAAACACGCGGCCCTTAAGCCGCTGCCAAAGCTGCTCACGTGGACCCGTAGCTCAGTTGGTAGAGCAACGGACTTTTAATCTGTAGGTCTCGGGTTCGAGCCCCGACGGGTCCACCACTTCATTCTTCGCACGCCTCCGGCACGCGGTCTCCTCGGCCCTATGGGCCTGCGGGCGGCGTTTTTGTCGTCCTATCGCTTCGCTACTTGAGGACGGTCGCCCTTGGGGGTGTTCGGGTGCGATCTGCTAGGCTTGCTTCTCCCGATCCAGCCACCGCGCCGCTTTTACGCCGCCGGTGATCAGGAACGGCACCAGCACAATGCTCAACGCTACCTTGGCGATCACTTGGCCGATCATCAGGTCGGTGATGTCGAACTCGCCGTAAAAGGCGAGCGTGATGAAAATCACCGAATCGACCGCTTGCGACAACGCCGAGGCCACCGCGCCGCGCGCCATCAGGCCGAGCGTGCTTTCGCTGCCCGCGCCGCGCAGCCGGTCGAAAATCCAGATGTTGAGCAGCAACGAAGTGATGTAGGACGCTGGCCCGGCCATCCACACCCGCCAGGTCGAACGATTCACCTGCTCGAACGCAGCGAGATCATCGGGCCGGAACGCGATCATTTCGGACGAGGCGGGCAGTGCCAGCACCAGCTGCATCAGCACCGCCGACAGGCCCAGCGGCAGAAACCCCCACCACACGATCCGCTGCGCCGCCGGGCGGCCATAAAGCTGCGACAATGTGCTGGAAATCACCACCAGCAACAGGAACGGGAAGATCCCGCTCTCCACCGCCAGCTCAGTCGGCCACAACTGCACCTGTTTGAACGCCAGCACGCCCGCCAGCACCGTCATCCCGCCATACAGCAGTGTGGCAACAAACAAACCCAGCGGCATGTTCGCCAGCATGTTAGGGGGTGTGCCGGGCGGAGCAACGGGGGTTGCAATTGCGGTGTCGTTCATGCGCCAATGGGTAACCAGCGCGCGGCCAAAAGAAAAGCGGCGTGAGTGCGGCTGTCACCCGCCAACGCTGCGCACGGCTTTGGCCTGCGCTGTGTGCCCCCTTGCAACCAGCGGCACAAACTGCCACGCCCGCCCTGTTGCTGGCAGGGAAAACCCTTGGGGGCGTCGCGGGCCGGGTCATTTATTTCTAATATGCAAAGGGCATAGTTGCTGCCGTGAACGAGGGTATCACGCCGATCCTGCTGAGCCTTGCAGGGGTCATCGCCATTCTGGGCATCGCCTTTGCGCTGTCATCGGCCAAGCGCAAGATCAACCTGCGAGTGGTTGGATCGGCATTTGCCTTGCAGGCAATCACCGCGCTGATCGTGCTGCGCACCGATGCCGGTGTCGCGGTGATCGGCGGGCTTTCGCGCGGGGTGATCGCGTTGCTCGATTTCTCCAAGGTGGGGATCACGACCGTGTTCGGCCCGATGGAAAACAATCCGTTTGCCAATACTTTTGTCATCGCCGCGCTGCCGGTGATCGTGTTTTTCGCAGCGATTGTCTCGATCCTCTACCATCTTGGCATCATGCAGCGGCTGGTGCGCTGGGTTGGCGGGGCGATTGGCTGGATCACCGGGATCAGCCAAGTCGAAGCGCTGGGCGCAGCGGCGAACATATTTGTCGGCCAGTCGGAAAGCCCACTGGTGGTGCGGCCCTATCTTGCCGCGTTGTCGCCATCGGCGTTGTTTACGCTGATGACAGTCGGGATGGCAGGCGTCGCTGGCACGATCTTGGCCGCCTATGCCAGCTTCATCGGCGAAGAGGCTGTGCCGCTGCTGCTGGCGGCTGCGTTCATGTCGGCGCCGGGCGGTATCCTGATGGCCAAGATCATGATGCCCGATGACGCGGTGCTCGCCCCACTGCCCGGCCAAGGGGTCGGCCCGGCAGCGGTGGCGCGCGCACGCGGCGAGCCCAATACCCTTACGCAGGCCACAATGGTGGTGATGTATGACGAAAACGGGCAACAGGTCGAACTGCCGCAGGCCCGGATCAGCACGGTCGGCCCAGCCGCAATGGTCGAAGGCGGCAACAAGGCCGATGAAGTGATGGCGGCCGAAACCTTTGAAGAAGGCCAGCGCCCCGCCAACATTATCGAAGCCGCCGCCCAAGGCGCCCAGACCGGGGTGAAGCTGGCGGTTGCGGTCGGCGCGATGGTGATGGTGTTTGTGGCGCTGGTGGCGATGGCCAATGGCATGTTGGCGGGCATTGGCGGCGGGATTGTGAACCTGGCCGATGGCATGGGCGCGCCGCTTGCACCGGCCACCGCCGCGTGGCTGGCAAATGTCAGTTTTCAACAATTGCTCGGCTATCTGTTTGCGCCCGTCATGTTTCTGATCGGCATTTCCGATTGGCAGCAGGCGCAGGTCGCGGGCGGGTTGTTCGGCACCAAGATCGTGTTGAATGAATTCGTCGCTTTTATCCAATTGGGCGACATGAAGAATGGCGAACTCACCGCGCGCAGCCGGGAAATTGTCACATTTGCGCTGTGCGGATTTGCCAATTTCTCCTCGATCGCGATTCAGATGGCGGTGACTGGCGGGCTGGCCCCCAATCAACGCCCGGTGATCGCGCGGTTGGGGCTGAAAGCGCTGGCCGCGGGCAGCCTCGCCAACCTGATGAGCGCGGCATTGGCGAGCCTGTTTTTACCGCTTTAAGAGGTGCAGCTCCCTCTTGGCAGAGGCGCAGACGCCGGTGTAAAGACCCCGCATGACCAATATCGCCCCCCATATCGCAAGCGTATCCCTCGCCCAGCCGCTCGACACCATCGCCGATGAACTGGGGCGCAGCTTTGGCGAATATGGGTTCGCGGTGCTGCGCGATCACGGCATCCCGCAAACCCTGATTGACGAGGCTGAGGCGGTGTCCAAGGCGTTCTTTGCACTGCCCGACGACGTCAAACGCACTTACACCATCAAAGGCGGCGGCGGCGCGCGCGGTTATACCGCGTTTGGCACCGAAAAGGCCAAAGACGCGCAAGTGTTCGATCTCAAGGAATTCTGGCACGTGGGCCGATCCTTGCCCGATGGGCATCCGCTCGCCCAATTCATGGCCCCCAATGTCTGGCCGGCCGAGGTCGCCGGTTTTCGCGAGACAATGAGCGCGCTGTTCGCCGCGTTTGAGACAGCCGGTGCGCGCGTGCTCGAAGCGATTGCGCTGCACCTTGGCCGACCGCGCGATTTCTTTGCCGCCAGCGTCGCCGATGGCAACTCGGTGATGCGCCTGCTGCATTACCCGCCGCTGGGCGACAGCGCACCCGAAGGCGCGATTCGCGCGGCCGGGCACGAGGATATCAACACCATCACCCTGCTGCTGGGCGCGGAGGAAGCCGGGCTCGAACTGCTAACCGCTGCGGGCGAATGGCACGCGGTCGCGGTGCCGCCGGGCGCGCTGGTGATCAATGTTGGCGACATGTTGCAGCGCCAGACCAACGGACGGCTGCGTTCGACCACCCACCGCGTGGTCAATCCGCGCGGCGATGCGGCGCGGCGGGCGCGGTATTCAATGCCGTTCTTCCTGCATTACCGGCCCGATTTCGTCATCACGCCGCTGCTCGAATGCGTTGATGCCGATGCCGCCGTTCCGCCGCCTGAACCGATCACCGCGCATGATTTCCTGATGCAGCGGCTGCGCGAGATCAATCTCGCCTGATCCGCGCCGCGCGGCGTTCTAAACTCACCGGCATTATTGCGGCGATTCCGTTGCGCGGATGCAACACCCGGCCAAAGAAGGTGCAATTATGCCAAAGATTCTGTGTGTCTGACGCTACGCTGCAGGCGGAATCGCGATATCGCGCAGGTGCTTTCATCAAACTGTCACAGAACAGTCGCTTTGCCGCAAGCAACCGGGCCTAGGGGCAGCGGCACAGTGTTTTTCCTCTCCAATCGTTACCAGGGGCTCCTGCCATGAAGCTTAAATATCTCCTCGCCGCCAGCATCATCAGCCTTGCGGCAACCACCACCATCACG
>JBBRFG010000002.1:0-52827 GCA_038224685.1 Sphingomonadales bacterium
GCGGCGGCAGGAAAGAAAAATTCGCGCAGGTGTTCGCCGATGCGCGCGGGGCGCAATGTCTCGGCGTCGATGCAGCACCAGCTTGATTGCACTTCGGCCAGCACCTCTTCGCCGCGTTTGATCAGGGTCGAATAAAACGCGCGCGCGCCGTTGAACCGTTCGAGCACGGTTTGCGCGATCACGTCATCTTCAAGGAACGCGGGTTTGCGATAGGTGATTTCGTGCTTCAACGCGACCCACGCCTTGGTCGCCACGTCTTCTGCCGGGGCCAGATTGTTCCAATGCGCCATCACCGCATCCTGCACCCAATTGAGGTAGCGCGCGTTGTTGACGTGGCCCATGAAATCAATGTCTGCCGCCTCCACCTTGATCGGGTGCAAAAACGCGGACGCAGGGGGTAAGATTGTCATGCCTATAAAGTAGCGCACGAATGTGACAATTTCCACCCGTGATTGCCGGGAAAACGTCGCAATCTTGCCACAGCTTGGCAATCGCGCCAAAGGAACGGCTCCCTTCACCCGAACCGGATCATGCAATCATGGCGAGCCGCCCCCGCACCCTGTACGAAAAGATCTGGGACGCGCATGTGGTCGAAATGCGCGATGATGGCACGGCGCTGATCTATATCGACCGGCATCTGGTGCACGAGGTCACCAGTCCGCAGGCGTTTGAGGCGCTGCGGGTGGCGGGGCGCGGCGTGCGGCGGCCAGAACTGACGCTGGCGGTGCCCGATCACAATTTGCCGACCACGGCGCGCCTCGCCCCCGATGGTGCAGTGCTGCCGATTGCTGACCCTGAAAGCGCAGCGCAGCTCGCCGCACTGGCCGTGAACGCGCCCGCGTTCGGCATCCGCTACATCCCCGCCACCGCGAAAGAACAGGGGATTGTCCATGTGGTCGGCCCCGAACAGGGGTTCTCGCTGCCCGGCACCACCATCGTCTGCGGCGATTCGCACACCGCGTGTCACGGCGGTCTGGGCGCGCTCGCATTCGGGATCGGCACCAGCGAGGTTGAACACGTGCTGGCGACGCAGACGCTGCTGCTCCAGCAATCGCAATCGATGGAAGTGCGGGTGCAAGGCGCGCTCGGGCCGGGGGTGAGCGCCAAGGATCTGATCATGCACATTATCGGCGCGATTGGCGCGGCGGGCGGCAGCGGCCACGTGATCGAATATCGCGGCGCGGTGTTTGAAGGTATGAGCATTGAGCAGCGCCTGACGGTCTGCAACATGAGCATCGAAGCGGGCGCACGCGCTGGCCTGATCGCGCCGGATGACACCACCTTCGCCTATCTCAAAGGCCGCCCGATGGCACCTGCGGGCGAGGCATGGGACGCAGCGGTGGCCTATTGGCGAACGCTCCGCACCGATGACGGCGCGGTGTTTGCCAAAAGCGTGGTGATCGATGCCGCTGCGGTCGAACCAAGCGTGACGTGGGGCACCAGCCCCGAAGATGTGGTGGCGATTGGCGGACGGGTGCCATCACCCGCTGATTTCGCCGACGAATCCAAGCGGGTCGCCGCGCAAAAAAGCTTGGATTACATGGGCCTCACCCCCGGCACGGCGATGACCGATGTGGCCATCGAAAACGTGTTTATCGGCAGCTGCACCAACAGCCGGATCGAAGATTTGCGCGCCGCCGCTGCGGTGCTGAAAGGTCGCCGCAAAGCCGACAGCGTGCGTTGGGCCATCGTGGTGCCGGGATCGGGTCTGGTAAAAGCGCAGGCCGAAGCCGAAGGGCTCGACCGCATCTTTACCGATGCCGGATTTGAATGGCGCGAACCGGGCTGTTCGGCGTGTTTGGGGATGAACCCCGACAAGGTGCCGCCGGGCGAACGCTGCGCATCAACGTCCAATCGCAACTTTGTCGGCCGTCAGGGGCCCGGTGCCCGCACCCATCTCGTCTCGCCCGCAATGGCTGCTGCTGCCGCAGTGACCGGGCGGCTCACCGACGTGCGCGCGTTGACGTAACACCAACCCCTTGAAACGCGGCTTTGCAAAGCGCATTGGATGATCATGACTGATAAGAAAAACAGCCCGAAAATGTCCTCCGGTGAAAAGGCTGCCATCGGTGCCGCAGCGATTGGCTCGGCGGCGGTGGCAGCGGCGTTGCTGTATGCAGGCCGCAAGTTCGCGACCAAGAACAAGCCGAATGAACCGACCCAACCCGGTCCGATCCCATCGGGTGAGCCGCCGCAAACCGATTAGATTAGGCCGACTTGGGCCGACTGAGGAACCACGCGATGCAACCGCTGACCTGTGTTGAGGGCCGCGCCATCCCGCTCGGCCTAAAGAATGTTGACACTGACATCATCATCCCAGCCAAATGGCTCAAGACCATCAGCCGCGACGGCCTGGGCGCAGGCGCGTTTGAAACGCTGCGGGCCGAACCGGGCAATGTGATTGACGATCCCGCCTATGCCGGCGCGCCGATCCTGATCGCAGGCGACAATTTCGGCTGCGGATCAAGCCGCGAACACGCCGCTTGGGCGTTGGGCGATCTCGGCATTCGGGTGGTGATCGCGCCGAGTTATTCGGACATTTTTTCGGGCAATGCGGTCAAGAACGGGATCCTGCCGGTGGTGTTGCCGCAAGCCGCGGTTGACCGATTGTTGGAGGTCGCACGCGCGGGCGATCCGATCACGGTCGATCTCGAAACGCAAACGGTCACCACTCCGTTTCAGGACCGGTTTGCATTTACGCTCGATCCCTTCCGCCGCGATTGCCTGCTGAACGGGCTTGATGAAGTCGGCCTGACGATGGCGCGCGGCGACGCGATTGGCGCATTTGAAACGGCCCGCACCGGCGGCCAGCACTGGCTCATGCACGGCACCGCAGTTTGAACAGCAGCCAAGGAACATGACCTTATGAAAGCGATCCGCAGCCACGCCGTCGGTGGGCCAGAAACCCTGACGCTTGACGACATTGATGCCCCCACCCCCGGCGCGGGCGAGGTGGTGATCACGGTCAAGGCGTGCGCGATCAACTATCCCGATACGTTGATGATCCGCGACCTGTATCAGTTCAAACCGCCGCGCCCCTATGCGCCCGGCGGCGAAATTGCCGGGGTGATCGCCGCAATCGGCGACGGCGTTGAAGGCTATAATGTCGGCGACCGGGTGTTGGCGGGCATCGGCAATGGCGGTCTCGCAGAGCAAGTCGCCGTGCCCGCAGGGCGCATGTTTGCGATCCCCGATGGGGTGCCGTTCGAAAAAGCGGCCAGCCTGCTGATGACATACGGCACCACCATCCACGGATTGAAGGATCGCGGGCATATCAAACCGGGCGACACCGTGCTGATCCTTGGCGCGGCGGGCGGTGTTGGCCTGTCAGCGGTTGAACTGGCCAAGGCATACGGGGCGCGCGTTGTCGCCGCAGTCTCGTCCGAGGCCAAAGCCGACGTTGCCCGCAACGCAGGAGCCGACGCAGTGGTGATTTATCCGCGCGGCGATATGGACAAGGATGCGTCCAAGGCTTTGGCAGAAGCGTTCAAGGCGGCCTGCGGGCCGGGCGGCGCGAATATCGTCTATGATATTGTTGGCGGGCAATATTCCGAACCCGCGCTGCGCGCCATCGCGTGGGAAGGCCGGTTTCTGGTGGTCGGTTTCCCGGCGGGCATTGCCAAGATGCCGCTCAATCTCACCCTACTGAAAAGCTGTGACATTTGCGGCGTGTTCTGGGGCGCATTTACCGCGCGCGAACCGGTCGCCTTCCGGGCGCAGGTCGATGAGCTGTTCGACCTGATGCAGGCGGGCACGATCGATCCGCTGGTCAGCGAAACCTTCCCGCTGGCGCGCGCAGGCGAAGCCATCGCCAAGCTCGAAAACCGTGAAGCGGTGGGCAAGCTGGTTGTAACGATGGAATAGTTGCGGCTCCCACGCGGGTTGCGGGTTGAAGCAGCGCCCCGCCCGCTCTATTCCCCACTCCGGATCGTCTCCCAAGGAACACTGATATGACCGATTTCAAGGATCGCGAACGCGCTGAGGAAGCCAGATTCGCGCTCGATAGCGAGACTGCTTTCCGCATCGCCGCGCGCCGCAACCGCTTGCTGGGCGAATGGGCGGCGGGGCTGATGAAGCTGACGCCCGAAGAGACTGACGCCTACAGCAAGGCGGTGGTGCAAGCCGATTTTGAGGAATCAGGCGACGAAGACGTGATCCGCAAACTGCTTGGCGATCTGACCGCTGGAAGCGCCGACGTTTCCGAAGCTGACATTCGCGCAAAGCTGGATGAAATGACCATCGAAGCCCGCCGCCAACTGCTTGGCAGCGCGTGACCCGCCGTTCCTGGAAGGCCCCGCTATGCCGATGACTGCCGCTGCGATTGAAGACGCGATCCTTACCGCGCTGCCCGGTGCAACCATAGAACTGCGCGATCTGGCAGGCGATAATGACCATTGGGCCGCAACCGTCACCGCAGCGCAATTCGCCGGGCTGAACCGCGTGGCGCAGCACAAGCTGGTCTATGCCGCGTTCGGCGGACGGATGGGCGGAGAATTGCACGCCTTGCAAGTCACCACCGTGGCCCCCAAATAAGCGCCGACCACTTTCCACTCGTATCAGAGGCTGCTCTGCACCATGACCGATGTTAACACCCGCCTTACCGATCTGGTTTCCAGCAATGATGTCGTGCTGTTTATGAAAGGCACACCGCTGTTCCCGCAGTGCGGTTTTTCGAGCAAAGCCATCGCCATCCTCGATCATTGCGGCGTCGCCTATGAAAGCGTCGACGTTTTGCAGGATATGGAAATTCGCTCTGGGATCAAGAACTTCTCGGATTGGCCAACGATCCCGCAGCTTTACGTTAAAGGCGAATTTGTCGGTGGTAGCGACATTATGATGGAAATGTTCGAAGCGGGCGAATTGCAGCAGCTGATGGACGAAAGCGCCGTAGCCAAAGCTGTCTGATTATCCGCACGCGCCCTCTGGCGTGCGAAATCCTCGCTCCTGCGGCCGAGATCGGCGCAAGCGGGATTTCGCTTTGAGTGACCCAAACAAAATAGCGCCCCGCAGGACCAGTGCGGGGCGCTATTTAATTTTTCGGGGAGGCGCGACCGGGAGACCAGGAAAGATCGCGTCTCAATTTGAAGACCATTGGGAACGCATCTTGTTACGCACAGTGCGTGCCAAAATTGAAAAGCGGCGGAATTGCTTGGTTTTTTGTGCGCGCCACTCCCCTCAGGCTGGGCCAGTTGTAAAACATCCCGACACAGCCTCACCAAACCGGCAGTCACGCGCGTTGCCGCTTGGCAAGTGCTTGCCGGAAGGCCATCCTTTGCCATGATGAACACCGATTCCACCCCCCAAGGTATTCCCGCCGCCACCATCATCATCTTGCGCAACTGCCCCAAACACGGCGCGCCAGAAATTTTGATGACCGTGCGTTCACGCAACATGTCGTTTGCAGGCGGGATGGCGGTGTTTCCCGGTGGCCGGGTCGACCCGGCAGACTTTGCCTTGGGCGAGGATGTGGCCGCCCGGTCTGACGGCGCAATGACTGCCGACGAAGCCGCCCATCAGATTGCCGCGATCCGCGAAACGCTGGAGGAAACCGGGCTCGCGCTGGGACTTGCGGGCAATATCGACGCGAACCGCGCCGCCGCCGCGCGCGCGATGCTGACCGAAACGAGCGCGCTCGCCCCCGTGCTAGACGCCTTTGGCTGGACACTCGACTTGGCCCAGATCACCCCATTTGCGCGCTGGTTTCCCAAAAACGAGAATATCTCGCGGGTCTATGACACCCGCTTTTACCTCGCCGACCTTGGCACCGGCGCGGTTGAGGTGTCGATTGACCATGCCGAAAACACGCGATTGTTCTGGGTTTCGGCGCAAGGCGCGCTTGCCGCTGCGGAGCGCGGTGAGATCAAGCTGATCTTTCCCACCCGTCGCAATCTGGAACGGCTTGCGCTGTTCGCCAGCTTTGAAGAAGCCCGCGCGCAGGCCGAAGCGATCCCGGTGCGCACAATCATGCCGCGGGTGGTGGAGCAGGATGGGCAGCCGTGGCTGACGATCCTGACCGATGCGGGCTATCCTGTTACAGCGGAACTGCTGGAGAATGTGGCCCGCGGCTAGTCAGGCTTGACGCGAATTTGAGGCGGTTGCCTCTCGCAACATCCCGCCTTGGCTGCGCGCGCCAATGGGGTGAGTGGCTACGCTCCCTTGAACGCAGGCTTGCGCTTTTGCAGAAACGACATCCCGCCCTCCATCGCGTCGGCTGTTGCACCCGCAACGCGCTGGGCTTCGGCTTCGGCCAGGAGCACCATTTGCAGATTGGTGTCGAGCGCAGTGGCAAGATTGCGCTTCATCTGGGCATAGGCGACGGTCGGGCCGTTCGCCAGCTTGGTCGCCAGCGCGCGGGCTTCGTCCATCAGGTCAGCATCATCGACGCATTTGTAGATCAGGCCCCATGCTTCGGCCTGCTCGCCCGAAATTTTTTCGCCCAGCATCATCATTCGCGTGGCGCGCGCGCGGCCGATCGCGCGGGCCAGCAGCCAGGTCGATCCGCCATCCGGCACCAGGCCGATATTGACGAAGGCTTGCAGGAAATATGCGCTTTTGGCGGCGATGGTGAAATCCGCTGCCAGCGCGAGGCTGCACCCGACGCCTGCCGCCGGGCCGTTGACCGCGCAGATCACCGGAACCTGCGCACGGATCAGTTGGCTGACCGCCGGGTTGTAATGGTTGATCAGCGCCTCGTGGCTGCCGCCCTTGCCGCCCAACGCGCTCCCATCGCCGCGCGCAGAAAGGTCCGCGCCCGAACAGAAGCCCTTGCCTTCGCCCGTGATAAGCACCGCGCGCGCATCGCCGAGGTCATAGAACGCCTGCCCCAATTCGTCCGCCATCTTGGGCGGCATGGCATTGAGCCGTTCTGGCCGGTTGAGGGTGATGGTGAGCAGCGGGCCGTCGCGGGTTACGCGGATGGTTTCGTAGGGCATTTTTCTCTCCGGTAGATTGCGTCAATTCGACCAATGCGCATCTTCGCGCGGGGTCTCCATGATTTCGGTAAGCATACCGCCCATGTCCTTGGGATGGACGAAAAAGATAGGGGTGCCGTGCGCGCCGATGCGGGTGGGGCCAAGGATGCGCTTACCCAGCGCCTCAAACGCAGTGCGTGCCTCTGCAATATCAGGCACTTCAAAGCACAGATGGTGCTGCCCGCCGAAAGGGTTTTTGGCGATGAACCCCGCCAACGTGCTGTTTTCGCCAAGCGGCTCGATCAGCTCAATCTGCGTCCCGTTCATCGCGCCGTCTGCAGCCGGAGTATCGACAAAGCAGACCGTCACGCCCTGTTCGGGCAGGTCGAAGGCTTCGTGGATTTTGGTCGCGCCCATCACGTCGCGGTAGAACGCAATCGAGTCCGCAATCGAGGGCGTGGCGACCCCGATGTGATTCAATCTTCCGAGCTTCATTGATCTTCAATCCTTAATTGCGGTACCTGACGCGGCGGACGCGCGGTCATTTCAATCTCGGTCTGGTACCGTCTTTTTTGGTGTCCGTCATCCAGAGCTATTTGCGAATATCCGCCCGTTGGCGTCCCAGCGGGGCAATCCCCACCCAGCGGTTCATGTCGACTTCATCGGTCACCTTCCACGGCACGCCGCTCCGGGTCATGAACAGGCGTTCCATTTCGGGCCGGGTGAAGGGGCGCGAGCCGAGGCGCCCGAACACCGCCATCTGCCCGCCGGTTTCGTCCACCGCGCGGTCACGGTCGATGCCTTTGGACAGCGCAATCGCAGGCGAAGGGGTCTTGGCCCAAGCGATCATCTCAGGCACCGGCGCTGGTGAAAAACCGTAAAAATTGCGCTGACTATCCGGGCTGGTGAGTTGCAGCACCTTCATTCCGTTGCGCCCGTCCGCCACATAAGCGAACAGCGATGCGTTGGTGCTGGCCACGATCACATCTTCGGCATCGTTCAACGTGCCCCCCAATGTCACTTTCTGGAACACGCTGGGGCTGCGCGGGTTCTTCACGTCGAGGATCACCAGCCCTTCGCCCTTGGCCGCCACATAGGCGTAGGTGCGCGCCACATAGATGCGGCGGGCATCGGCCAGCGGCACGCTTGCCTCAGGCACGGCGACCGGATTGCGCAAACTGGTGACATCGAACAGCTTCACCCCATCAGCGTCGGTCACCCACAGATACCGGAACTGCGCCGCGCTCGCCCGCGCATCGCGCAACGCGCGCACTGCGGCGAGTTTGGGCGCGAGCGGATCGGCCAGATCGACCACCACCAGGCCGCGGTCGGCGGTGATATAGGCGACCTCGCCCGCTAGCGTGATGTGCCGCGCGCCGTTGAGCACCCCGCCGGGGTTCCACGCGGTTGCTCCGCCAGCCAGATTGGCGCGGGCCAGCTTGTTGTTGCGAAACTCCCCATCGGCCAACGTGTTGATGTTGACCATGATCAGGCCTTCGGCGGCATCGGTAACCACCGCATAATTATAGATCGGCAGGAACGCCTGTTCCTGATTGGCCGCGCGCATCGCTTCGGTGTTGCGGGTGGGGGCAATCGGTTGAGTAGTGGCAATCGCCATGCAGGTGGCGTTGGTGGACTTCACCTGCGTATCATGGCCCAGCGGGGAAAACGGCCCCTTGAGGATGCGTTCCGATGTGCCCTTGTTGGCGATCGACGCCACGTCATAGGCGGTAAAGCCGTCCTTGCCCCCGGCGACAAACATGTATTCGCCGCGCAGTTGCAGGCACCCGACCCGGCCGCCGGTGCCTTCGTGGATATTGGCGAATTCCTCAACCGGGTGGGTTTCGCCGCTCAGCTTGTCGTCAAAGGTCTTGCCGCGCACCCAGTTTTTCAGCTCGCGCCCGTTCTGGTTGACATGCAGGCCCCAGTAATCGGGATAGGCATAGCGGTGGAGGTAGGAACCGATCACCGTTTGCGGCTCGTCATATTCGGTCACGCGGGTGGCCTGAAACCCGCCCTCAAGCCCAGTCCACGCATTCAGCCCGACGAAATTGACGTAATTGGTGCCAAGCAGCAGCAACTGCGCCATGATCGCATTGTTATCATCCTTGTCCGACAGGTGGCAATCGGTGCAGGTTTTGGTCTCGGTCTTGCGGACGGTATGCGGGAAATGCGGCGCGAAGGCTTGGCTGGAAAACCCGATGGAACTGATCGGCGGTTGCTGCACGTAAATGCGTTCGCGGTTGATGTTGGTCGATGACAAGATCAGCGCTGATGATGATCGCACTGGGGCGACCTGATTGCCTTTGGTGGTCTGGCTTTTGCCCAGCTGGAACATATCGTCGCGTGCGACCTGCGGGTTATAAGTCGCAAAATTGCGCGTCTCGCCGCCTTCGTAACGGTGCGTTGTGGTCTTCCAGTTGGCCTCTATCGGCAAGTGGCACCCGCCGCAGCTGGTGGTCCACGATAGGTGGCAGGTGAAACACGCCATTTCGGGATCACGGTGCGCGCGGTCATCCGCCGCGATGCCGGTGCCAAATTCAAAATTGCCGGTTTCCGCGCCATAGCGGCTGACCAGTTTCGCGCGCGCGGCCTTGGCATTGAACACCGGGGTGGCGGGATCGACCGAGTCCTTAACCAGGCTCATTTCCCATTCAAGGCTGGGATCAACGATTGATCGCTGGATCAGCTTTTGCCGCCCGTCGGCACCCTCCATCCATTCAAACCGGCGCTGGCCATCGGGATTGCGCAGCAGGGCAAGATTGTGGCCCTCGGGCGGCGCAGCCGGGCCGCTGGTGCGCAGCGTTGGCAAGGCATCGGGCGTCCCGTGGCAATCCTTGCAGGAAATCTCAATCGCATTGGCGACCTCGCCGTAAATCAACCCGTTACCGTGGCTGTCCTGTTCGAAATGGCAATCCGCACACTGCATCCCGATTTCGGCGTGGATGTCCATCAGGTGCACTGTCTTGCCCGGATTGGTGCCGGGTTCGACAAATTTGCCCTCACCCTGCTTGCGCCATTTCTCCGGATCATCAGGATCGACGATCGCACCTTCGGCGTCGAGCAAATTGCCTTCGCGATCCCGTTTGAAAATCGCGCGGAAATTCCAGCCGTGGCCGTGATAATCGGCAAACTGCGTGTCTTTCAGGGTCGGGTTCAAATCATAGACGTTGCGCAGAAATTCGACATCGCCCCAATTGCCTTTCGGCGCTGCGCCTTCGGGATTGCGGTCAGTGATTGCGCGCACTTCTTCGGCGGTGGGGTATTTCTGCTCCTTCGGCCACATCGCGGGCGCATCGGATTCGTAATCCCACATGGTGTAGCCAAGGAACGAATTGAGGAAGATATTGGGCTGGTGCATGTGGCAGTTCATGCATTGGCTGGTGGGAATGGCGCGGGTGAACACGTGCTGGAGCGGGTGGCCTATTTCCTTGAGCTGCCCGCCGACCGTCAGCCCGTCGTCAGCGCGTTTCTCTGCGCTATCGCTGCGCTGCTTGAGCGCAGGGCCCGCACCGTCGTCCGTATGATCGTCATGCCCCGGCTGCTTAACCGCGCCGTGGCCACTCTGCTTTTCATCATAACCCGCCGCGTGTTCGATCTTGCCTGCAATCGTCGGATCGGCGGTGATCGTCTGCCCATCGCGGCCATATTGTGCGTAAATCAGCGAATGGCGCGGTTCGCGGTCGTTGGCATAGACCACATGGCAGCTCGCGCAGCCCGAATGGCGATAATCGCCCGGCTGGTCGTTCGTCCCCATGAACCAGGTGAAGGGATCGTTCAGCCGGGTCTTGTGGATATTGAGCGCCGGGATCGCCACCCGCAAACCGGTGCCGGGCCCGCGATTGGATTGTTTCAGATCAGGCCGCCCCGGCTCTTCCAGCCGCTGGATCGCGCCTGACGGATTGGGCAGGCCGATTTCAGGGAACTGCGAGTTGATCGTGCGCCCGCCGCGTTCAAACACCCGGAACACATCGCCCGGCGGGATCACGTGCCAGGTCGGCAGCGGATACAGCTCGGCAATCACCCCGCGCGCGATCTGATCTTCCGACAATGCGCCCCCCGGCCCGGCGCCGGGTGACGTGATCTTGGCGGGCAGGCCTTCGCGGGTATAGGCTTCGCCCAGCAGGTAATTCTTGAACGGCAGAATCCCGTTATTGTAACTCGCCCCGCCCCACAGCATCGCGCCGGTGGCCATAATCGACCGTTCGGCCACCTCAATCGCCGCAATGTGGCACGCCCCGCAGGCATCGCGGGCCACGCGGTAATCTGACGGGTTGACGAACTTCACAAATTCGGACGATTCCCGATTGAGCAGTGTGTAAGACCGTTTGGGATTGGCCGATGACGGGAAATGCCAGCTGCCGGGATATTTGGGCAGCACATGCGCCGTGTCGCGCGCGGCGACGTAATCGGGGTGGTCATGCGACAGCTCGGAATTGCCGCGCACCCCGGCATTGCCGCCGTGGCAATCGGTGCAGCCCACTCGCACCGCAGGCGACAGGTGCATGGTCGGCGCATCGGATTTGGCGTGGCAGGTGGTGCAGCCATCGGACTTCGCCGCCATTTCAGCCACCGATTGCCGCTGCGGCGCGGGCGGAGCAAAGACCGCGCTGTAATCGCGCTTGACCGGCTTTTCCTTGTCCGCCGCGTGGGTGTCGCCTGCGAACATCACAACGGCAAACATCATCGCCGCCAGCAGCAACGCCAGATTTCGGATGAAACACCGTGAAATGAAGGGTTGGGCGATCCTATCCATCAGTAGGTCAGCACCACATTGGCGAGGATTGAGTAGAACCGCTGTTCCCCGCCCAGATTGTCGAACAAGTCCTGAAACCCGTCACCCGCCAGCAGCACGGCAGCAGACAGGCGGAACACGAGGTTCTGATTGGCTTTGGGCCGCCAGATCGCGGCGGCGGACAGATCAAACCCGATGTCGCGCGGGATCGACCCTTCGTTCCGCAGCACTTGCAGCGTCGCGGTGTTTTCAAACCACAGGTGGTTGGCGTTGGCCGTTAAGCGGAACTGCGGGGTGAGATCGAAATCCGCCCCCGCCCCGACAAGCATCAGGCCGGGATTGTTGAAATTGGACTGGCCCTGTTCTTTCGAACTGCGCAGCGAGTTAAGCAGGCCGTTGCGACCATTGACTGCAACCGCGCGGCCCCCGCCTGCAAACGGGATCGTCTGCCGGATCCAGTAAGACGTATCGGCCCCTGCAAAGATCGGATTTTCAAAGATCGCATCGAACCCGCCTTCGGTGTCGTCAAACGGATCGCTATCCCCGCTGGCATAGGCGGCCGACAGGCGGAACCGCATCCAATCGCGATCATAGCTGGCCTCTGCGGCTGCGAACTGCGCGTTGATATTGGCAGGCCGGTCGGTGAAAAAGCTGTTGCGATCCTCCCCCAGCGCCCAATAGAAACTGCCGGTCAGGTTGATGCGGCCCACCCTGCCATCGACGTTGTAACCCAGATAGACGGCATCATATTCCCGCCCCCGCAACGTGCCGAGCAGCGCCGGGCGCACCGGAAAGCCGTTATCGTCAATCTCGATATCATCAGCCTCGCGGTTGCGGTTGTAGACCACAGTGAACTGGCTGGTCAGCGCCGGGATCAGGAAATCCTGCCGGTACGCATTGGCGACGAACACGAAATCATCGCGCGGGGATTGCACCACGGAATTCAGGCCGCTGTTGGTATCTTTCTCCAGCCGCCAGAACGCGCCCAGATTGAACTGAAAGCGGTTATTGTCGCGCGACCCGAACAGGCGCACACCCAATTGCTGATCGTTGAACAGGAACCCGCGAAAATCCGACTGGAACGGCTGGATCCCGGCGCGGATTGAGATGAAATCGAACCGGTCAGTATCGAACTGGCTGAGGTGATAATCGACGAAGGCTTCCTGCACCCCAAGGAAATGGTCGAGCCGTTCGCTATCGCGCGATGGTTCGACAAACAGCACCCGGCGTTCGGGCACATCGACGTAATTGACGTTGTAAGCCAGCGTGACGCGGTATTCGATCGTGGGCGGGGCGAAAGTGGTCGAGCCTTTGAGGAGCGCAAACCCGGCGATGAAGGTCTGGCTGAACACCTGGCTGAAATCATTCCCGAACACATCATTGCGATCCGGGTCTTCAGTGGTCTGCACGCCCACCGGGATCGGGAAGGTGCGCGGTTCATACACAGAGTCCGAAATCAGATTGGCGACAAAGAACCAATCATCGCCGGTAATCGGCAACCACGGCACTTTTGCGCGGTTGATCGGCCGGTCGCCTTTGTAAGTGTTCTGATTGTAGGGATCGGTCAGCTTTTCCGTCACCAGCCCCAAGGTTTCAATCAGCCGCCAACGATCAGGAATCGGCACCTGATCGGCCGGAAAGGCTTGCGGCGGCGGGGCGCGAACGGCACCTTGGTTGGACTGTTCGATCCGGTCAGGCAGCGGCGCAATATAGCCCGGCCGCTCGCGCCCATCGATGATGGCGGGATCAACCGGGGGGATGTCCTGCTCCCATTCGGCTGGCGGCGGCAAAGTTTCTGGCGCGGGCGGTGCCGAGGTTTCGGGCGGCGGCGGCGCGGCCTGCACCATCAGCGCGGCGGGGATGGCCAGCCAGCTTGCCACTACAGCCCCGCACACACGTTTTGCGCCGCGGTATCAAGCAGCGGCGCGAACGGGCAATTGACATAGCGCAGCCGCACCTGCCGATTGCCGACCTGCACCACGATCCGATCCGCGCGGATGGCGCTGGGTGCATTGCCAAAGCCCCCGGCGCGCTCGCCCGCATTGTTGAGGCCCAGGAAGCTGATCATGTCGTCCTGATCGATCCCGTCGCCCGACACGCCAAGCCCGCCAATTCGCGCGCCATTGCGGTAAATCGGCACTGATCCGGGGAAAATCTGGATACCATTGTCCAGCCGGGTTGCGCCCGCAGTGATTTGCGGCAGGCCGGTGCAGTTGCGCGGGGTGTCTGTGCCGCTTGCGCCGGTAACAAAGCCAAGATGCTCCGCCAGATTGCCGATAATCAGCGCAGATTGCAGCCCGGTCGAAAACGGGTTGAACTGCGCAATCGGGCGCGATAGCGGGCCGTTGGGCTGGCCCACCTCACCATCAGGGAAATAGGGCCGTGACAGGTTGCCGCCCGCGCGGTCAGAGAAGGCAAAGCCCCCGGTCAGCGCGCCCGGATCGCCCAGAAATGTGCGGGTGCGCGCGACAAACTGCGGCACTTCACCGCCCGCCGCCAGCAATTCATTGGCCGCAGACGCGCCCGAGAAAAAATTGGCGGTGCGTGCCTTTTGCAGGCTCACATCAATGCCAAAAATTGGCGCATCGGGCGACCGGACAATGCCCAGCACCCGGCCCCTTGTATCGACCAGACTGATCGTCACCTGCGCCCGGCTGTCAAGCGGTTGGCGGATCTGCGCCCGCGCGCGGCTCATCACGGCGAACGCTTCTTCGAGGATCACCCGCGCTTCGGCGGCGGTGATCGGCGCTGAGACATCGCCAGCGTCCGTGCCGCCGCGCACGGGGAAGCGGTTGGCACCCGCGCCATTGCTCAGCACAAACGCATCGCGGTTGGCAAATTCCGCCGGGGTCGATGCGCGCACTCCCGATGCTTCGGTGCCGTAAGCGCTGCCCGCCAGCAGCCCCGCCCCGGTGTAATATCCCGTGACCGGCACCAACGCGCCCGCCGTGCCTGCGAAACTCGCCCCTGCCACAGCGCCGATCTGCGTATATTCGATATCCGTATAACGCAGCGATGTGCCGTCAGCGGTGATACGATCAGCGCGGATGCTGACCGGGGCTTCAAGCCCCACCGTCCCGGCCAGCGCCGCTGCCTCGTCGACATCCACATCACGGTCGAGCACGTTGGCATCAAAGCCGTAAACCCCGTCAGCGATGACCCCCACCCCGCCAACCACGACGCCGTTTTTATACAGCGGGAACCCGCCCGCGTCTGCCGACAGGCCAAGCGGAGAACGTTTTGGCCCGATCAAACCGTCGCTGGCGCGCGCGGCCAGATCGCTGCACGGCAACTGGCTGAATTGCACCCCGAACAGCGGCCCGCTTTCGAGCCCGGCGGTGGTGGGTGCAGGCGGGAAATGTTCCTGCACGATCATGCTCGCCGTGCGGCTGGAAAAGGCGCTACCGCCGCTCGACAGATACGCTCCGGTGATCGCTTTGGCGATGGCGGCAGCGGAGCTAGGGATCGTGAGGCCCTGCGCATCGAGATTGGGGCCGCCTGGCGCATTGGAGATGACCGCGCTCGCGCGCGCACCCGGCATGGCGAACACACCCAGCACATTGCCAACCCGGTCGGTCACGGCGATGGTCGCAGCGACATTGCGTGCGCGCGCCTCAGCCGCTGCCTGCGCGATGATCGTCCCGACCTCGGCGCTCGACAGGCTTTCAGCAGGCGGGACGCTGTAGACCTGCCCGGCAGGCGGCGGCGGCGGCGGCTGCGGCGGGCTTACACCGGTCGCGCCGCCCCCGCCGCCATTGCTGAGCGGGCTATTCCCGCTCCCACAGGCGCAAAGCAGCAGCGCGCCTGCCACCAGCCAGATTGTCGCCCCCCTGTGCATGGCTATTGCAACCTGCCAATCGCACCGGCCGCCGATGTCAGCGCGGTGCGGAAATCGGCTGGGCGGTAGGCATTGGGCTCGTCAACCGCGTTGTAAGCGCGCGCAATGTCGGCGCGAATGCCCGCCGCTGCGCCGGTGGTCACCCGACCTTCGCTGACCAGCGCATTGAGCAGCGTATCCACTGCCATCACCGCCTGCACCGATCCGGCATAGTCGGTGAAACGCGGGGTGGTCGCCTCGCCCGCGATGATTGCGATCACCCGGAATGCATCGGCATTGGCATAGGCGCGGCTTGACAACGCATCGGCCAACCCGCTTGCCCGTGCGCTCAGCGCCTGCGCGGCGGCGCGTGCCTGATCCGGGCCTTGCCCCATCGCGCGGTGAAAATCGCGGCTGGCGGTTTGAAATACTGCCGCCTCGCCCGGCATCAATGCGCCTGCCACGGCTGACAGCATGATGATGTTCTCGTCATTGAACGGCGGGTTGCCGAACGGGATTGGGCGGGCAGGGTTGTTTTCAAACGTCAGCTTGCGTTGCGGCCCATCGGTGATTGTCCGGTGGCACGAATGGCAGTCGTAAAACGTGAACTGCGGAAACGCGCCTTCCATCGCAAATTTGGGCTGGGCAAACAGGCTGGCGGAGCGCCGCACAGCCTCGGCCTGTCCCACCGCCCAAAACCGCACCGCATTGGGTGTGCCTTTACGCGCCGCGTAGTCCCCATCGATATTGTGATGCTGCTGCAAGGCGCTGAACAGGTCGAGTTCAAACGAGATGCGCGGATGGCCCGCTGCCATCATTGCGTGGGTAACGAACTGGCCGGGCTTGGATGATCCGTAATGGCAATCAAGGCAGACGTTCGCCCGCGCTTTGGGATTGTCGAGCGGGATCAGTCCTGCCGCGATGTTTGAAGCATGGGTGGCAGGCAGGGCGTAATGTTCGGCCAGCCAGCTGCTGCCCCCACCACCGATCCCGGACGCGCCGTGGCAGCTTTCGCACCCGACCCCGTCGGTCAGCGTGAACCTTGCCCCGCGCTGACCTGCCGGGGCGTAGGTCGAATGGCAGCCAAGGCACGCCGGAGCCTGCGTTGCGCTGCCGAACCCAAGGCTGGCGGCGATCTGTTGGCCGCGCCGTCCGCCCAGCACGGCGTAGGCGCGGCTGTGCGCACCGCTGGGCGATGATGGTTCCTGCCAGGTCGCGATCTCATCTTGCCGCACCACCGCGCCATTGCCTTCGGCGCGGCCATGGCAGGTAGATCCGGCGCAGCTTGCCACGCCTTCAAAACTCGGGTTACCGATTGCACCGGATGCGGGATAGAGCGCGGCGAGGCTGATCACGGCGAGCACGCGAACGGTCTGCGGCCTGCGTATCAGGCCCAAGGTCCAGTTCGCCCAAACTCGCGTCATGCCATCCCCCCCGAGATGTCTCGCCGCCAATCTCAGCGGCGCAAGTGCAGTCTAGCAAGCCGCCCGTATTGGCGATTGTAGCGCTGCGTCAGAAAAACCCGTGTCGTATGCTGACCACCCCGCAAACCGGCCCTGCACCCTTGTCACAAGCTTAGCGCCGCGATGCAACAAGCAATCAGCCGGACTGGCGCGGATCAACCCCCGGCGGCTTCTGCCGAAGCTTCAAGCGTGGTCGCGAGCGCTTCGATCTGCACAGTGCAGCCTTTGGCGATCAGCGCTTCGGCCAAGGCTTCAGGCTGGTCGTAATCGTCCGCCAACAGCACGAAACCGATCCGTGCGGCGGTCAACCCGTCGGGGCCAGTGATCGTATAAACCCCGCCTTCGGTGATCGGGAGGCGAGCCGGGTCAAGCGCGGCCACGGTGACGGTGTCGTCAAACGTGACTTCGGCTTGCGCATCCGCCGTGCCATCAGCACCGATCCGGTAGGTCGATGTGCCCGCGGTGCCCGGACGCCACAACCGCACGGTCGCCAGATCATACAGGCAGATCGTGCCTGATCGGGTGACATCGACATACCACAGGCTCGGGTTGGTCACCGCTTCATCTTCGGGCCCCCGCACCGCGCCCGTGCGCACACGGGTCGCGGCGCGTTTGCGGGTGAGCGAGGCGAACCGGTCTGATGCCACTTGCGGCCGGTCGCCAACGCGAAAGGTGCCAGCGCCTTTGATCACACGGGTGCCTTCGGCGGTGAGCACGGTTATCACATCGCCCGGCTTCAGGCTGATCGAGGCGCTGTCATCCAGCTTGGTGCCAATCGGGTATCTGGTCGCAGATGGTCCAGTCGATTTGACCACCACCCCCGCCATAGCTGCCACCGGCAGGGCCAGCGCCGCGCCGACCAGCGCCAGTGCCGCCATGCGTATCTTGAAACTATCCGAGAACATAGGTTCCTCCTTCGTCCATAGCTTGCATCCGCCGGGCAAGATTGCCTAGCGCTGAGTCATCCGGGTGGCGCGCCGCGACGGCCAGCGCCAGCGCCAACGCGCTTGCCCGGTCGCCGGGCAGGTTGCGCACGGCCAGCGCGCTCGCTTGCGCCAAATGTGCCCGGTCATCGTCCGAGAAAGCGGGCGCAGGTTCAAACAGATCGACCGGGCGGGCGCGTCCGCGCAATTGCACCCGGCCCATCGCGCGCCACCAGCCGAGACCCGATGCCTCGGCGAATTCGCGGCTCGCCATCACCGCCGAATCCAGCGCCTTGTTGGCCGCTTCAAGCCGGGCGGCAGTGTTCATCGAATCGCCCAGCGCGGTGTATTGAATGCGGGTCGCCCCGCCAAAATTGCCGATCACCGCCTCGCCGTAATGCAGGCCCACGCGGGTCTTGCCGATCAGCGGCAGGCCGGCGTCCATCATCGCCACTTCGCGCCGGAACGCTTCGCCCGCCTGCCAGATGGCATAACCCGCACGGGCCGCGCGCTCTCCATCATCGGGCCGGGCCAGCGGCGCGCCCCAGAACGCCACCACGGCATCGCCCACGAACTTGTCGATCACGCCGCCATGGTCAAGCACCACGTCGCTCAACAGATCAAGATAGCGGTTGAGCAGCTTTGCGACCATCTCTGGCGCAATCGCGTGGCTCATCTTGGTAAAGCCCTCAAGATCGCTGAATAGCACGAAAATCGTGCGCTTTTCTCCGCCCAGAGACAGCAGTTCGGGCCGGTCGATGATCGCTTGGGCAATATCGCGCGGGATATATTTACCCAGCGCGCTGGCGGCAAAATTGCGCTGCACAGCGCCCGCTGCCCGCGCGGTGGTGGTGACGGCGGCGAAGGCTATGATCCATCCCACCAGCCAGCCGACCGCAGGCAGGCCATAGGTGTCGACATCGCGCAATTGCAGCAGCACCGGGATACCGATAAAACCCGCGAACAGCGCCGCCACCAGCGGGGCAACCCGGCGCGCAGGCCATTCGAGCAGCGCGGTCAGCGCGGCGCTCAGCACCACCAGCGCCGCCATCGTCCAGAGCAGCCACGCCGGGGTCGGAGTGAGCAGCCGGTTATCGAGCATTTGCGCAATAATCTCGCCATGCACCGCAAGGCCCGGCGGCAATTCGCCGTTGATCGAGGTGAAAGTCGTTTCGACCCGGTCATAATCGACGATATCGCCGCCGATCAGCACATATTTGCCGGCAATCTGTTCGGCCAGAAATGGCAATACCTCGGGGTCGGGATTGGCCAGCAGATCAATCTGGAGCGCGGCGAACAGCGGCGCATCGACGAATTTGGGCCGCCGGTAATCCAGCGCGCCATGATACCCGGCAAACCGCGGGGCTGGCGTGCCCGCATCCTGCAACATCGCCCGGCCAAGCAGCGGCGGCAGGCCCGGCACGATCCCCGGCCATACCCGGGTCGCGCCGAAGGTGTTGTCCAGCCGGATGCTGGCAGGCCGCGCCTTGCTGCCTTGCAGTTGCGCCATAAATTCGCCGAGATATTGCTGTTGTTCGTAAACCACATCGTCGCGATTGGTGGCGACATTGGCGTAGGCCACCGCCACCGGGGTCCGCATCGCGCGCAAGGCGGCGAGCAGATCGGCGTCTTCGTCTTGCGGTTGATCAAACAGGATATCGATCCCGATTGCCTTGGCGCCCATGGTGTCCAGCGTGGTCAGCGTGCGGGCCAGCAGGCCGCGATCCAGCGGGGATCGTTTGCGGGCTTTGATCAAGGTCTGATCGGTGTAGACCACCAACACGATGCGATTGTCCTGTTCAACCAGATCGGCGGCGTAATAGGCGCGCAGATCATACAGCGCGCGTTCTGCCTCCCCGGTCAGCGGGGTCGGAACCCGGCCATCGGGCAGCACCCAGCTGAACCGCGCAATGAACAGTGCGGCGCACAGCACCACCACGGTGGCGATCAGTTGCACCCCGCCCGCTTCGCGCACATTGCGCCACCCGCGCGCGATCCAGCCAAGCCGTGATGGGGTGCGGTTTGGCGGCGGGTTCATCGCGGGCGAAGCTCTTGCGCCAGCGATCAGCGGGTCAGGCGCGCTGCGCCGTCACCCACCACGGCAAACGCCGACCAATAAAACGGATGTGAGGTTTGCGCGTCGTCCATCAGCGCGCGTTGCGATGATTGCAGCGCGCTTGCAGTCGCAGTGCCATTGGCTGCGAATAGCCCGCCGATAAGCCTGCCGGTTGCATCAAAATCATCAGGCACTGGCCAATGGCTCGCGAGCACCGTCCGCCCGCCCGCGCCGACAAACGCACGCACCAGCCCGTCAAGCGCAAACTCGCCGCCGCCAGTCACGCCTGCTTCGCGGGTTGCACCGATGGTGGCGCTGCCTGCGGTGTCGCAAGCTGACAGGATCACCAGATCGGCATCAATCCGCAGGCCGAAAATCTCGGCGAAACTTAATAAACCGTCTGACCCCCCTGATGATCCGGCGTCTGCACCAAAGCTGGTGAGCAACGCGGGGCGCGGCGGACATTCGGGCCGGGGCGCGGTTACCAGACCGTGGGTCGCAAAATGCAAAATGCGGTATTCGCTGAGGTCGCTCAAAGCCATAACCGCGCTGTCGGTAAAATCTTGCCCGGTCAGTACCCGCGCCCCGCCGCCAAGCTGCCTGGCTGCGGCACGCAGTTCGTCCGCCTTGATCGGATTGGCCCAGATATTCGGCGACCATTGGCACGTGTCGCCTGCTTCGATGGCGGAGCGGGTGCGCGCGGTGCCGGCCGGCCCATTGCCAATCGGCGCATTTTCACCCAGCCCAAGATAAGCGCGCGTCCCGTCTGAAGGCCGCGCCGCGCGCACATCGCGAAACGCGCCTGCCGCAACCGAAGTGCTGATCTGCGCCGTGCGTCCCAGCCATGCAGCGCCGCGGAAATCATATTCATCTGCGCCAGGCTGCTGCTGGCGCTGTTGATAGGCCGCCACGCTGGCATCATCGGTCACCAACAGGTTGATCGGCAGTTTCAACAATGCGCCATCGGGCTCAAACACGATATGCCGGACTTGCGGCAAGCGGTCGGCCACTGGCGCGAACAGGCGAACGTAAAGCTCGCGCGCGCGCGCAATATCGAACGGATAAGTCAGCACTTGCCCGCCTTCGACCACCGCGATGCTTTCGCGGATTTGGCTAACCAGGCTCTCCAACTGCGCAGGCGTGGCATCGGCGCGCCACGTGATCGCATCGTCGCGCGTCGCGTAAACCACGTAGGCATCCCGGTCGAGCGTCACCAGCTTGATGTAAGCCTCACCCTCACCAAGGATCGCCTGCAATTCGGCCAGCCCAATCGCCCCGCCGGTTGCCGCACGATAGCGCGGGAATGTCGCCAGCTTTTGCAGCACTTCGGCCTGTTGCTGCTGCAATTGATCAAGCTGCGCGCGCCGCTGGGCAATCTGCCCGGCTTGGCGGGTTGCGGCTTCAGGCTGCGCCTCAAGCTGGAGCAGCCCGATCCGCAACTGTTCGATCCCGCGCGCCAAATTGGTGGCGGAGCGGAACATCTGCGACGCTTCATCACTGCCGCCGGAAAGTTCGCGCGCCAAAATCGCCTGTGTCTGCGCAAGGCCGGGGCGGCTGAGCAACTGACTGGCGCTGAACACGTCGGCGGCGGCAGCGGCGGTGTGGTTACCACTCTGGCCCGCGCCATCGACCAGCAGCGCAAAATAGGGCCCAATCAGACCGCGCAGCGACGGCAGCGCGCGGCCTTTGGCATCAGCGACAATCCCGCGATACACGGTCAAGGCCTCATCCTGCCGACCGCTGCGGGCATACAGTCCGGCCAGCTGCGCGCGCGCACTGTCAAGCGCGGGTGACCCGGGATAGGCGGCAGTCAGCAGGGCGATACCTTGATTGTGCAGCCCTTCAGCCTCGGACAGGCGGCCGCCGCGTTCGGAAACTTCAGCCAGCTCGCTCAGCACCTGCGCGCGCAGCCATGCGACGGAAACGACGCGCCCGCCGCGCACTTCGCCAAACGCTGCTTCGGCCGACCGCAGCAGGGTCGCGCCTTCTGCGCCGCGGCCCAGCAGCCGCAGCGCGGTCGCCTTGAGATAGGCATGTTGACCGTCCAGCAGCCGCGCCCGTTCCAGCGGGGTCAGGCTGAGCGAGTATTCGCCAGTGATCCGCCCGCTTTCGCTCGCGAGCTGTCCGGCCAGAGCAGGGCCGATTTTCAGCGTGCGGATCGCGTCGTCATCAGCAAACTCAACCGCCAGCGGCGTGTCAAGAATCGCCAGCGCGCGGTCGGCCTTGCGCCGATTGAGCGCGTCCATCGCTTCGTAATTGCGTTGCAGGCGGGCGAGCAATGGGCTGGTCGCACTGGCTGCGCGGCTGTCCACAAACAGCCGCCGGGCCTCGGCGAAATTGCCCAGATTGGACTGCTGTAGCGCCTCGTTCAGCCGCGCTTCGGCGGCCCCCGTGCCGAGCAGCGCACCTGACGAGACCGCGAAAAATTCGGCTGCTTCGGCAAAATTGCCCGCATTGCTGCGCCGGTAGGCTTCGGCCAAGGCCTGATCGGCGGCGATGGCTTCGGCCTGTTGGCGCGCAAATGCGAGCGCATCGGTCGTGCTGGTCAGCGGGATTTCAACCGTGCCGGGCACCACTTTGTCACTGGCGAGCGAGGCGATACCCAGTTCCAGAGCTTTGCTGTAAACGGCCAGCCCGCTGGCGGCATAGGTGCGACCGCCGCGATTGCCGATCAGCAGGTTGGTCCGCAGGATGCTGCCTTCGCGCGAACACGACAGGCGCTGCGCCGCTGGAAGCCCAGGCAGATCGCCCGCAGGTTCGGCCGACCCAGCGCAAGTAGCGCCAGTCCCGGCAAAGCGCGCCGGCGCGGCAGCATCAGGCCCGCCCTTCATCACCCACAAGGTGCCGACCGGAGCGGCAGCATCGCGGCAGATGATCGAATAGCGCCGGTCGAACAGCCCCGCCCCCGGTTCAGGGCTGAGGATCTGCGCTTCACACAATCCATTCGATCCAATCGGGAAGGTATCACGCAGGCTGAGGCTGATGTCCCCGCCCGTGCGCGCCGAAGCAGGGCCGGCAGCCAGCAAGGCTGACACACCCATCACTGCGGCAGCAGCCACGATCATCGGCGACAGGCGGAGGGCGCGAAGCAGCAGCGACATCTCACTGGGCTCCCGTCAGCGGCGGCGACGGAGTGCCATAGATCGATGTATCGCCCCCGCTTGTAACGGGATCGTCAAGCAGCGGGTCTTCGGCAATCAACAGCGCTTCGGCCTGTTCGGGGAAATCGATCCCGAACCGATCATCCTCGTCCTCGCCATCAGCCGATGGGAGGGTTCCGGGCGCGTTGACAGCTTCCACGAACACCGTCGGGTTGTTCACTTCGACCAGCAGAGGCCGGTCCACTGGCGGAGGCGGAGGCGGCGGCGGAGGCGGAGGCGGCGGCGGTGGCGGTGGCGGAGGCGGAGGCGGAGGCGGAGGCGGAGGCGGCGGCGGCGGCGGTGGCGGCGGCGGCGGTGGCGGTGGCGGTGTCTGCGGGCAGACTCCGGTGGTGATGATGCAATCGTTGAACGCGCTGGTGCTGCTGTAGCTTGAACCGTTGGCCAGGTTGAAATTGACCTCGTCGAAGAACGCTTCACCGGTGACGAAGGTGCCGGTCTCGGTTTGACGGCGGCCATAGGCGAACGCATCAAGCGACTGCCCGCTGCCCGTCTGGCTGATCGTAAGACCGCCTGCACCCACAAGGATGCCCCCGCCTTCGTCAGCGCTGCCAGTGTTACGCACCAGCAGGCTCTGCCCGACATTCAGCGTCACGCCGCGTGCTCGCAGGTAACCGAGCGGGTCGGCGCTGCCTGTCGCAGCACCAGCAAGCAGCGCGTTGCGCCCGGCAAAGTTCGGATCGATCCTGAGCTGCGACAGTGTATCGGCGTCTGCGACCCAGATTTGACCGGAGCCGAGGATGAGCTGACCGCCCGGGAAATTGTCAGGGTTCTCTAAGCGGATGCCGCCGGGTGTAACCACTTCAATACGTTCCCCGGCGCTGATGCTGAGGAGGTCTTGAATTTCGGTGTCGATGAAGCCCACCGTGCCTTCAACCCGCGCAATTCCACTCGGACCTGCGCCGACATTGATGCGCACGCTTGAATATCCACCATCGCCCGAACCGATCAAGGACAGGTCGCGGATGAGGAGATCGGGCTGGGTCGGATCATTGGTGGCGAGCACTTCGGGCGCGACAAAGGTCAATTCGGTCGCATTGATCCGGCCAACCTCGGCATTCGTCAGGCTGAAGCCTTCGCCTTCTGCATCGCCGCCAAGAATTGCGGTGAATTCAGTGTTGAGCGAGGTTATCGCAACCGCACGGGCTCCGATCCGCGCTCCGGCGAGAATGTCGAGCCGGCGTGATGTCAAACCGATAGAGTTCCCGCCAAGCCCGATCACGCCATTGTTATCGCCAGCGATTTCGATCATCCCGTCCGACATGATTTCGATGGCCGTGGTTGTGGCTGTGTTGGTCGGGCTGCCGATCATACCGCCCTGCCCCGTTTCGATCCTCACATCGCCAAATGCGTCAACTAAGAGGTTGCCGGAGACATTGATGTCGCCAAGGTCGGCGCGCAGCAGCGATGCTATCTGGCCAGCGGAGTTGTTATCGCCGCGGGCCAGCGCCGACAGGTTCTGCGCAGTCAGGCTGCCGCCTGCAACATTGACGAAGAATTGACCCGCAGTATTGGCTTGCAAAGCGCGGTTCGCCCCGGTGGCATTTGCCGCCAGTCGTACGGTCTGCGCGGTAATATCGGCGGTGCTCCCTTGTTCGATCACCAGTGACGCGGTGCCGCCTTGGCTGCGTCCCTGTCGCCCAGTTGCAGCGTTGGCGCTGATCTGAATAAGGTTGGCGTTGACGCGCGAGCTACCGCTGGCACGGACCACTGCCGCATTGCTGCGCGCAGCCGCCCCGTTGCCAAAATCGGCAGAGGCCAGCGTTTCAACAAAAAGCTGATCAACCGTGAGCGTCGTATCAGCCAGGTCGAGCGCAACAGGGGCGCTGGTTGCTGCGCCTGTAACATTACCCTGACCGCCGCGTGCCTGCGATTGCAGGCGCAAGATGCTAGCTCCGGTTTGTTGGGTGCCAGTCACCGGCAGCGAAGAATTGGTGAGCGTCACTGCGATCCGCCCGCTGGTCGCAGCTCCGCCGATGCTGCCCGGATCAGTCCCGCCATTGCCGCCATCGGCATTGGCGGCGATCAGGGTTTCGCCCAGCAGATTGACGGCCGAATCGGTGATGGCGACATTGACCAAGCCACCAAAACCTGCGCCGCCGGTGCCGGTCGGCATCGTCGCGCCGCCGCCGACCGCGCGCGGATCAATCCGCAGGAAACCCCCGGCCAGATCGGTGTTGATGAGCGAGAAGTCGACCGCCGCTCCGGTCGCATCGCCGCCCGCGATATCGCCCTGACCGCCGGTTCTGGTCCCGCCGAGCGCGATCCCGGCTTCGCCCTGCGCATTGGGGGTGAAGTTGATCGCCGCGTTGGTCGCTGCAAAGGTAATCGCACCGCCTTCGCCATCGTTGAACACATCACCGCCGCGCACGCCGCTGCCGCCGATCGATGTATCCCTTAGCGCCAGAACGCCGACGATATTGAGCGTTCCGCCATTAAGATCGACCCGGCTGATCCCGCCGGTCGCGTCCCCGCCGTCGCCGGTGCCGCTGCCATTGCCGCCAAGCACGCTGGTACTGCCGCCAACCAAAGCCAGCGTCGCTTCGCCGCCGCTTCTCACGCGGATGCTGCGGCTACCGCCGAAGGCATTGCCGCCGGTCACATTGCTGGTCGAAAGCAGGGTCGAACCGCCTTGCCCAAGCACCGTAAAGTTGGTTTCGCCCATGATGATGCTGGAACCGGTGCCGTCAGCTTCGATTGCCGCGTTACCGCCGATCCCCCGTCCGCCCGAACCACCATTCACCGAAGAACCGCCACCTATGCCCGACGCGGTCAGTTGAATTTCGCCGACGGTGTCGGGATCCGTCAATGGTGTCAGCGGCAGGGCAATTCTGCCGCCTTCGCGCGCCAGTACATTGATTTGCCCGCCAGTGCCCGTGCCGCCCACGCCGGTTCCGCCATCGCTTTGCCCGCCGAAGCCGTTGGCTGTCAGAAGTGCGGAACCGAATATGTTGGAAATATTGCGCTGAATGATGATCCTGCTGCCCGCGCCGATGCTACGCAGGTCGGCCAGCCCGCCTGTCCCGCTGCCGCCATTGGCACCAGCGGCATTGCCGCCGCGCCCTGCGGCAGACGCCTGCACCGAACCCAGCGTGATCATGCTGCCGCCTTGCGCTTCGACGAAAGCCTGACCGCCGCGCCCATTGCCCGCAGCAAAGTTCATGGCCGCATTTGCACCGTCACCCGTGGCAATAAGATTGGTGTTGCCACCAATGGCGAGTGTGCTGAGCGATGCCGGGCCGCTGGTCGTAATATAGGCGCGACCTCCGGTGCCATCGCCGCCGGCGGCACTTTCGGAAAACTGGCTGGTTCCGCGCGCATCAAGCTGGACATTGCCGGTGATGGTGACCAACGTGCTGTCAGCGTCAATAAACGCCTCGCCCCCCTGCCCATTGCCGTTTATCAGAGCGCTGCCCCGGCCGCTGCGCCCTTCCGCAAAAGCGACGATATCGGTCAAGGTCAGTTCCCCGCCCAAACTGCCCACCACCCCGGCAAAGCCGCCGGTGCCCGAACCGCCGGTCGATCCCGCACTGCCAAACCCGTTGGCGTTCAAAAACAACTGGGAAGCAGCAACTATTCCCGCACGCACCGACAACGCAGCGTTGCCGCCCGCACCATTGCCGCCGATGCCCGATGGCAAATTCCCAAAATTGGAAAACCCGCCAATGCCGCCGGTGCCGGGAGCCTCTACGGTAAGCACGCCAAAGCGTGCCGAACCCAGACCGACCGTGCCCGGTCCGCCCAGCAGAGCCAATCCGGCCTGTGCCAGACCGCCAAAGCCATCACCGCCGCGCCCGCCCATCAACAATCCCGGCACATCGCCGCCGCGACCGCCGCGACCGTTGGCATCAAGACTGGCGGAACCGCGCACGCTCAAGTTGCCATAGTCACCACTCGCCAGCAGAAATGCGCCGCCGGTAAACGTGGGATCGGCCTGATTGGGGGTGGCAAAATCGCCGCCGAACCCGTCGCCGCCGCGGCCCGGTTGAAGGGACGACCCATTGCCCGCGCCGCCATCGCCGCCCACCCCAAACGCAGACAAAATCGCATTGCTACCAATCGTCAGCAACGCCGCCTGATTGGCGGTGCCATTGGCCTGAAAAAAGGCATTGCCGCCGCGCCCGATCCCGCCATTGCCGCCGAACCCGAACGTCGCGTTACCGCCCAATGCCGGGGCTTCAGCGTTAGCCAGTTGCTGCAGGTTGATTGTTCCGGTGATCGCATTCGCGCTAGCAACCCCGCCAAACGCGTCGCCGCCACTGGTGCCGTTACCACCCTGAGCCTGTGCGTTCGCAAAGAAGTCATCCGCGACGGTTATCACGCCATTGCCATTGCGGGTCACCGCTCGCGCCGCGCCGCCCAGCGCCCGGCCGCCTTGGCCGCCAACATTGTCACCGCCAACGGCCAAGGCCGCGAGGTTCAGTGCGCCGCCGATGGTAATCGTGCCCGCGCCATCGATTGAAACAGCCGCTTCGCCCGCGTCAGCCAAAGCGCCGCCGGATGCTGCATTGGCCCCGCTGGCCCTCGCACTAGCGTCGAGGATCGCACCACCGCCAATGTCGACCGTGCCCGTGCCAGTGCCCGTGCCAGTGATTGCCAGCAGCGCAGTGCCGCCAAAGGCATTCGACACGGTCGAAGGGTTGAAGGTATCGCTTTGCGCCCCAGAACCCGTCGCTGTGATCAGCAAGTCCCCGTCAAACGCCGCGCTGCCACCGCCGCTGACTGTAACGCGGGCCGTGCCGCCCCGCGCTTCGGCCCCGGTGCGGATTATGTCGAGATTGGTGCCAAATGCCGAGGCTTGAACGCTGGTAAGGCCGTTTACCGAAACACTGCCGCCATCCGCATTGATTTCCGCCAACCCGCCGCGCGCACTGCCCGCGATCAAATTGAGATCATCCGCCCCGCCAAACGCAGAAGCCGTGACCAGCGCGCCGCCGCCGATCCGCACGGTCGCCCCTCCTGCGGAGACGATCCGCGCGGTGCCGCCCGTGGCATTGATTACGTCGAGCGTTTGCAGGCTGGAACTGACCACCCCGTAATCGCGCGCATCAACCAGCACATCGCCGCTCACTTCGAACAGATCATCGCCGGTCGCCTCAACCGCCGCGACATCACGGCCAACCAGCAGCAGATTGCCCGCCACGCTGCTGTTGCCGCGCGCGATGGTCTGCCCGGTGCCGATCGCAAGCAAGCTTGATCTGGCGGTGAAGTCATCAAGAATGATATCAGCCCGCACATCACTGGTGGCGGCGACATCACGGAATATTGCATTGATCCCTTGATCAATCGAGCCGGTATCAACATTGCGGCCAGACACGTTGTAATTGGCCGAAAGGATGATCTCGCCGTTGACGATCCCTGCACTTTGCGCCGGATCGAAACCGAGATTGCCGCTGAAAAACATGCTGATCGGATCGGCCGAAGCGCGCGCCACCGCATAAATGATGTGATTGTCCCCTGCCCCAGTGCTGGACGGGCCACCAACACTGCCGTTGAGCGTAACCACCTCGCCCGCTGCCGCCGTACCAACGGGAATTGCAATATCAAACAAGCCGTTGGAAAAACTGAGGTTGACCACCTCGCCCGCGACATAAGCTTGGCTGCCATTGATACGCGCAGTTCCGAGCATTTCGACATCGGCGGCCACCACGGCGAAGAACGAATTTTCAGCCAGCGCGGTGATCCGCGCACCTTGGTTGATCTGGATGCGAGCGGTCGATCCGGGCGTTGCGGCAAGGGTCAGATTGCCGCCGCTCACGAAATTGGCAAAGCTGCCAGGCGAGGTGTCCAACGTCGTCAACAGCAGCCTGCCGACATCAAAGGTTGCATTATTGCCGATCAACAGCCCCGTTGGGGAGTAGAACGCGACAAACCCGCCAGTCGTCGGCGCGCCACTAGGGGCACGGATGCGCGATATCACTGCCCCATCGATCACGGCAATATTGCCATTGGCCGATGGCAGAATGCGATTGAGCACGGCGAAGTTCTGGAATTGCGCAGCCTCGAATATGCCGGTGGCCCCGGTTCGCAGGAAATCAAGCGAATTGCCGCTATTGTCGAGGCGCGGGGTCCAGTCGATCACCACGGTAGGGGCGAATACGTCAACTCGCGTGGTCGTGGTGTCGACAGTAACAATGTCGGCCGCGCCGAATACGACTGACCCGTCGGCCCGAATCCCCTGCGCGGCGGCGCGCTGCGGTGCCAGCGTCAACGCCAATGCAAGCGCGGCACTGCCGCAGCCGAGCAAAAAGCGCGTTCTATTATGGTGCGACTGGCGATTCCGGATTGGATAGGTCATGTCAGTATCTCCACGGAAACAGGCGGGCCGTCAGCGAAAACATAAAGCGCACGTCGCCCCGGCTTGCCGCAAGATCGGGACGTTCGAGCGGGACAGCGATCAAGACATCGCTTTGCAGGCCTGATCCCCAAGCCATCCGCAGGCCTCCGCCTGCCGACCACAGCCGATCAGGATTGGCCAGACGCCGGCTGGGGTCTTCATTCCAGACAAACGCGACATCGGTGAACAGATAGGGCTGGAAAGCGAACCCGGTCACACTCTCGGGCACCAGCGAGCCATACCGCAGCTCGAACGCGCTCAGAATGCCGCTATCGCCCAGCACTGCACCCGGATCATACCCGCGCCCGATTGAGAAACTGCCAGCGGCCAACTCCTCAAACGCGGGCAGGGGATCGCTGGTCACCTGCGCCTGCGTTTCCAGCGAAAAGGCCAGCAGCGGCACCGGGCGATATTCGAGATCAGCGTTGATCCGCAGCAGCAACGGAGTCGGATCAGCCTCGACCCGGCTGGGCGGCACCATCCCGCCCACCAAGCATCCCAGCAGGTTTGCCCGGCAATCAGGGCTGCTGTCTAACACATCAAGCCCCTGACGCACCTCGACCCCGTAACGCAGCTGCAATTTCGGCTCGAACGGGCTGTAACCCCCGGCGCGCAGCACCGCTTGCTGATCGGTCCATTCCCCGGCAATCCGCGCGTAGACCAGCCGCACCCGGTCTTCGGTCAGGTTGAAATTGTTAAGCGCAACCTGCTGGTCAGCGTAATCGAACCCCGCATCGACAAACACGCTGTGGCGGCGGGTGCGCAACACTGGATAACTGGCATAGACGCTGGCGAAAATCGTCTCCGCCTCGACATCAAAGCCGGGCAGCGCGGCGGACGGATTGGCAGTGCTGTAAGTGAACTGCCCGCCCAGCCGCAATCCCTCGCTGCCGACCCGGAAATCATGGCCGATTTGCAACGTCTGCTGCTCGCGGAGTTCGAGCGTGCTGAAAACTGCGATTGACGTGCGATCACCAAGGCCGGTCAGATCATAAACCTCGCCGCGCAAAACCCCGCCAAACCGGCCCAATGCCTCGGAACCGAAATTCTGGACGTTGAGATCAATCAACCCGCGTTGGCGCAGCACTGCCACTTCGCCCACCAGATCGCCCGGCGCTCCGTCCACCGCCGGGCGCAGCGACAGGCGCACATCCATGCCCGGCAAATCATCGGCCAGCAGCAGATAGCGTTCAGCCGTGTTGGTGTTGAACACATCCTGCCGGGTGAGTTTTTCCAGATAGCCCGCCGCCACCTTTTCCGATGGCCCCGCATCACCGCGCACCCGCACGGCGGTCAGCCGCCCGAACACCACGTTGAGATCGGGAATGCCATCGGCCAAGCTCTGCTCGGGGATTTCAACCGTGGCGAGATAGCCCTGCCGCCGCAGCATCGCATTGGCCTGCGCACGGATGTCGCACAACACCGATAGTGGCAGCTCGCGCCCCTTGTAATCGGCCCATGCCGGGTCGAGCGACAGGCCCGGCACCCGGTCCAGCCCATTGAACTGCACCCCGCCCACCGTAAACCGGATATCGGCAAACTCAGCCCGGTCGAGCGCGCATGGTGCCCGCTCGAAATCGCCATCGACTGTCAGGCTGACGCTGCGATCATCGCGGCGCTGTTCGGGCGGGATAAGGTCGCTGCGCGTGGGCGGTGCAAAGCCCGCCTGCTGCGCCTGCGCTGCCGAGCCTTGCCCGATCAGGCCCGCCGCAAGGGCCGCTGCCGAAACAAGCGCATGCCGAGCGGCGCGGCGCGGCCGCCGAACACGGTACTGCGACACAGGCGTTGATACGCGCAGCGCGCAATGCAGGCTAGGTTGAGTGTCGCGCAAGGTTCCCCCCAAAACGCATTTGATCGAACTGCACATTGCGCGCGGTCCGTATCCATTCGTTTCTTCGTTCGGAAATCGAGCGACCGGCGTTTTTACGCCATTGTCCGCATCAAAATCCGCGACCCCTTGATGGCCGGAGTAGTAGGCGCACCCACCCTAAACACAAGCACGCAAATGATCGTGTGCCCAGCGGCGGGCACTTTGTCGCGTTTGCACAAATATCACCGAGGTTTGGCAGCAGGTGCCCTGCGGGTCAGGTGCCCGCAGCGAGCATGACCTGCGAAGACGCTGCCGACAGCGCGCCTTGCTGCACCGCCAGCTTGGCCGGCCGCGTGGCGGTGGGATAGGCCTGTGCCAACACGCCGAGCGCTTCGGTGATGCGGGTATGCAGCGCCGGGTTCTCGGCCTTGATCGCCGCGCCCGATGCGGCAAATGTGCCTTTGGCGACCGCTGCAAAACCATAGCCGTCCAGATAGGCCTCGTACCGGTTATCCTTGGCGGCGGTGCGATACATCGCGCTCGCGCGTTCGGTCATATCAGCGATGACGCCAGCGGCAACCTTGGCATCGGACGCGCCGTTATCGGGCGCTTTGGCCGCCGCGCCGCGCAGCGCGGCAATGATCGCATCATACTGCTTGCCAACTTCGGCCACGCTTTTGCCATCGGCTGCAGCGGTCGAGGCGTCAGTCAACAACGGCTTGAAATCCTTGACGCCAAGCTTGGCAAACACCGGGTCCATTTCCACCAGCACTTCGGACACAGGGTGCGCGAACATTTCGGTGGCGGCGTCTTTCTTGCCCGCCGCATAGGCATCGCGGGCGGCAATCACGTGCGCTTCGGCCACGGCCAGCGCGATGCCATAAGCAACCGGATCAGTGCCCGCATCGGCGACTGCAACACCGCCTTCGCCCTCGCCGCCAGCAGCAGCAGCCACAACACTAGCGCCGCTCTCGCCAGCACCGGTGCCGCCTTCGCCTTCGCCAGCGCCCGCGCCGCTTTCGCCCTGCGCGGATGCTTGTGTCTTGGCGCCCTCGCCGGCTTCACCGCCGCACGCCGACAGCATCCCGCCAACAAGCGCCGTGCCGAGGCCAAGTTGAGTCCAAAGCTTAAGGGTGCTGTTCATCGCGAAAGTGTCCTGCGGGGCAAAATAGCCAAACCGAAACTGCTTTGACGGAAATGATTATCATTCGCAAGAGACAATCGCGGGCAGCAGCCGTTCGTCGATCGCGCAGATTCGGGCTTTTCAGAACCGGGAAAAATGGCCTAACATCTGCGATCTGCCCGCACCGGGCGCAAATATCTCACCCGCGCCGATCCACCGGGCTTGCGGCGCGATAATCAAGGGAAGCACGCCATGAAGAATTTCCTGCTCGCCGGAGCCAGCGCCCTGATTCTGTCCTCCCCCGTCGCTGCGCTCGCGGATGAAGGCATGTGGCTGCCAAGCCAAACCGGCGCGATTGCCGCTGCCATGAAAGCCGCCGGGCTTGAACTTGATCCAATCGCGCTGGGCGACCTGCAAACCCCGCCGCTGACCGCGATTGCATCGCTGGGCGGCTGTTCGGCTGCGTTCCTGTCGCCGCAAGGGCTGGTTGCCACCAACCACCACTGCGTCGCCGGATCGCTGCAATACAATTCCTCGCCCGAAACTGATTACCTCACCAACGGGTTTCTTGCCGCGACACTTGGCGATGAACTGCCTGCTGCGCCCGGCAGCCGGATCTATGTGATCGAAGACCTGCGCGATGTGTCCGCCGCGATGCTGAAAGGCGCTGCGACGCTGGACGGCCGCGCGCGCTATGACAGGTTGCAGGCCAACCGCACCGCCTTGATCGAAGCCTGCGAGAAACAGGCCAATCGCCGCTGCGATGTGCGCGCCTATTTCGGCGGACAGCAATATTGGTTGCAGCAGCAGTTGGAAATCAAGGATGTGCGGCTGGTTTACGCGCCAGCCGCCGGGGTCGGCAATTTTGGCGGTGAGAAAGACAATTGGCAATGGCCGCGCCACACCGGCGATTTTGCATTTTACCGCGCCTATGTTGCTCCCGATGGGTCGTCCGCGCCGTTTGCCAAGGAAAACGTGCCGTTCAAGCCCAAGGCGTTCCTCCCGATTGCCAAGCAGGGCGTGAAGGACGGCGATTTTATCATGGTCGCAGGCTTCCCCGGCACCACTGAACGCCTGCGCACCGCCGAAGAAGCACGGTTCTATTACGAGGAACTGTATCCCTATCAGCAGAAAATGCTGACCGAATATGGCAACCTGATCGACGCGCAGACGGCGGGCAATCCGGCCGCGACCATCGCCTATGCCGCGACCCTTCAGGGGATTGAAAACTACGAAAAGAAAATCGCCGGCCAGATGGCAGGCGCGGACGCTATCTCGTTGATCGATAAGAAGGCGGGCGAAGAAGCCGCTTTTCGCGGCTGGGTGGACGCCAATCCCAAGCGCAAATCGCAATATGATGCGGCGCTGGCCGAACTTGATCGGCTGGTGGCGCAAAGCAACGCGTCCGCGCTGGCCGATGCGCGGCGCGGGATGCTGGGCCGCGGGCAATTGTATGGCGCAGCGCGCCAGCTATACCGCTGGGCCAACGAACAGGCCAAGCCCGACAATCTGCGCGAGCCCGGCTATCAGGAACGTGACCGCGCGTTCTTGACGCAGGGTATGCAGCGGATTGAGCGGCGCTATGTCGCCAATATCGACAAGGCATTGTGGGAAGACGGCATTGCCGAATACCGCACGCTTGGCGCGGATGATCGCAACAAAAGCTTCGATGGCTTTATGGATGGCCGCGATCTGGCTTCGCTGTATGCGACGACCGGGCTGGGCGACACTGCCAAGCGGCTTGAATGGATGGGCCATTCGGTCGCCGACTTTAAGGCTTCGAACGATCCGTTCATCCAACTGGCGGTCGCGACATATGACGAAGCGATGACCAGCGAAGCCAAAGACAAGGCGCTATCAGGCGAAGTGCAAAAGGCCCGCTCCGCAGTGATGGAAGCCCGCCTCGCCTATGCCGCAAGCCAGGGCAAGACCATGTATCCTGATGCCAATGGATCGCTGCGTTTCACCTATGGCAAAGTGGCTGGCAAGGCGGTTGACGGGCAGGTGTGGCCGCCGTTCACCACCGCCGAAGGGCTGGTGGCCAAGCACACCGGGCGCGGCGAATTTGACGCGCCGGACAAGATGATCGCGCTGATCAAGGCCAAGGATTATGGCCGCTATGTTGCACCCGAACTGGGCACATTGCCGGTCGATTTCATGTCTACGGTCGACATCACCAACGGCAATTCGGGCTCATCAACCCTGAACGCGCGCGGCGAATTTGTCGGCCTTGCATTCGATGGCACGATCGAAGGCGTGGTGTCGGATTGGATGTATGATCCCAAAATCAACCGCACCATCCATGTCGACAGCCGGTTTATGCTGTGGACCATGGAAAAGGTCGATGGGGCAGACCGCCTGCTTAAGGAAATGGGCGTTACCGCGAAGTAACTTTTGAATAAGTATGCGGCGCGTGGGATTTCCCCGCGCCGCCTGCTAAGACCTTCGCTAACTGAGGCGGGGAGACGAATATGCACGAACTGGTAGTGGTCGATATCGGCGGCACCCATGCGCGCTTTGCCATCGCCAGCATCGGCGCAGATGGCGCGATCAGCCTTGACCAGCCAGAAACGCTTCACACCGCCGATCACGCCAGCTTCCAAACCGCGTGGGAGGCATTCCGCGCGCGCAAGGGCGGCACGTTGCCGCCATCGGTCAGTATGGCGATTGCCGGACCGGTGGGCAGTCCCGGCAATATCAATCCCCTGATCCGGTTCACCAACAACCCGTGGATCATCCGCCCAGCCTTGATCCCCGATAAATTGGGGGTCGAACGCTTCACGCTGGTCAATGATTTTGCCGCCGTCGCCCATGCGGTGGCGCGCGCGGATGACAGCCAGTTCCTGCACCTTGCCGGGCCAGACGTGCCGCTGGGCTGCGATGGCACGATCAGCGTGATCGGCCCCGGCACTGGGCTGGGGGTGGCGCATCTGTCGCGCTCTGGCGGCACCTACCGGGTACAGGCGACCGAGGGCGGGCACATCGACTTTGCCCCATTGGACACCATCGAAGACGCGATCCTTGCCCGCCTGCGCCGCCGCCATAACCGCGTGTCGGTGGAACGGGTAGTCGCCGGGCCGGGGATCGTCGATATTTATCAGGCACTCGCCGCGTTGGAACAGCGCACTGTGCCCGAACGCGATGCGATTGATATCTGGACAATTGGCACCACCGGCGAAGACAGCCTTGCGGCGGCTGCGGTCGACCGGTTTTGCCTGTCGTTAGGCTCGGTCGCGGGCGACCTTGCCTTGGCGCAGGGCGGCTTTGCCGGGGTCGTGATCGCGGGCGGACTGGGTTACCGCATCCGCGACAGCCTGATCGCATCAGGTTTCGCCGCGCGGTTCAAGGCCAAGGGGCGGTTTGAAAGTCTGATGGCATCCATCCCGGTCAAATTGATCGTCCACCCGCAACCCGGCCTGTTTGGCGCGGCAGCCGCGTTTGCAGCAGAACACGGCGAAGCGTCTTGAAGACCGTCGCCGATCTTGAAACGCGGCTGGGCGAACTGCACCACCGCACGCGCGAAACCCCGCTGTTCAACCCGGTGTTTCAGCTTTCGCTCGATCTGTCGCGCGCGCTCGAAGGCGGCGACCTTACGCTTGATGATCTGACCGGACTGGTCGCGGAACTGGAATGTGATGGCCTCAAAACCCGCGCGGCCAGATTGCGAACGCTGCTCGCCCCGCCGGCTGGCGCGGCTGCGCCGAACGATGACGGCGAAGATTTCGAAGCGTTCCGTGCGCGCTGGGAACACCCGCAATTGCACGCCGTGTTCACCGCGCACCCGACCTTCCTGCTCACCGCTGCCCAAGCCAAAGCGGTCGCCGCTGCCGCCTCCACCTCTGACGTTATCGACAATGGCACGTGCGTGGCTCCCGCCGAACGCAGTCCGGTGACGCTGGATCACGAACACCGCGCCGCGATGGACGCGATGGCCCGGGCGCAGGACGCGCGCGATGTGATCGTCGCCCGGCTGCTGGACGAAGCGCGCAGCCGCTGGCCGGATGATTGGCGCAATCTGCGCCCGGTCCCATTCCGATTTGCCAGCTGGGTGGGATATGACATGGACGGGCGCACCGATATCGGCTGGCACACGTCAATCGGTTTCCGCTTGACCGAAAAAGCCGCGCGGCTCGCACGCTACACCGCCAGTCTGGAAACTATTGACGCGGCGCACCCGCTGCTCAAAACGCTGCGCCCTGCCGCCGCCTTTGCAAAGGCCCGCGCGGCCGATTTCGAAGGCGATCTGACCAGCGGCGCGGCGCTGGCGCAAGCGGCCAACCGGCTGACCACCCATAGCGCCGACAATCTGCTCTCGCTAACCCCGCTGATCACCGCGCTCGAAGCCGAAGCGGACAGCGCCGCGCCCGCATGCGCGGTCCGCCTATTGACGCTGGCCGCTGCAATGCGCGCCGATGGGCTGGGGATGGGCTGGATCCATTTCCGGGTGAACGCCAAACAGCTGCACAACGCCGTCCGCCGCCGTCTGGCCGATGGCGCCGCAATCGAACTCGCCAGCAAAAGCGCGCTCGCAACACTCCGCGCGATGGTTGGCGAGGCCAAACCGCTGCGCACCAATTTCGCCGCGCTTGCCACCGAAAGCTCTACCGCAATCCGGCAGTTCATCGCGATGGCGCAGATCATCAAGCATATCGACGCCGATGCCCCAATTCGGATGCTGGTGGCGGAATGCGAACAGCCGGCCACCGTGCTGGCCGCGCTGTATTTCGCCAAGCTGTTTGGGGTGGATGACAAGGTCGATGTGTCGCCGCTATTCGAAACCGAGGCCGCGTTGGAGCACGGCGGGCGGTTCCTTGATGCGCTGCTGGCTGAACCCACTTACCGCGAATATGCACGCAAGCGGGGGCGGGTCGCGGTGCAGACCGGGTTTTCCGATGCCGGGCGGTTTGTGGGCCAGATCCCGGCGAGCCTTGCAATCGAACGGCTGCAAGGCCGGCTCGCCGAGGCGATGGCCGCCAACGGGCTTGGCGATGTCGCCGCGCTGGTGTTTAACACCCACGGCGAAAGCATCGGCCGGGGCGCGCACCCGGCATCGTTCCGCGACCGGCTGGAATGGCCGCTATCGCCGTGGGCGCGGCGGCGGTTTGCGCGCGCGGGTATTCGGTTGGAACCCGAGGTCAGCTTTCAGGGCGGCGATGGGTATCTGTTTTTCGCCACGCCTGAACTCGCGCTCGCGACGCTGACCCGGATCGCCGAATTGCGTCCGGCGCAAACCGATCTCGCCGCGCCTGCTGATCCGTTCTATCATCGCACCGATATCAGCCTGGATTTCTATCGCGCGATCAAGGAGCATCAGGGCGATCACCTGGCCAGCCGCACCTATGCCCGCGCGGTCACCGCGTTCGGGCTTGGGCTGCTCAACCCGACCGGCAGCCGCGTGTCACGCCGTCAAAGCGACCTCAGCGCCGACCGCGAGATGAGCCTGCGCCAAATCCGCGCGATCCCGCACAATGCGATCCTCCAACAGCTCGGCTATCCGGTTAACGTCATCGCCGGGATCGGCAGCGCCGCCGATGCGAGCCGCGAGGAAATTGCCGCGCTGCTGACCGAGAGCGCGCGCGGTCGGCAAATCATGCGGTTGCTTAACGCGGCCAATGCGCTCGCCAGCATCAAGACGGTGGCGGCTTTTGGTGAGCTGTTCAATTCGGCATATTGGGCCAGCCGCACCTATCGCGGGACCGAGGATCATCTGGCGGGCGCCTGCGCTGCGCTGGCCGAATATCTGGTCGGCGATGATCGAACAGGCGTGTTCCGCCGCCTTGCCTCGCGCCTCAGGATTGATGCGCTCAAATTGCACCGGCTGACCGATCTGATCCCGGCTGATGCGCCTGATCCGGGCCGCGAACACGTGCGCCGCCGGATCGGCGTATTGCAATCGCTGCGGCTCGCGCTGTTGCAGCACATGTTCCTCAAAATTGTGTCGGTCCCGGCGTTCAGCCGCGCCAATGACATCAGCCGGGGCGACGTGATCGAAATGGTGCTGACCTTGCGGGTGGACGAGGCACTGGCGCTGCTGCGGCGCGCATTCCCCGTGCGGGTGCCGGGACCGCGCGACTTTCCGCTGGATGAGGCGTCAGATTACCCCGATGGCGGCGAGGAAGGGTACGGCGCGATTGAACGCGATTGCCTCACCCCGATTGCGCGGGCCAACGCCCTCTCGCTCAGAATCGCCACCGCCATTGCCAATGAATTTGGCGCGCATGGGTAATGGCCCCCCTCCCTTGAAGGAGGAGGAGGGAAAAATGCTCACGCTGGATTAGAGCGCTTTCCGCCCTGTGCTTCCCCGCGCAATCAGCGCCACGGGCACGCGCCGCCGCGCCTTGGCGTCGCTATCATCAAGCACGGCTTCGACCAGCGCAGCGCCCGCCGCCGCTGGATCGGGCGACAGCGTTGTCAGCGCCGGGCGGCTGAACCGGCCCGCGACCAGATCATCGAACCCCATCACCCCCATATCGGCAGGCACCTGTATATCGGCAGCCGCAAACGCCTCCAGCGCGCCCAGCGCCATTGCATCACATGCGGCAAACACTGCATCAACATCCTCGCCCCGTTCGATCAGTCGGCGTGCGGCGCGGCGGCCTTCATCTTCGCGGGTGGCGGCGTTGACCGTTGGGGCAAGGCACGGCTCCAGCCCGGCGGCGCGCATGCCTTCCGCATAGCCTTCATACCGTTCGGTGAACTGCACCTGCGGGGTGTTCAGCGCGCCAAGGAAGCATGGGCGGCGGTATCCCGCGGCAAGCAAGTGTTCGACCGCCAGTCGCCCCGCCGCGCGGTTGTCGGACCGCACCCAATCAAGCTCATCAAACGGCGATCCCCAATAAGCAACCCGGCGACCTTCGCTGTCGAGGCTGCGGAAATGCTCCCACGCCTGCGCATTGGTGGTGGTGCCGATTACCACGAGGCCATCGGCGCGGCCCTGTTCCTGATAATGGCCGAAGAACGCCTCGGGCCGGGCCTGGAACGACACCAGCGTTTCAAACCCGCGTTCCGATGCCGCCACGCAAACGCTGCCGAGCAGGGCATAGGCGAACGGATTGATAGTCGCCGCGCTGTCGCCTTCGCGGCAAATCACCACCACCGCCAGCGTTCCGGTCGAGCCCCGGCGAAGCCGCGCGGCGCGTTCATCGACGAAATAACCGAGCGCTTCGGCGGCCTCGATCACCTTGCGCCGGGTCGCTTCGGCGATTGCGGGCGATCCCGACAGCGCACGGCTGACGGTCGGCTGGCTGACACCCGCCCGTTCCGCCACATCGAATGATGTCGGCCGTCTGCGTGATCCCCCGCTCATGCGCGCTGCTCTACGGCCTGTTCAGGTCTTCGCGCAAGCTGCGCCTGCATTGCTATTCTCACTGGAAATCTGCACGCGGGTCTTGCAAATCCGGCATAGCAAGCGGATTGTGAACGCTCGCAGGCATAAGCGAGACGGGGAGAGAGCGACGATGGCAATGGCACCAAATCTGGGCGCGGCGGGGGGATTTGCTGTCAGCGATGCAGGCGATGCCCCCCAAGTCGATGCACCGGGCCTCAACTATTTCGTGTTTGCGCTGTTTTTCATCTTCGGCGGGATTACCAGCCTGAATGATGTCATCATCCCCAAGCTGAAAGAACTGTTCACGCTGAGCTTTTTTGAAGCCAGCCTGGTGCAGTTCTGGTTCTTCATCGCCTACGCAGTGGTCGGCATTCCGGGTGCGCGGTTGGTCAAGCGGCTGGGTTATATGCGCGGGGCAGTGGCCGGGTTGGTCACCATGATGGCGGGGTGCCTGCTGTTTATCCCGGCGAGCCAGACAGCGGTGTTCCCGATGTTCCTGCTGGCCTATTTCATCCTCGCGGCCGGGGTGGTGCTGGTGCAGATTGTCGCCAACCCGCTGATCAGCGTGCTCGGCCCGGCGAACACCACACATAGCCGGTTGACGTTTGCGCAAGGCTTCAATTCGCTGGGGACGACGATCTTCCCCTATTTCGGCGCGGTTCTCATCCTTGGCGGTCTTGCCAGCGTCACGGCAGCGGAACTTTCTGGCGCGCAGCTTGCCGCGTATCGCACGGCTGAAAGTCAGGCGATTGTGAACGGCTATCTTGGGCTTGCCGCCGCGCTGGCGGTGGTGGCGGGCGTGGTCTGGCTGTTCCGCAACCGCCTTAAAGGCGAAAAGCATGAACAGACCAGCCTTGCCGATGGCCTTGCGCTGTTGAAACGCCCGCGCTTTGGTTACGGTACGGCGTGTATTTTCCTCTATGTCGGTGCGGAAGTCGCGATTGGCAGCTTTATCGTCAATTACCTGACGCAAGCCGAGGTGTTGAGCCTGCCTGAACAGGCGGCGGGCAAGCTGATTTCGTTGTATTGGGCTGGCGCGCTGGTCGGGCGGTTTATCGGATCCGCGTTGCTGCGCATGGTCAGCCCCGGCCTGTTGCTCGCAACCGTGGCAGCGGGGGCGATCACACTGATTGCCATTTCGGCCAATTCCACGGGCGTCATCGCAGGCTATTCGCTGCTGGCCGTGGGCCTGATGAACGCGATCATGTTCCCGACCATCTTCAGCCTCGCCTGCGAAAAGCTGGGCCCGCGCGCGGCGGATGGATCGGGGATCATCAATGTCGCGATTTGCGGGGGAGCGATTATCCCGCCGATGTATGCCGCGCTCGCCGATGCGACCAGCCTAGCCTTTGCGCTGGTGCTTCCGGCGGCGTGCTATGCCATTATCGCCGGGTTTGGGGTATTCGCCAGAAAGCCTGCGTAACCCGTGCAGCCTAACGCGCTCGCACTTGAATAAGTATGCGCCGGGGTGGCAGGTTCGGGCGTGCGCGACTAGGGTGAGCGCACGCCACGAAGGGGCCACCTGCATGAGCTTCACCGCTGACCGCCTGCTGCTGTTCGGAGCTACCGGCGACCTTGCCCAGCGCATGCTGCTGCCCAGCCTGTTCGCGCTTGATGTTGACGGGCTGCTCGCGCATGACCTCAAGATCATCGGCACCGCCCGCAGCGCGATGTCCGACAGCGAATATCGCAATTTCGCGCGGGCAGCGCTGGAGAAATATCTGCCCGCCGAACGGCGCGGGCGGATGGCGGAGTTTCTCAACCGCCTCGCTTACCAGTCGCTCGATGCCACCACGCTTGAAGGTTACGCCGATCTGGCGGCCAAAGTCGGCACACCTGCGCGCGGTCTGGCGATTTTCCTGTCAACCGCGCCCAGTCTGTTCGGCCCGACCATCAAAGGGCTGCAATCGGCCGGGTTGACCGGCGAGACCGTGCGGATGTGCCTCGAAAAGCCGCTCGGCACGGATCTGGCCTCCAGCCGCGAGATCAATGATGCGGTGGCGGGCGCTTTCCCCGAAGACCGCATTTTCCGGATCGACCACTATCTCGGCAAAGAAACGGTGCAGAACCTGCTGGCGCTGCGGTTTGCCAACCTGATGTTCGAACCGCTGTGGAACGCGGCGCATATTGATCATGTGCAGATCACGGTGGCGGAAACCGTCGGGCTTGAAGGGCGAGTCGCGTTCTACGACGATGCGGGCGCGATCCGCGACATGGTGCAAAACCACATGCTGCAACTGCTCGCGCTGGTCGCGATGGAGCCGCCTGCGCATTTCGATGCGACCGCAGTGCGCGATGAAAAGGTGAAGGTGCTGCGCGCGCTGCGCCCCGTCGCCGCCGGGGAAACCGTCACCGGCCAATACCGCGCCGGTGCGATCACCGGGCAGGCCGTGCCGGGTTATGACGAGGAATTGGGTAAAGACAGCGGCACCGAAACCTTCGTCGCGATCAAGGCCCATGTCGACAATTGGCGCTGGAAAGGCGTGCCGTTCTATCTGCGCACCGGCAAGCGCCTGCCCAAGCGCGTGACCGAGATTATCATTCAGTTCCGCTGTGTACCGCACAGCATTTTTGCTGCGCCAAAAAGCAAGGGCGGCGGTGCGACGATGCAGCCCAACCGGCTGGTGATCGGCATTCAGCCCGAAGAGAACATCACCCTGTCGCTGATGGCCAAGGTGCCGGGATTGGACCGCGAAGGCATCCGCCTGCGTCAGGTTCCACTCAACATCGCGATGCAAGACGCATTCAGTGGTGCGATCCGGCGGATTGCCTATGAACGCCTGCTGCTTGATCTGGTCGAAGGCGATCAGACGCTGTTCGTGCGCCGCGACGAGGTGGAAGCGCAGTGGGACTGGATCGACGCAATCCGCGCTGGGTGGGGCGCGGAAGGCCTCACCCCCAAAACCTATACTGCGGGAAGCTGGGGCCCGAGCGCGGCGATTGCATTGGCCGAACGCGGCGGAGTGACATGGCATGAATGATACGTTCCACCGCGTAACCCAGCGGGTGATTGAAAAATCCCGCGACAGCCGCGCCGCCTATCTCGACCTCATCAAGCGTGAGGGCGACAATATGGGCGAGCGCAGCGCGGTCTCGTGCTCAAACCTCGCCCACGCCTATGCCGGCGCGGTGGAGGATCAGGCCGCACTGGTCGCGGGGCGCGGGGCGAATATCGGGATCGTTACCAGCTACAACGACATGCTGTCCGCCCACCAGCCCTATGGCCGCTATCCTGACCGGCTGAAAATCTACGCCCGCGAAATCGGTGCCACCGCGCAGGTTGCGGGCGGCACGCCGGCGATGTGCGACGGGGTGACACAGGGCGAGACAGGCATGGAGCTATCGCTGTTCAGTCGCGATGTGATCGCGCTGTCTACTGCCGTTGCGCTCAGCCATGCGATGTATGACGGCACGCTGATGCTCGGCATTTGCGACAAGATCGTGCCGGGCCTGCTGATGGGAGCGCTGCGGTTCGGCCATCTGCCGACCATTTTCGTGCCCTCCGGCCCAATGCCAACCGGCATCCCGAACCGCGAAAAACAGCGCATCCGCCAGCTTTATGCCGAGGGCATAGCAACCCGCGCAGAATTGCTGGCGAGCGAGATGGCGAGTTACCATTCGCCCGGCACCTGCACGTTCTTTGGCACGGCCAATTCGAACCAGATGATGATGGAGATGATGGGGCTGCACATCCCCGGCAGCGCCTTCATCCAGCCGGGCACGCCGCTGCGCCAAGCGCTCGACCGTGAGGCGGTGCACCGCGTCGCGGCGATTGGGCGCAAGGGCGATGATTACCGGCCGCTGGGGCTGTGTGTGGACGAAAAAGCGATCATCAATGCGGCGGCTGGCCTGCTCGCCACTGGCGGATCGACCAATCACGCGATCCACCTGCCCGCGATGGCACGCGCAGCAGGCGTGATGTTCGATTGGGATGATCTGTCGGAGCTTTCCAGCGCGGTGCCGCTGATTGCGCAGGTCTATCCCAACGGTGCGGGCGATGTGAACCAGTTTCACGCGGCGGGCGGCATGGGCTATGTGATCGGCGCGCTGCTTGATGCGGGCCTTGCCCATCCGGACATCCTGACCGCCGGGCGCGGCGATTTTGCCAATTACGCCCGCGAACCGGGGCTGGAGGGTGAGGCGCTGGTCTGGCGCGAGGTTGGCGCGGCGGGCGATGCCACAATGCTGCGCCCGGTTGCCGACCCGTTCAAGCCCGATGGCGGGATGCGGCTGCTCACCGGCAATTTGGGGCGGGCGTGCTTTAAGACATCGGCGGTCGATGAAAGCCGCTGGACAATCGAGGCACCGTGCCGCGTGTTCGAGGATCAGGCCAGCGTCGCCGCCGCGTTCCAAGCGGGCGAATTGGACCGCGATGTGGTGGTGGTCGTCCGGTTCCAAGGCCCGCGCGCCAACGGGATGCCCGAACTGCACAAGCTGATCCCGCCGCTGGGCGTGTTGCAGGATCGCGGGTTTCGCGTCGCGCTGGTCACCGATGGCCGGATGTCGGGCGCAAGCGGCAAGGTGCCCGCCGCGATCCACTGCACTCCTGAAGCGTTGGGTGGCGGGCCGCTGGCGTTGTTGCGTGATGGCGATATTGTCCGCGTCTGCGCCGTCACCGGCGACCTCAACACCGTTGCCGATCTTGCCGCGCGCGAGCCGGTTCCCGATCACCGCAGCGACATGGGTGTGGGCCGCGAATTGTTCGGCATGTTCCGCCGCTTTGCCGACGGAGCGGAGCAAGGCGCGACCGCAATGCTGGCGACGGGGGGATTGTAAACTATGACCACGATTGATGAATTGATGCGGGTCGCCCCGGTGATCCCGGTGATCGTGATTGATGATATCGCCCATGCCGTGCCGCTGGCGCAGGCGCTGGTGGCAGGCGGTTTGCGCGTGCTCGAAGTCACCTTGCGCACGCCCGCCGCTCTGCCCGCGATCACTGCGATGAGAACGGTGCCCGGTGCAATTGTCGGTGCGGGCACCGTCACCAACCCGGCAGAACTGGACGCCGCATTGGCAGCGGGCAGCCAATTCATCGTCTCCCCCGGCCTCACTGAACCGCTCGGTAAGGCGGCGATTGCCAGCGGCGTGCCGTTCCTGCCCGGCATCGCCAATGCGGGCGATATCATGCGCGGGCTGGACATGGGGCTGACCCGGTTCAAGTTCTTCCCGGCGATGGCGGCGGGCGGATTGCCCGCCTTAAAGGCGCTTGCCGCACCGTTTGGCCAGTGCCGGTTCTGCCCGACCGGCGGAATTGGGCCGGATAATGCCGCCGAATGGCTTGCTTTCGATCCGGTGCTGTGCGTCGGCGGCAGCTGGGTTTCGCCCAAGGGCACGCCGGACAAGGCTGCGATTGAGGCAATGGCCCACGCGGCCTTTGCCTTACGCTAACGCAGCCTCTGCCAGCATCAGCGCGCCGATGATCCCGGCATTGTCGCCGTGGCGCGGACGGATCACGCGGTGGCGTGCGCCGCCGGGCAGATAGCCTGCGTCAAGCTCACGCGCCCTTGCGGCGATGCGCTCAACCAGTCCCGGCGTGTTCGCCACCCCGCCGCCGATTACAATGTCCTGCACCGCAACACTGGCGAACAGCATGTGACAGGCCTGCGCGATATAATCGGCGATCATGGCGTGCGCCGGATGATCCTGCGGCAGCTTTGACAGCGACATGCCCCAGCGCGCAGAAATCGCCGGGCCGCTCGCCAGCCCTTCGAGGCAATCGCCGTGATGCGAGCAAAATCCCGGAAAATCATAGTCGTCAGCCATCCGGCGCGGGTAGACGTGGCCTATTTCCGGATGCGCAATGCCGTGGACGGGCCTGCCATCCAGCACCAACCCGCCGCCAATGCCGGTGCCGATGGTAAGATAGGCGAGCGAATTGCGAGCCCCCGCCGCTGCTGCATATTCCGCCAGCGCCGCCGCGTTGACATCGGTATCGAACCCCACCGGCACACCCAGCTGGCCCTTAAAAAATCCGGCGATGTCGCAATCGGCCCAGCCCGCTTTGGGCGTATTGGTGATGCGGCCCCAGCTTGCCGATGCGGGGTCAAGATCAACCGGGCCAAAGCTGCCGATGCCAAGCGCGGTGATTTTTCCTTGCGCAGCGAACCACGCTGCCGCCTCTGCCAAGGTCGCCGCCGGATCGCGGGTGGGAATGGTATGGCGCGCGCTGATGGCTCCCGGTGCTGGCCCCACGGCGAGCACGAATTTCGTGCCGCCCGCCTCAATCCCGCCGATCATCAACGCGCGCTTTCGGTCATCAGCGCACAAAGGCCCGCGCGGTCGCCGTCAAGTTCCAGCCGCAGCAACGGCGCGGGCACCCCGCCGAACCGCCCATCGGGCAGTATATCGACAAAGCTGCAGACGGTCAGGCTGGCATCGACATACCAGCTATAGGTCTGCATTGGGCTATCCGCCGGATTGGCTAACACCAGCCCGCTGCCGTTCAGTGGTCGCCACGGCCCCTGCATCGAATCAGCCACCATGCCGTACAATCCTCCCGGCGCGTGCCGCAGATCGGGCGCGAACGTCGCCGTCTGGGTCGACCAGAATGCGTAGTAATGTTTCACGTGAAACACCAGATGCGCGCGCTCTAATTCGTTGTTAACGCCGTCTGCGTGCAGGCAAGGAGGGGTCAAGACCCACCCTAGAGGGCCCCTAACTGCCAATCCGAACGCGCCGTTAAACGCGCTGCCTGACCCAGCAAGCGAAGCGGTGAAGGCGAGATATTCGGCGCCGTCTGCTGGATCGCGGAAATAAGCCGGATCGCGGAACGCCTTGATCATGCCGGGCGCACCATCATGGGCGTCGGCGGGCATGTAATGGTCGCCATATCCGTCAAAACACGCCGTAGGAAAGCTCCACTCTTGCGGCAGGCCATCTGCGCCAATGGCTGCGCTTGTCTGCCACAATTGCTGCTGATAGCCGCCCGGATTGGTCGCGGTTCCGGCGGCGGTAAAGAACAACGTCAGCACGCCGCCATCAAGCAACGCAGAGCCCGCCCATTCGCGTTCGTATGGCACCGCATCATCAGGCAAAACCGGGCCAAGATCGACCCAAGCCGCACCCTGAAGGTCGCCCCGCCGTTTGGCATGCCGTCGTTCGATCAGGTGAATCTTTGCTTCAAAATGCCGCAGCGCCGGATCGTCCCGGCCGGGCGCGGTCAGCGCCATCCACAGTTCTCGCCCCGCGATATTCGTACGCTGCCCTGCTGCGTCCTGCACCGGCCACATATCCCAATACAAGCGCGCGGGTTCCAGCCCCGTACGATCTGCCGATACGATAGGCGGGATCAGCGCACCTGCACCGGGGGCGATCCGGCGCACGTGATCTCCGGTCCAGGCGGTGGTCATGGCGGCAATCTATCCCAAATCCGGGTGCAAAAAATAGGCTGGCCGCACCCAAAGATATGGGGAGGGGGCGATAGCGGCCAGCCCAGGTGCATCAATACCGGTTGTTAGAAATCAAACCGCACCGATGCCAGTACTGTCCGGCCCGCAATCGAGCGCGCGCGCACGATGCCATTGGCCGGGATTGAACCTTCTTCCGCCTCGGTAAAGCCCGTGGTGTTGAACAGGTTTTGCGCATTCAATCCGATTTCGACCCGGTCAATCGGACGCACTGCAAGGAAGGCGTTGACCTGAGTAAATGCAGGCAATTCCAACTGATTGTTATCCTGCGTGAAACTGTCAGTGGTTCCCACGATATTCGCGCCCAGCGTGAACATGTCGGCTTCATACTGCGCGGTCGCCTGATAGACGAAATCAGCCTGACGGCGCGGGGTGTTGCCGATAGTTGTAAGATCAAGCGCATCGACGATTTCCGCGTCAGTCCAGGTCAGGCCGCCCGTCAGGCTGAACGGCCCGGTGCGGTATGCGCCTTCGAGCTCGATACCAAACGCCTCAAACTCGGTATCGAACAGCACCACCGGGGCGATATCGACGTTGGTTTCGGCCGTCTTGGCATAAAAGCCGGTGGCGAACAGCGACAGGCCGCCGGCCTGATACTTCAGGCCGCCTTCAAGCTGATCGACCGTGGCGATCACCCCGGCATCACCGCCCGGCAAGCTGCCATCGACCGCGCTGACGGCAGGCGAAAACAGGCTGCGATCTGCGGTGTGGCGGCCGCCCTGACTATACCGTGCGAACACGCCCAGATCATCGGTCAGCAGGTAATTCGCGCCGAGCGAGAAGCTGAAATAATCAAAATTGTAGTTCACTGGGCGCGCACTGCCGAGCGGCAATACACTGGTCTGCGCTTCAGCCGGGCTGATTATGCCGTTGTTGTTGAAATCGAAACTTGTAACCCCAATGCCGAACCCGGTGTCCGATCCGGTGATCGTGCCGCTGGCGTCGCCGTAATCATAGCGGATGCTGCCATCGAGCGTCAGGCGATCAAGTTCGAGCGAAAGCGAGGCAAACGGCGCATAGGTGCTGTAATCGACATCATAGTTGCGGCGGCAGCAATTGCCAAAGAAGCTTGCGCCGAACCCGACTGTGCCGTTCTGGGTAACCAAATTACCGGCTGCATTGCGGATATCGACCAACACTGCCTGCCCATCACCCTGCACCGTCTGCACGTGCGAAGTCCACAGCCAATCGGTGTTGATCGACTGGCGCGACAGGTAGAAACCAGTGGTGAAATTGGCCTTGCCGCCGCCAAGGTCGAATTCCTTGTTCACCCGGAAATCATTGGTGACGTTGTCGAGGCTGTTGAGCCGGACGTTGAATACGACGACATTGGTAAGAATGCCGTTGCCGCCGATATTGGCCGCATTGGCAACCGCGCCGCTATTGGGGCCAGACGCGAACTGGATCGTCGACCCTGCACCGCCGATCCCGTTGGCGACATTTTGTGCGGTGTCCGCGCTGGCCGGGAACGGTGATTGGAAGCTGCCTGAATTGTCAGCAAACCGGAACCGGTTGGTCAACGTCCACCCGCCGCCGACATCGATCTCGCTTTCAATCCCAAAGGCGAGGCTTTGCACCGATAGCCCATCGCGGAAATCAAAGCTGGCGGGGGTATTGTTGCCATCAAGCGTGACCGCCGGGGTCAGGAACGGGCTGAGGAGGGAATCGCTGCGCGGATCGAAGCCGGGGATCGCATTGTAATCGGGGTTGCTATTGGTGCCGCCGACAAACACCGGCTGCGGCAGAATGGTGGGGGTGCGATCATCAAGATACTTGCCGGTGAAGCGGATATAGCCGCCGTCAAATTCCTTGGTAATGTTGGCTTTGATCTGGCCGCCGTCGTAACCATTAAAACCAATGTCGCGCGGGCCTTCGCCGGTGCGGTAAAACCCGCCGACGTGGAAATACAGATCGTCGGCAAGCGGCGCGCCGTAATCGAAATCGAGCCGGTAGCTTTCGAAGTCGAGCCCGACGCTGCCCTGAATGGCGCCGCCTTCTTGCTTGCCGGTCTTGGAGATGAAGTTGATGACCGCGCCCGGCGCGTTCGACGCGAAGGTTGAGGCCGAACCGCCGCGCACCGCTTCGACGCGGGCAATGTTGCGATCGGCGCGCAGGAAATTGTCGGCATTGCCAAAGATGATGTCGCCAAATTCAAGGATCGGCAGGCCATCTTCCTGCAGCTGGATATAGCGACCACCGCCGGTCGATACCGGAATGCCGCGCACTGCGATATTGGCGTTGCCTTCACCGCCCGACGCTTCGGACCGGATGCCCGGAATCTGGCGGATCAAGTCAGCAGCAGACGGCGCGGCGAGATTGGTGATAGTGTCGGCGCTGATGGTGCTGACCGAGACCGAGCTTTCGATCCGGTTCTGCCCGCGCGCAACCGCAGTGACGATGATTTCGTTGCCTTCAGCATCGACAGCGTCGGTAGCGGCATTATCTTGTGCCAGAGCTGGGCTGATGATGCCGCACAGGGCGGCGCTTGCGCAAAGCGCGGTACGCAGTTTCATGGGTATTCTCCTCTCAAACTCGCGCTTCTGCGGCGCCGATGGCATTAGGACTAATCTTGTTGCAATCGTTTGCAATAGAAAAAGTGCAATCGTTTGCAAATCATGCGAAATCATGTCACTTCAAAGCCACAGCGCAGCAAAGACTGTGCAAGGGAACGGATCGGAAAAGGCACCACATGACGGAAAAGCCCCGGCTTTCGCTGCTGCGAATCATCGAGATGAATATCGGCTTTTTCGGCCTACAGTTCAGTTTTGGGCTGCAACAGGCCAACATGGGGCCGATCTACGGCTTTCTTGGCGCAGACGAAGCCACTATGCCATTATTGTGGCTGGCCGGGCCGATGACGGGGTTGATCATCCAGCCAATCGTTGGCGCGATGAGTGACCGGACAAACACCCGGCTGGGCCGCCGCACGCCGTATTTCCTGATCGGCGCGGTGATCTGCACGCTCAGCCTGTTTGCCATGCCTTTTTCCAGCACACTGTTGATGGCGGCCAGCCTGCTGTGGATCCTTGATGCAGGCAACAACATCACGATGGAACCGTACCGCGCCTATGTTGCTGACCGGCTGGCACCGGGCCAGCGTTCCGTCGGGTTCCTGACCCAGAGCGCGTTTACGGGGCTGGCGCAGACGCTGTCCTATCTCGCGCCCAGCCTGCTCACGGCGTTCGTCGCGCGCGACATTCTTGATGCCAATGGTATTCCGGTGATCGTGCGGATTGCGTTTGTGATCGGGGCGATCCTGTCGATATCGACCATCGCGTGGTCGGTGTGGCGGGTGCCCGAACTGCCGCTCTCGTCCGCAGAACAGGCCGAACTGGCGGATAAGCCGCTGACGGTGCGCGCCACCTTTACCGAAATCAGTGATGCGATCCGCGCCATGCCGCGCCCGATGCGTCAGCTTGCCGCCGCCATGCTGTGCCAATGGTATGCGATGTTCGCTTACTGGCAATATATCACCTTTGCCGTGGGCCGCAGCATTTATGACACCAGCGATCCCAAAAGCGCGCTGTTCCGCGACGCAACCCTGACCACCCAGCAAGCCGGCGCGCTATACAATTTCGTCGCGTTTTTGGGTGCGTTGGCGCTGATCCCGGTGGTGGCGCGGTTTGGCGCGCGGCATGTCCACGCAGTGTGCCTTGCCGCATCGGGCGCAGCGATGCTGATGATCCCCGGCGCAAGCACGCCAGCGGCGCTGTTTGTTTTGATGCTGGGCATCGGCATCGGCTGGGCCGGAATGATGGGCAACACTTATGTCATGCTCGCCGATTGCATCCCGCCTGAACGCAACGGGATTTATATGGGTATCTTCAACCTGTTCATCGTCATCCCGATGTTGATCCAGACGATTACCATGCCGCTGATCTATCGCCCGCTGCTGGGCGGCGATCCGCGCAATGTGCTGATGCTGGGCGGCGTCTTGATGCTGGCGGGCGCGGTCGCTACGTTGCTGGTTGATGCCGGGCACAAGCAGCCCCGCAAGCAGGGGCTGGCAGTAAGCTAGAATGAACGAAGAAAGGTCAGTCGGGGACAAAACCGGGCGCGGCGCAGTGCGCACCATCACCGATCTGGCGCGGTTGGCGGGGGTATCGCCTGGCACGGTGTCGCGCGCGCTCGCGGGCAAGAGCCTGGTCAACACCAAGACCCGCGAAAAGATCGAAGCCATCGCGCGCGAACACGGGTTCCGCCCCAACCAGATGGCGAGCGGATTGCGCCGCCAGAAAACCGGAGTGATCGGGGTGGTGATCCCGCTGGGCCACGATACCAGCCAGCAGATTTCCGATACGTTTTTCATGACCCTGCTCGGGTTTCTCGCCGATGAACTGACGCGGCATGGCTATGATCTGATGCTGCGCCGGGTGGTGCCTGAAACCGACGCCGACTGGCTTGATCGGTTCATCGGCTCGGGCATGATCGACGGGGTGATCGTGATCGGCCAGTCGGATCAGTTCGACCGGATCGAAGATGTCGCCGATCACTATAGCCCGATGGTGGTGTGGGGCAATCATACCGAAGGGCAGCGGCATTGTGTGGTGGGCACTGACAACCGGCTGGGCGGGCGGTTGGCAGCCGAACGCCTGATCGCAGCCGGTGCGCAGCGGCTCGCTTTCGTCGGCGATACCACCGCGATCGAATTCGCGGCCCGGTTTGCAGGCGCGCAGGATGTGGCGCTGCGGATGGGGATCGCCCCGGTCTTGGCGCTGCCCACCCACCTTGTTCCCGACCGGGCGAGTGCCGAAATCGCTCGCCATCTGGCCGCCACCGCTGGTCAGATTGACGGTATTTTTGCAGCGACCGACACGCTCGCCGCGCTGTGCCTGACCGAGTTGCGGGATCGCGGGATCGCGGTGCCCGATACCGTCAAGCTGGTGGGCTTTGATGATTTGCCCGTCGCCCGGCAGACCGTGCCGCCGCTCACCACCGTCCGCCAGGATATCGCAGCGGGCGCGCGCGGGCTGGTCGATCTGCTGCTGCGGCGGCTGGCGGGTGAACAAACCGAAAGCCTGGTGTTGCCCCCGCAATTGGTGGCGCGGATAACAGCGTAGCGCGCCTACGCTTCAGGCAGCCAATTCGCAACGCGGGGTAAGCAGTGCGGCCAGATCGTGCGCCGCCAGCGGCCGCCCGACGAAATAGCCCTGCGCGTAATCGCAGCCAATCGCTGTGATAAACGCCAGGCAGGCCGCATCCTCGATCCCCTCGGCCACCACCGTGATGCCGAGCTCGTGCGCCAGTTGCACGGTTGATCGCACCAGCATGGCATCGCCCTTGTCGATATGCGCGTGCTGCACAAAGCTGCGGTCGATCTTGAGCTCGGTGACCGGCAACAGCTTGAGATAATTGAGCGTCGATTGCCCGGTGCCGTAATCGTCCATCGAGATGCAGATGCCCGCCGCGCGGAATGTTTGCAGCGTGGCAATGGCTTTGTCGGTGTCTTCGAACTGCGCGGTTTCGGTGACTTCAAAGGTCAACAGGTGCGCTGGCATCGCAGCCCGTTCGACCAACGCCAGTGCCCGTTTGGCAAAGCGATCAGACGTCAGCAGCCCAGCCGAAATATTGACCGCAACCGCCATCACCAGCCCATTTTCGCACCACTGGCGCATGTCGCCAATCGCCTGCGCCAGCACCGCCAGCGTCAATTCATCGATCCGGCCCGCTTCCTCGATCATCGGGATAAAGCAATCGGGCGGCAACATCCCGCGCACCGGGTGATCCCAGCGCACCAGCGCTTCGGCGGCGTCGATTT
>JBBRFG010000003.1:0-50916 GCA_038224685.1 Sphingomonadales bacterium
ACGCTGCGGACGTTCAGTCCGTTGCGGCCGTTCGGCGCGCGCGCCGTCGCTGCGATTATCCTCACGCGGACTGCGCGGTTGGCGGCGGGTGTTTTGCTGGCGCGGCTGCTCATCAGCCCGTGCCCCGCCGCGATCATTCCCACGATCATTGCCGCGATCATTATTCCGGTCGTTTCTCCGGTCGTTACTCCGATCATCAGAAAGGAACGATTCGCCTTCGTTGCCCAGTTCGCCCTCAACGCTGTTGCCGCTATCGCCGCGTGCGTCATTGTCGTTCTGTTCGTAACGCGACCGGGTGGTTTGTTCGCTCCTGCGGCCCCGATCAAAATCGAGATCATCATCGCCGTAGTCTTCGGCTTGGTCGCGTTCGTCAGGACGACGCCCGCCGCGCGTTTCGTCAACGCGCGCCTTGTTGTCGGCGATCACGCGGAAATAGTGATCCGTGAACTGGAGGTAATACTCCATCTGCACCCGGTCACCGTGGTGCTGGGCGTCCTGCGCAAGCTTTTTGAACTTGTCGAGCATCTGCGGAGCATTGCCGCGCGCGCGGCTGTCAATCCGGTTGAGCTGGCTGCCAGTGCTGCCCTGCGGGCGGTTACCGCGCCCACGGCGACGGTTATTACGGTTATTATTATTGTTGTTGTTATTCAAGGAAATCGTTCCTTATCAGTGACCTGGTGCAAAAAACCTGCACCTGCGATCAACAGACCTCTTGTCGTTGCGCGCCACGGTCTGATTGCGACCATACGGTCTTGCCAGATGTGCCGCGCGCTCCGCGTTGCCGTGGCCGGGGACGAACCCAACGACCGTTTCAAGCGAAAAGTGGAGCTTGGCCCAGCGATTTGCGCCCTTCGCAATTCGTCTGGCTTGGGTTGGGGTTAGCGATGCAAATAGGGTTTGCCAAGCCCTCTCCCGCATTTCCTCAACGAAGTATCAGCGCGCGCGGGCGTCCGCCTAGGTCGCGGCGCAGCGCAGCGGTGAAACCGGCGGCGTGGGCCAGCCCGCAGACGGCGTCGGCCTGCGATGCGCCGATTTCAAGGATGACCGCTCCGCCTGGCGCAAGCAGCTTGCCAAACTGCGGGATCAGCACGCGGTAATCGTCAAGCCCCTCACGCCCCGCGAACAGCGCGCTGGCAGGCTCGAAATCGCGCACCTGCGCGCCGAGCGCGGCATCGTCTTCGACATAAGGCGGGTTGCACAAGATCAGGTCGAAAACGCCAAGCCCATCGGCCCAGCCGGGGACGCACCAATCGCGGCGGTGCCACACGCTGCGCGCCGCTAACCCCAGCGCGTCCGCATTGCTAACAGCGACAGCCAGCGCGGGCGTGGAAGCATCCACCCCCACGCCTTGCCAGCCGGCGCGATTGGCCAGCAGCGCCAGCAGCAGCGCGCCTGATCCGGTGCCAAGATCAATCGCCCGGCCGCTATCCCCAGCGATTGCCAGCGCCGCGTCCACCAACGTCTCGCTGTCCCCGCGCGGGATCAGCGTGGCGGGGGTGACGGCGAGGGTGAGGCCGTAAAACTCTGCCGTGCCGGTGATGTAGGCAACTGGTTCATGCCGAGCGCGGCGTTCGACCAGCGCAGCAAAGGTGGCGGGCGCGGGGTCGTGCATCGCCCGCAGCAGCATGTCCGACCGGCTGACGGACAGCGCGTGCGCCATCAGCAACTCTGCATCGAGCCGCGCGGTGTCGCTTGTGGGCGCAAGGCGGGTTGCGGCGGCGCGGATGGCGGCGGCGACGGTCAATCCAAGTTCCGTTCGGCTCGAGCGGAAGTCGGGAAGAAAATCAATCGCTCAACGCCGCCAGCCGCTTGCCCTCATCCTCGGCAATCAGCGCATCGACCAACTCGCCCAGCCCTGTCCCGGCGAGCACTTCGTCCAGCTTGTGCAGCGTCAACCCTATGCGGTGATCGGTCACGCGGCCTTGCGGGAAATTATAGGTGCGGATGCGTTCGGACCGGTCGCCAGACCCGACCATTGCCTTGCGCGCCTCGGCCTCGGCACCTTGGGTGGCTTCGCGCTGGGCATCGTAGAGCCGCGTGCGCAGCACTTGCATCGCCTTTTCCTTGTTCTTGTGTTGGCTCCGCCCGTCCTGACAGGTTACCACGGTATTGGTCGGCAGATGGGTGATCCGCACCGCGCTGTCGGTGGTGTTGACGTGCTGGCCGCCTGCGCCGCTGGCCCGGTAGACATCGATTTTGAGGTCTTTGTCCTCAACCGAAATATCCACCGCGTCGGGTTCTGGCAGCACCGCCACGGTCGCCGCGCTGGTGTGAATGCGCCCGCCGCTTTCGGTGACGGGGACGCGCTGCACCCGGTGGACGCCGCTTTCAAACTTCAGCTTGGCGAACACGCCCACACCGGTGATGCCCGCGACCACTTCCTTGAACCCGCCGACATCGCTGGCATTCATGCTAATCGGCTCGATTTTCCAGCCCTGTTCGGCGGCATAGCGTTCGTACATCCGGTAAAGGTCTGCGGCGAACAGCGCGGCCTCATCACCGCCGGTGCCCGCGCGGATTTCGAGCATTGCGGGCTTGGCATCGGCGCTGTCACGCGGCAGCAACGTAATCGCAAGCCGGCGTTCGAGATCGGGCAGCGTCGCCTTGATCTGGGCAAGCTCGTCCTCGGCCATCGCCTTCATTTCCGGGTCGGCGAGCATGGCGGCCAGCCCCGCCATTTCCTCGCGCGCCGATTTCACTTCGGCGGCGATTTTGGCGACGGGTTCCAGTTCCGCATAGTCGCGGGAGGCGCGGACGAACGCCTCACCCTCCAACGTGCCCGACGCCATGCGCGCTTCCAGCTCCGCAAAGCGGTGCGCGATCTGGTTGAGACGTTCGGGCGGGATTTGCATTTTTTGTTTTCACTCGTCTTCCCGGACTTGATCCGGGATCCCACTACTTAATGACCCGCCGCGAGAAGAAAAGCGGGACCCCGGGTCAAGCCCGGGGAGACGGATTTCGATTAATGGCGGCCACGATGCGGTCCGTGGGACCCTCGCCAGAAATTGAATAATAGCCGCGCTCATCGACCCGAAGGATATTACGCGGCCCTTGCTTCACGGCCTTGTCGTATCGTTTTTTGACCGAACCGGTCGCCACAATTTCAGACACTACACCGCCAGCACGCAATTCGGCGAGAAGCTTGTTCGCTTCGGCGATGCCGTCGTCATGTTCTACCAGCACAACGGCTTCGAGCGCATCTTCCTCCCGCTCCCCCACCAACATAGCCAGCCGCTCAATCCCCGCAGCCCAGCCCACCGCAGGCGTTGGCGCGCCGCCGAGGCTTTCCATCAGCCCATCATAACGCCCGCCGCCCAGCACCGTGCTCTGGCTCCCCAAAGCCGCCGCTGACGCGCTGCCCTCATCAGGGATGAACTCGAACGCGGTGTGGCGGTAATAATCCAGCCCGCGCACCAGACTTTCCGCCCGCACCCACTTCACGCCTGCCGCATCCAGTCCGCTGGTGACGGCAGCAAAGAACGCTGAAGCCTCCCCCGATAGGAAGGCGTCAATCTTCGGCGCATCGGCCAGAAACGGCTTATCCTTCGCATCCTTGGAATCGAGAATCCGCAGCGGGTTCTTTTCCAGCCGCTCCTGCGATTCTTCGGACAGTTGCTCCTTCACGCCAAGGAAATATTCCACCAACGCCGCGCGCCAGGCATCGCGGCTGTCAGCATCGCCCAGCGTGTTGAGGTGGAGCGTCACATCGTGGACGCCCAGCTCCTTCAACAGTTGATCCGCCATCGCCAGCAGTTCCACGTCCGCCTGCGGTTCGCCCGCGCCGATCACTTCGGCGTCAATCTGGTGGAACTGGCGATAACGGCCCTTTTGCGGGCGTTCATACCGGAACAGCGGGCCGTGGGTCGCCACCTTCAGCGGAGCATATTGCTGCCAGCCGTTGGTGAGGAACGCACGCGCAATCCCGGCGGTGAATTCAGGGCGCAAAGTCAGCGATTCTCCGCCGCGATCATCGAAGGAATACATCTCTTTCGACACCACATCGGTCGTCTCGCCCAGTGAACGCGCGAACACTTCAGTCTTTTCAAAAACCGGCATTTCCACCCGGCGGAAGCGATACAGCCGCCGCACACGCTCAAATGTCTCGACCACAAACGCAAACGCTTCGGCATCAGCGCCGAAGATGTCCTGAGTGCCCCTGATGGCGTGCGGAGTGTTCTTGCTCATACCAAATCCTTTGCGTGCCGCGCGATTAGGGCCACGCGGGGTCTTTCGCAATCCTGCGCCACGCTTTAAGGGCAGCGCCAAAGCCGTTCGGCCCCTCATAACCGCAAGCGAGACCATCCATGCGCATCGACATGATCCCTACCGGCGTGAACCCGCCCGACAATCTCAACGTCATCATCGAAGTGCCCACCGGGGGCGAGCCGGTGAAGTATGAATTTGACAAGGCATCAGGCGCGCTGTTCGTCGACCGCATCCTGCACACCCCGATGCGGTATCCGGCCAATTATGGCTTTGTGCCCCACACGCTCAGCCCCGATGGCGATCCGCTCGATGCGCTGGTCATCTCGCGCTCGCCGTTCATTCCCGGCTGTGTTGTGCGCGCGCGCCCGATCGGCGTGCTCAATCTGGAAGACGAACAGGGCGGCGATGAAAAGCTGGTATGCGTGCCAGTGAACGAAACTTTTCCGTATTATGCGGATGTGATCGAGACGAGCGATCTGCCGTCGATCATCTGTCAGCAAATCGAACATTTTTTTACCCACTACAAAGATCTCGAAGCGGAAAAGTGGGTGCGCGTGGGCAAGTGGGGCGATGCCGCAGAAGCGCGCGAGGTCACGCTGGAGGCGATCAAGCGTTATAATTCTGGGAAATAGGCGCAAACCTTTGGGCAGTCAGTCAGATCACCGGTCTGGTTATATAGCGACCGCAAGGCCGACTGCCCGCCCGCAGCGGCGCGGCCAGTCGGCCGCGTGAGCAAGGATTTCGCACGCCCGGCGGCGTGCGGGAATCAAAGAACGCTGATCACCGCCTTGAACATCAACGTCAGGGCAAATGGCAGGCCAATCGCAAGCGCCCACAGCGCCATCGCATCGCGGCGAAAGGCGGCGGAAAAAGCCGGGTCAGTTGCCTGCGCGTCGTCAAGCACCGCCCAGCGCTTTTCAAACCAGCGGCAGACCGGGATTATCGCGGCCACCAGCACCACCAGCGCCAGATAGGGCAGCAGCCCGGATGCGCCTTCGGTCAGCGCCTTTACTGTCACGAAGATTTGCAGCGCGGTATAGACCAGCAGGCCGTATGCGACGTGATCGCTCATCGATTTGCGCCAGTCGCGCGCTCGGCTACCAGGGACCGCGCCCATGCCTTTACCGGTGGTCGTCTGATCGGTTGCCTTGCCCATAATGCCGCTCCCCAAAACGTGTCGCCATAGATGCAGTATCGCAAAGCTATGCCAGAGTTGCAAGATGGTGACAAAATTTGCAGCTTTGTTGCGCGGAGCGCGCCACAAGGAGTGCAAGTATCAGGAATCGCGCGGGCTTTTGGTAAGCGCCGAGGATCGGGCGAAGCGCGCCAGCGGTTTAAGCAATAATCCTGCCAAACTGCTTGCCTAAGTGATGGAGGGGTCTTTCCAGCCGCAACAGGCCTGCTAAAGACTACCGGTGATGACCACGACCGTTCTGACCGAACCGGCCCGCGAGGCCGCCCCAATCCAGCCGCCGGGAAGCGGGCTCGAAGTGATTTCGATCGCCAAAAGCTATGATAAGCGCGCAGTGCTGACCGATATTTCGTTGACCGTGGCCAAGGGCGAAGTTCTCGGGCTGCTCGGCCCCAATGGCGCGGGCAAGACCACCTGCTTTTATTCGATCATGGGTTTGGTCAAACCGGATTCGGGCCGTATCCTGATGGACGGCGAAGATGTGACCAAGCTGCCGATGTATCGCCGTGCGATCCTGGGCCTTGGTTATCTGCCGCAGGAAACCAGCATTTTTCGCGGAATGACGGTCGAACAAAACATCGCCTGCGTGCTCGAACTGGTTGAGCCTGATGCGGCGACCCGCGCGAGCGAGCTGGAGCGCCTGCTTGATGAATTCGGCCTTAGGCGGCTGCGCGAATCAGCAGCGATGGCGCTATCTGGCGGGGAGCGGCGGCGCTGCGAAATTGCCCGCGCGCTGGCGGCCAAACCTTCGATCATGCTGCTGGATGAACCGTTTGCGGGTATCGATCCCCTATCGATCAACGACATCCGCGAATTGGTGCGCGATCTGAAGGCGCGCGGCATCGGGGTGCTGATCACCGATCACAACGTGCGCGAAACACTCGACATCGTGGACCGCGCCTGCATCATCTATGGCGGTCAGGTGCTGTTCGCCGGTTCCCCGCAGGAATTGGTCGCGGATGAAAACGTGCGTCGGCTCTATCTCGGTGAGAGCTTTACATTATGATGGCGGGCACCGTGCCCTTCCCCGTTCGCCCTCGGCTGGTCGAAGGGCTGCTTGTTCGTCGGCCGTCCCGCGCTGATGAATGAAAGACAGTGCTTCGACAGGCTCAGCACGAACGGAGTTAGGGTCTGATTGATGGCGCTCGGCCCCCGGCTTGATCTGCGGCAGTCGCAATCGCTGGTGATGACGCCGCAGTTGCAGCAGGCGATCAAGCTGCTGGCGGCATCGAACCTCGAAATCGAAAGTTTCATCGCCGACGCGCTGGACGCCAACCCGCTGCTTGATGCAGGCGGGCCAGCCGACGCCGAGCCTGAGCGCGGCGAGGTGGTGGTGGCGCTGCCCGAAGATGCGCCCGCCGACCTGTTGATCGCGCTGGGCGGCGGCGAAGGCGATGCCCCGCTTGATCTCGCCTCGGTCGACCGTGATTTTGACACCGGCGACGGCGAAGCGCGCAATAGCCGCGATGCCGAATGGGGCGCGGCAGCGGGCGGGGCCGGAAGCGCTTTTGATGATGCGCCCGATTGGGAGCAATTGCGCGCTGCCGAGGTGACATTGGCCGAGCATCTTGATGGCCAAGTCGGCGCACTGACCTCCAATCCGCGCTGCGCCCTCATCGCCCGCCACATTATCGGGCGGCTTGATGACGCGGGCTACCTGTCCCAGCCCATAGATGACATCGCAGGCGATCTCGGGGTTGATCTGTGCGAGGCCGAAGCGGCTTTGGCGCTCGTCCATTCGCTTGACCCGAGCGGCGTCGGCGCGCGCAATCTGGCCGAATGCATCGCGATTCAGGCGCGCGAGGCGGATCGTTACGATCCGTGCATGGCCGCGCTCATCGCCAATCTTGATCTGGTTGCGCGCGGCGAGGTTGAGCGATTGAAGCGCCTGTGCCGGGTCGATGACGAGGATTTTGCGGACATGCTGCGCGAACTGCGCAGTTACAATCCGCGCCCCGGCCTCGCCTTTGCGTCCTCTGCCGCCAACACCGTTGTGCCTGACGTGCTGCTCACCGCCAATAATTCAGGCGGGTGGGACATTGCGCTGAACGAGGACACCTTGCCCAAACTGATCGTCAATCGCGGCTACTTTCTTGAACTCAACGCCGGGGCCGCCGACAAGGCATCGCAAGGCTGGCTGAAAGAAAAGCTGGCCGATGCGCACTGGTTGATCCGGGCGCTGGATCAACGTCAGAAGACGATCCTGAAAACCGCAGCAGAAATCGTGCGCCAGCAAGACGGGTTCTTCCGCCGCGGGGTCGCCGAATTGCGCCCGCTGACCTTGCGCGAAGTGGCCGAGAAGATCGAAATGCACGAAAGCACGGTTAGCCGGGTGACCAGCAACAAATACCTCGCCTGCGCGCGAGGGACGTTTGAACTGAAGTATTTCTTTACCAGCGGGGTTGCGTCAGCCGACGGCGAAGGCGCATCGTCAGCCGCGATCAAAGCGCGGATCAAAGCCCTGATCGACGCAGAAACCGCCAAAAATATCCTGTCCGATCAGCAGCTGGCCGAAATGCTCCAGAAAGAAGGCTATGATCTGGCACGGCGCACCGTCGCCAAATACCGCGAGGCTATAGGGCTGGGATCAAGCGCGCAGCGGCGGCGGGCCAAGAAGCTGGACGGCGCGCGTTAGGACTTTCCCGCAGGCGACGCGCGCGGCGTAAAGGTCTCACCCCAGTCAAAATCTCCGCCCGCCGAGGTGTGACTCGAAAGACTCACTCCAAAACGTTAACGCCTTAAACGTGTTATTAACCTTTTTTGGTGAGAAGCAGCGTGGTTAACACATGGCAACCTCTCCTAAGCAGGGGTTACCAAGGTAAGGACAGGGGACTGCAATGCGTGTGCTGCTGATCGAAGACGAACCGACCACCGCCAAGGCGATTGAGCTGATGCTCACCACCGAAGGTTTCAACGTCTATTCGACCGACCTCGGCGAAGAAGGCTTGGATCTGGGCAAACTGTATGATTACGATATCATTCTGCTCGATCTCAACCTGCCCGATATGCATGGTTACGACGTGCTGAAAAAGCTGCGCGTCGCCAAGGTGCAGACCCCGGTGCTGATCCTTTCGGGCATTTCGGAAATGGATTCGAAAATCCGTAGCTTTGGTTTTGGCGCCGATGATTATGTGACCAAGCCGTTCCACCGCGAAGAACTGGTCGCCCGCATCTATGCCGTGGTGCGCCGCTCCAAAGGCCATTCGCAAAGCGTGATCCGCACCGGCAAACTGGCGGTCAACCTGGATGCCAAGACGGTCGAAGTCGATGGCTCGCGCGTGCACCTCACCGGCAAGGAATATGCGATGCTGGAACTGCTCTCACTTCGCAAAGGCACCACGCTGACCAAGGAAATGTTCCTCAACCACCTGTACGGCGGGATGGACGAACCCGAACTTAAAATCATCGACGTGTTTATTTGTAAGCTGCGCAAGAAGCTATCGCTGGCTTGCGGCGGGGACAATTATATCGAGACCGTATGGGGCCGGGGTTATGTGCTGCGCGACGACGAAGAGGTCGTCCAAGCGGCGTAATTTGTTTTGCGCATGCGCCTGCGCGGATGCGTCCTCGGCGCGTTTCGATCCCTGCGGGATCGAGCGCCTGCGGCTCACGCCTTACGCTAGCCGCCATTAAGGCTAGATCAGCGCGAATATCAGAATTTGGACGCCCGGGGCCTCGGCACCGGGCGTCCGCGTTTCAGCCAACGCGGTTGAACGTGGTCGTCACAATATCCGGCATCCCCACGGCGGCCCAAGCGATCGTCTCAGTCATGGTCCGGGCGTCTTTCGCCACGGTGTAGACTCGGGTCGACACCCGTTGCCCGTTTTTGCCGAGGGTCATCACAAGCGTGCCAGGCTCTGGCTGGCGCAGCGAGACGCTGTCGATGAAGCCCATCGTCCCCTCCACCGGCACTGCCACCCCGTCGAGTGCGGAGGTTGAGCGAGCGTCCATATGCGATCCATCCGGCGCGACGATCTCCACCACGGTGTTCCAGCGCCCGCCGCTCGCCTCGCTGAAGGCGATGGTGACCGAGCGGGGGCGTTCTGCTCCGGGGATCTGCGCTACGTCGAGCGACCAGCGCCCCGCGAGCGACGATGGTCCGGTGGCGGCTAACATGGCCGGGTGGGCCGGTTCGCTACGCTCCAGCGAGTTCGTCGCGGTAGCCAGCAGCCCGGCGGCTACGAGCGGGATTGTGATAAGCAGCATCATCTGTCCTTTCGACCAGCGGCCGCGCCCAAGCGGCGGCCTTTCATGACCTTCGGACGATGATGCGGGCGCGGACAGATCGATTTTCCTGTCCCAAATTTTCTGAGCGTCGAGCAGGCGCGCAAGTTCACGGCTGCTACCGACACCTGTCTTGCGCCGCGCCTCGCGCAGGCGTTCGTTGATCGAAGCTTCTGACCGCTCCAGCCCGGCTGCGATCGACTTCACTGTGTGCCCGGCCGCCAGCAGCCGCAGGATCTCAAGCTCCTTTTCGTTGAGCGCGGCAAATTGAATGGCACGCGTTGCTATCGTTGGTGGCGGAACTGACATGGCCCTTGCTCACCACAGGCCTATCAGAGCGTCCAGCACGATTTTTTTGGGGAACGGCCGCGAGCGTGCTGCCTTCCGGTTGACCCCTGCCGTGCCGGGTGCCAATTGCCCCGTCCATGACAGCGTTCAAGGAAGGTGATCCCACCACCATCGCGCGGCTTTATGGCCGAAGCGTCGGCAAAAAACTGCGAAACCGTCAGCAGGGGCTGGTCGACACTTTGTTGCCGCAGATTGCCGTGCCTGCCGAAGGCCCAGTCACGTCCGAGGTGTTGTTCGGCGAGTCGCGCCCCTTACATTTCGAAATCGGATTTGGCGGAGGCGAGCATCTTGCCTACCGCGCCGACCTGTTGCCCGATCACGGCTTTATGGGGGCCGAGCCGTTCCTTAACGGCGTGGCGCAGGCGCTAACCCATATCGAAGATCAGCGCCTGCCCAATATCCGCCTGCATCTGGGCGATGCGCTCGACGTGCTGGCTCGGGTGCCCGATGGTGCACTCAGCATGGTCTATCTGCTCCACCCCGACCCGTGGCCCAAGGCGCGCCATGCCAAACGGCGGATGATGAACGACGGGCCGCTGAAACTGATCGCGCAAAAGCTGAGACCGGGCGGCGAATTCCGGTTCGGCACCGATCACGATATCTATCTGCGCCATGCACTGATGGTAATGCAGCGCCACACCGCTGCGTTCGAATGGCTGGTGGAGAAACCCGCCGATTGGCAAGCGCGCCCGTCCGGCTGGCCCGAAACGCGGTATGAGCACAAGGCGCGGACCGTGTATGGACACGAAGTATGGTACTTCCGTTGGGTGCGCAAATAGGCCAATGGCTTAGATGCCATAATCAATTTAAATCAGTGGTTTAACCCGCCATCCACCGCCGTCAGTCGCCGGCGATTTCCAAAACGGTGCTTACCCGGTGATTGCTATTATGGTACCTGAGGTATCGAAATGGCGACCGGAAAAATCACCAAGCGAACGCTCGACGCGCTCCAAGCCAGTTCAGTGGCGGGCTTCCTTTGGGACGAAGACCTTAAGGGGTTCGGCCTGCGGATCACTGCCGCTGGGGCGGCTTCCTATGTGATCCAATACCGAATGGGTGGCCGGGAAGCGAAAAGTCGTCGCTACACGATCGGAAGCCACGGCTCGCCTTGGACGCCGGCCACGGCGCGCGCCGAGGCTTTGCGGCTGCTGATCTTGGTCGCCCAAGGAATCGATCCGGTCGAATCTGATAAGCAACGACGGCGCGAAGCCGTCGATTTAGCTTTTTCCAACTATGCCGATCACTTCGCGAAATCGTGCAAAGGCAAAGGTTGGTCGATCCTCGTGAAGCGGTCGTTGCAGCTGCATGTAAAGCCGGTCCTGCGTGACAAGGCTCTACCCGCAATCACGCGCATCGATATCGTTGCCGTACTCGATAAGATGCCCGACGAGCAGGTTGCCAATCGGCGAAACGTTTTTGCGGTTCTGAGGCGTCTGTTCCGGTGGGCGGTTAGTCGCGGTGATATCCCTTCCAGCCCCATGGAGGGGATGGAGACACCACCGGCAGTAAAGCCGCGCGAGCGCTGGCTGAGCGACACCGAGCTTGCACGGGTATGCGCCACAACACCGGTCGGCCTCTGGTTGCAGCTGGATGAAAGTTGGGGGTCACGTCAGTCAATGGCTTGCCATCAACGCACCAGATCGATTGATGAATATGGTCCTCGCAAACACGTCAGCACATATGCCGCCAAAGGAAGGATGGGATATGCGCATACGGACAGTCCAGGCTGATGGAATGCCCTCTATCGCATCTGCTGTTATTGACCGCTGGTTTACTCCGGGGTTTCGTCAGTCGTCCGCCATTCCTGAATCAATGTGTGAAATCTTGTGCGCCAGTTCGGCCGCTGGTTATGCATCAGCTTGCGCAGCGGTGCGCGACATGAATTTTACAGATAGCATCAGTGCAATCCAGTTACCCACGCTTGTTATCGGTGGTCTACGCGATCCAGCAACACCGCCGCCGCATAGCGAATTTCTTGCGTCCTCAATTCAAGATGCACAACTACGTTGGCTTGATGCGGCCCATCTTTCGAATCTCGAACATCCAGTGGAATTTGCGCGGCTGGTGAGCGAGTTCTTCGCTCGCAACAATCATTGATATCAACCAAGACATCGGCCGATCTATACGAACTTACTAAAATGGTTGGCGCTATTTCATTGCACCCTACAAACGTTGTCCGAAATTATGATACAAGGTGTGGAGGAGAATATTGAATCTGCGAGTTCAAACATAACCGCCGCTACCGCATCCAAGGCCACCCGCCGCATGAACCGGCGAATGTAAACTGTGCCTTTTATGATCCGTAATTCGTCATGCCGCCCAACGACCATTCCAAGGCCATATAGCCAATCTCAGTCAAAATCGAATTCGGTACTAAATTCGTACTAAATCCAAATTCGCTACGAAATCTCAAGGATTGCGCGAACAGGGAGGCTGCCTGCTGAATGCCAATTATACATGACATATCATTTCTATTTGCAATTTTTAATATGATATGTCATGTATATCTATATGTCACGCGCATCTCGAGCCGCCAGCGGTCTGCCGCCCCATAGCCAGCGCGCCATCGCGCAGCTGGGCAAGGATATTGCCCTGGCTCGCCGTCGCCGCAAGCTGCCGCAACGACTGATGGCTGAACGCATGCTCATATCAGTTCAAACTCTGCAGCGTCTGGAGGCGGGCGATCCAACTGTTGGCCTTGCGGTCCTCGCCAGCGCGCTTCATGTCATCGGCATGACATCGCGCCTCGCCAGCCTTGTCGCGCCCGACACCGATCGCGCTGGCATCAGCGAGGATCTCGCCCGCCTGCCAAAAACCACACATGCGGTTAGCAATGACGTCTTGGACTTCTGACGGCCATGACGACCATCCGCACCTACGTTTTCGTGTACCTTCCTGAGGGCCCAGTGCCGGCGGGCTTGCTCGTCATGACAGACGAACCACGTAACCAGTTTGCGACCTTTGCCTATGGCCGGCGCTATCTGGAGCGTCCTGATCGAATCCCGGTCGATCCCGTCGCCTTGCCGCTCCATGACGCAGGCACCAGCCAGACGTTCCGCACCGAAGAGGGCTTTGCCGTATTTGGCGGCATTCGCGATGCGGCACCGGACGGCTGGGGCCAATATCTCATGTACAAGGCAATGAGTGATTGCTTGCCCAGCGACATTGATCTCATCCTCGCATCGGGCGACCACCGCGTTGGCGCGCTGGCTTTCGGTCCAACACCTGAACGCCCGAAGCGTATCACACCCTGGGGTGATGGCGATGCTCTCGGCGAACATTTTACGCTCGAAGAGCTGGCAGAGGCAGCCGAGCGTGTACAGCATGTCGACCAGCTCGACGACAATCTGCGCCAATTGCTGACGGCGGGCTCGTCGCTCGGTGGCGCGCGTCCCAAAGCTGCAACGGAGATTGGTGATCAGCCCTGGATTGCCAAGTTTCAGGCGCGCAATGACAGCTTCCCGGAATGCCGTGTCGAATTTGCTACGATGCGCCTCGCCTCAGAGTGCGGCCTCGACGTGCCAGCGCTCGACTTCAAGCGCGTGCTTGAGCGCGACATATATCTGATCGAACGGTTTGATCGTATTCCCCATGGCAATTGGATGGAGCGTCGCCCCTTTGCGTCCGGCCTGACTATGCTCGGCGCGCATGAAAGTGAAGTCAGTCGCTACAGCTATGCCGACCTCGCCGGGGTTATTCGCCAGCACGGCACACAAGTGCGCCGCGACTTGCACGAACTGTTCGGGCGTTTGGTGTTCAACATCCTCGTCACCAATGACGACGACCATCTGCGCAACCATGGCTTCCTGTTCGACGGCAAGGGATGGCGGCTGTCGCCGCTCTACGATGTCGTGCCCAAGCCGCAGGTTGGCCTCGAGCGACGTTTGGTGCTGGGAGTAGGTCCAGCGGGCCGCGACGCAACGCTCGAAAATGCCCTAGATGGCGCTGCCAAGTTCGATCTGGGGCCTGACGATGCCAGCGCTATCGTTCAGAAGATGCGAGCAAAGGTTGCCGCGCGCTGGGAACTCCTGTTCGAGGAGGCCTATTTAGGCCCGGCAGACCGGGGCCGGTTCGCTACCTGCTTCAGATTGGCGAACGACGATGGCTGAACCGGGTCGTCATCCTTCGCGTGTTTCGTTGTTCTTGCGTTCAGTAGACTGACTAATAAAATTCGAGCATAATCATGGCTCGATGGCCCGCCAAACCGTTCAAAGGAATTAAGACACCGTGATTGCTGGGTGATTGCTAGGCCAGTTTTAAGCCTTCAAAAAACGCCATAATACATCGCTGAATCAATAGGATGGATTGCCATGTATCATAAAATATGGTATTTTCGGTTCAGGCGGCGCTGAGGCTCTGCCGCACCCGCCAAAACGGCATCAAAGCGAACGCCGCCTGCCCTGCCAGCCCCAACAGCGCATGCGGTTGGTTGAGGCGCGCGAGCCACTCAGCAGGTGATTGCCCCGCCAGCGCCGCCGCCAGCGCGCATTCGGCCACCATCAGGATCGCAAAGGCGAGTGCGCCTACCGCCAGCGCATCGCCGCTGACCACAATCGCAAATCGCCGCACCAGCCAGCCCGCCGCGAACCAGCTTGCCGCCAAGATCACCGGCAGCTCCAGCATGGTTGCAGGCATCAACCCCACGAGCGGGATGACCCACAGCACGCGAATTGCTCCTAGGACGAACCCCAGCGCGAACACCATCGCCCAATAAGCGATGGCCGCGCTGGCAATCCTCACCCCACAACCCCCGCACCCGCCAACACCGCCAGCGTCAGCACATCGGGCACCGTTGCCGTCATCGGGACGATCTGCACCGGCTTTTCCATCCCGATCATCATCGGGCCAATGGTGGCGTTGCTGCCCAGTTCGCGCAGCAGCTTGGCCGACAGGTTGGCCGATTGCAGCCCCGGCATGATGAGCACGTTGGCCGGGCCGGACAGGCGGCTGAATGGATACAGCGCCATCACTTTGGGATTAAGCGCGGCATCGGGGGCCATTTCGCCTTCATATTCAAAGCCGGGATCTTCGCCGTCGAGGATCGCCACCGCCTCGCGGATATTGTTGAGCCATTGGCCCGAAGGGTTGCCAAAGGTCGAATAGCTGAGGAACGCGACGCGCGGTTCGTGCCCCATGCGCCGGGCGACCGCTGCGGTTTCTTTGGCAATGTGCGCCAGTTCAGCCGCGTTCGGGCGTTCGTTGATGGTGGTATCAGCAAGGAACGTGGTGTGATTTTTGCCGATCATCATGTGGATGCCGAACGGCAGCGCGCCGTGTTTGTGATCCAGCACCAAATTCACTTCGCGCACGGTCTGCGCGAACGTGCGGGTCATGCCAGTGATCATCCCGTCGCCGTGGCCAAGCGCGACCAGCAGCGCGGCAAAAACATTGCGTTCCTGATTGACCATTCGGCGCACATCGCGTTCAGTAAAGCCGCGCCGCTGCAACCGCTTATAAAGAAATTCGACCATCGCGGGCACATGCTCGCTATCGGCAGAGTTTTGAATTTCAAAGCTACCGGGATCGCCGACTGACAGCTGATGCAACTTGTCGAGCACCGCTTTGGTGCGGCCCACCAGAATGGGCGTGCCATAGCCGAAATCGCGGTATTGGATCGCGGCACGCAGCACCACTTCTTCTTCAGCTTCGGCAAATACCATCCGCTTGGGGTTGGCTTTGGCGACTTCGTACACCCCGCTCAACACCGAAGTGGTCGGGTTGAGGCGTGAGCGTAGCTGGATGCGATAAGCATCAAAATCCTCGATCCGTGCCTTGGCGACGCCAGAATCCATCGCAGCCTTGGCCACGGCGGATGAAACGACTTCGATCAGACGCGGGTCGAACGGGGCAGGGATGATGTAATCGGTGCCGAATTTGTGATTCTTGCCATAGGCAGCGGCAACTTCTTCGGGCACCTGCCGCCGCGCAAGTTCGGCGATGGCGTGGGCTGCGGCGACTTTCATTTCTTCGTTGATAGTGGTCGCCTGCACATCCAGCGCGCCGCGAAAAATGAACGGAAATCCCAGCACGTTGTTAACCTGATTGGGAAAATCGCTGCGTCCAGTGGCGATGATTGCATCGGGGCGCACGGCTTTGGCTTCATCAGGCATGATTTCGGGCACCGGATTGGCCATCGCAAAAATGATCGGCTTGTCCGCCATCTTGCGCACCCATTCGGGCTTCAACGCGCCAGCCGCCGACAGGCCGAGGAAGATGTCTGCGCCCACCAATGCTTCTTCAAGGTTGGTCGCGGTGGTGGCCACGGCGTGCGCGCTTTTCCACTGGTCCACACCTGCGCGCCCCGGCGTGATCGGGCCGGTACGGTCGCACATGATGACGTTTTCGTGGCGCACGCCCATCGCCTTGATCAAGGCAGTGCAGGCAATTGCCGCCGCACCGGCGCCGTTGACCACCACCTTCACATCGCGGAAATCGCGCCCGGTCAGGTGACAGGCATTGAGCAAGCCTGCTGCCGTGATGATCGCAGTGCCGTGCTGGTCATCATGCATCACCGGAATTTTCATGCGTTCGCGCAAAGCGGCTTCGATGATGAAGCATTCGGGCGCCTTGATATCTTCCAGATTGATGCCGCCAAACGTCGGCTCCATCAGGGCGACCGCGTTGATGAACGCTTCGGGGTCTTCGGTGTCGAGTTCGATGTCGATCGAATCCACATCGGCAAAGCGTTTGAACAGCACGGCCTTGCCTTCCATCACCGGCTTGGCAGCCAGCGCGCCCAAATTGCCAAGGCCGAGGATCGCGGTGCCGTTGGTGATCACGGCGACGAGGTTGCCCTTGACGGTGTAGCGCGCTGCGAGCGAGGGATCAGCCGCAATCGCTTCCACCGGGGCGGCAACGCCCGGCGAATAGGCCAGGCTGAGATCGCGCTGCGAGGTCATCGGCTTGGTCGCGACGATTTCCAGCTTACCGGGCCGGATCGTCTCGTGATAGAACAACGCCTCGCGGGTGGTGAAGCCGCCCCCGCTCTGTGTGGCGTTCTCTTCGGCCATGATGCCTGATCCCTTTTTGCTGCGCTTGGCGAAAATTGTGCTTCGCTTAGCCGGGCGCGGCCCGCTGCGATAGGGCGGAAATGATGCGACTCCGGGGAAAGCCTGGAGGCCAGACATTCCGAATCGGTGCGGGCGTGGCTACGCCGTTGCGCATGGCTGTGCCCCCCGATCCCAAGTCCACCCCGATGATGGTGCAATATCTTGGCCTGCGCGAAGAAGCAGGCGATGCCCTGTTGTTTTACCGCATGGGCGATTTCTTCGAATTGTTCTTTGATGATGCACGCACAGCGGCGCAAATCCTTGACATCGCGCTCACCACGCGCGGCGAACACAACGGCGCGCCGATCCCGATGTGCGGGGTGCCGGTGCATTCGGCGGAAAGCTACCTCGCACGCCTGATCCGCGCTGGTTGCCGGGTTGCGATCGCCGAACAGGTCGAAACGCCGGACGAAGCCAAGGCGCGGGCCAAGCGTGAAGGCACACCATCATCCAAAGTGCTGGTGGGCCGCGCGATTGTGCGGCTGGTCACCGCTGGCACCTTGACCGAAGAAGCCCTGCTGGAACCACGCCGCGCCAATGTGCTTGCCGCGTTGGCGGAATTGCGCGGCACCATCGGGATTGCTGCGTGCGACGTATCGACTGGCGCGATGGTGCTGGAGGAATGCACTGCCGATCAGCTTGGCGCGGCGCTCGCGCGGCTCGCACCGAGCGAGGTCATCATGCCTGAAGCGATTCCCAGCGGAAGCGAAGCTGACCCGAAGGGTCTACGCGCGGACCTCTCGCAAAGTCGCGCGATGCTGCAAGAAGTCCCCGCTTTGGTGGGGAACCGCGATATTGTGATCGCTCGGCCACGCGGCACCTTTGCCAGCGATGCCGGGGCTGATCGGCTGAAAACGCTGCACGGCGTGGCAACGCTCGACGCCTTTGGAGACTTCAGCCGCGCGATGCTGGCAGCGGCCGGCGGGCTGATTGCCTATCTTGACCATGCCGGACGCGGCAAGCTGCCGCTGCTACTGCCCCCAGTGATGCGGACGGCCGCAGCGGGTATGGCAATGGACGAGGCAACCAGGGCGAGCCTTGAAATCCTTGAGGCCACCACGGGCGGACGCGAGGGCAGTCTGATCGGCGCGGTTGACCGCTGCATCACCGGCGCGGGATCGCGGCTACTGGCGGACGATTTGTCTGCGCCTTTGCTGGACCGTTCGCAGATTGAGCAACGCCTGGCGCTGGTGCAATTCTGGCGCGATCGTCCGATTGAACGCGCGCAATTGCGCGATGTCTTGCGCGCAATCCCCGATCTTGGCCGGGCGCTGGGGCGGGTGGTGGCAGGACGGGGAAGCCCGCGCGACCTCGGGCAACTGCGCGATGGATTGGGCCAGGCCATGCGATTGCAGCACTGGCTAATTGGCGCGCCTGATCGCCCTGCGCTGCTCGATCAGATGCTGGCACGGCTAACCGGCCACGGCGCGTTGACCGATTGGCTGGGCCGTGCGTTGGTGCCCTCTCCCCCAACCGAGCGCAGCAATGGCGGCTTTATCGCCGACGGCTATGACGCCGGGCTGGATGAATTGCGCGCCACATCCGGCGATGCCCGCCGCGCGATTGCCGCAATGGAGGCGCGCTATCGCAAGGAAACCGGGATTGCCGCCCTCAAAATTCGTCACAACGGCGTGCTGGGCTATTTTATTGAGGTTGCTGCGCGCCACGCTGATCGGCTGATGGCGGCCGATAGCGGGTTTACCCACCGTCAGACGATGAAAGACGCGGTTCGGTTCAACTCGCTGCGCCTGCACGAGGAATCTGCGCGCATCGCTCAGGCAGGCGGCCATGCGCTCGCCGCCGAGGACGGGCATTTCGAAGAGCTTGTTGCCGAAATAACCTCCCTGCGCGAAGCCATCGCCGCCACTGCCGCCGCGCTGGCGCGGATTGATGTTGCCGCCGCCAACGCCGAACGCGCCGCCGAAGCGGACTGGTGCCGCCCGGACATCGCCGAAGACGCAGGCCTTGTCATCACCGGCGGACGGCATCCAGTGGTCGAAGCCGCGCTGGCGAAAGCGGGCGCGCGGTTCGTTGCCAATGACTGCCTGCTTGGCAGCGATGACCGGCTGTGGTTGATTGGCGGGCCGAACATGGGCGGCAAATCAACCTTCCTGCGGCAAAATGCGCTGATCGTGCTGTTGGCGCAGGCGGGGTGTTTCGTACCGGCGACCGCCGCCTGCATCGGATTGGTCGACCGCCTGTTCAGCCGCGTTGGCGCAGCGGATAACCTCGCCCGGGGCCGGTCCACCTTCATGGTCGAAATGGTCGAAACCGCCGCGATTTTGGCGCAGGCGACGCCGCGCAGTTTCGTCATCCTTGATGAAGTCGGACGCGGAACATCAACCTATGATGGCCTTGCGCTGGCGTGGGCGGTGGCCGAAGCGGTGCATTCGCAGAACCGCTGCCGGTGCCTGTTTGCAACCCATTACCACGAACTCGCGCGCTTGGCCGAGACGTGCGAGGCCTTGTCGCTTCACCATGTCCGCGCACGCGAGTGGCAGGGCGATCTGGTGTTGCTGCACGAACTCGCGAACGGCCCGGCTGATCGGTCTTATGGGCTGGCCGTGGCGCGGCTCGCCGGGGTGCCCGCCCCAGTGGTGGCCCGCGCCAAAGCGGTGCTCGCAAAGCTAGAGGCGACACGCTCAGCGACTGGCGGCATTGCCGCAGGTCTTGGCGATTTGCCGCTGTTCGCCGCGCTACAGACCGAACCAATTATCACCCCCGACCAACTGCTTGCCGAAGCCCTACGATCCGCAGATCTGGATGCGCTGACCCCGCGCGAAGCGCTTGATCTGCTATACGAATGGAAACGCAACCTGCCCAAATTGCGGGGCTGATCTCAACCAAAGCTTAACGTTCGTCGGGGTATTTGGTGGTAGATGTACAAGACTGTTTTTCAAAATAGCAAAGCCGCGCTTGTATTTGCCGGGATAACCATTTTTGGCGCGGTTATAATGGTTGGCTCGCCGGAAGACGAAGGTGCGCTGACCAAGACGATCAACCGCTTTTCGCAGCAACGCGAAACCTTCGTCGAAGACACCCGCGCATTCGCAGAGGCGCAGAGCGTGCCGGACACAGTAAACGACCCGAGCGCCGGGTGGGGCAGTAGCAGTCCAACGGTGTTCGGAAGCTATGATGCGGAGGCTGGCCAGACCAGCAGCGGCACGGCCAATAATGGTGTAGCAGCATACCGTTCGCAAGACGGCCAGTCAGATGCAATCTTGCCAGGCCCGCAGCCGGTGATCGCGGATAATGTCGGCATTCCTGTGCCGAGAGATGATGGCGTGTCCCAGCCGCCGCCGGTGCCAGTGATTACCTCGCGTAAGATGACGTTGGAACCGAACTAATCGCGCCGCAGCCTGCGCTCAGCGGGTCGGCACCGGCACTTCGCCCGTGTAATCGTAGAACCCGCGCCCGGTCTTGCGTCCCAGCCATCCAGCCTCGACATATTTGACCAGCAGCGGCGCAGGGCGGTACTTGCTGTCACGGGTCGTCTTATAAAGCACCTTGATGATATCAAGGCAGGTATCCAGCCCGACGAAATCGGCCAATTGCAGCGGCCCCATCGGATGATTGAGGCCAAGCCGGCAGCCTTTGTCGATGTCCTCGATCCCGGCCGTCGACTGGCCGAGCACAAACACCGCTTCGTTGACCATCGGCAGCAAAATGCGGTTGACGACAAAGCCGGGTTCATCCTGGCTCAGCACCACTTCCTTTCCCAACCCCTGTGCAAACGCGGTGACGCGGTCAGTCGTGGCTTGCGCGGTTGCAAGACCTGGGATCACTTCGATCAGGCCCATCACGGGCACCGGGTTGAAAAAATGAAGGCCGATGAACCGTGCCGGATCGGGCGAGTGGTTGGCCATCCGCGTGATCGGTATCGACGAGGTGTTCGACGCCAAAACTGCGCCTGCTGACAGCACCTTACCCGCCGCTTCAAAGATTGCGTTCTTCACCGCTTCGCGCTCAGTGGCGGCTTCGATGATCAGGTCAGCCTCGGCCATCGGGGTGTAGTCGCCGACCGGGATGATCCGCGCGAGCAAGGTTTCGGCGTCGTCCGCTTCGATTTTGCCGCGGCCCATCAACTTGACCAGCGCTTTTTCGACATTGGCCTTGCCCGCCTCGGCATGGGCAAGATCAACGTCGGACAGCATCACCGTCATGCCATTGGCGGCAACGGTCTGGGCAATGCCGGTGCCCATCTGGCCAGCCCCGATAACGGCGATGTTGCGCATGGTATCGTCCTTCGCAAGTGCAGCAAGGCGCTCGCCCTAGCGGGGTTGCTGCGCGCTGACTAGCGGTGTTCTGACCGGCGGCGGTTCAACTAGCGACTGGCGCCGGGAACCCACTTCACATCACGCTTGCCATTATCATTGACGACCCGAGCGAGCACGAACAGGTAGTCAGACAATCGGTTGATGTATGCCAACGCTGCTGGATTGACTGGCAGTTCAGCAGCAAGCGCCACCATCGCGCGTTCCGCCGCGCGCACGCTGGCGCGGGCCACGTGCAAGCGAGCAGCAAGTTCGGTCCCGCCCGGCAGAATAAAGCTGGTCAGCGGCGCAAGGTTGGCGTTGAGAGTGTCAATCCGTTGTTCCAGCCAATCAACTTGCGACGACACAATCCGCAATACCATGTCGGACGGCGCAAAATCATTGCCCGGCGTCGCAAGATCAGCGCCCAGATCAAACATATCATTCTGAATGCGGGTAATTTCTGCACCCGGCTCGCCGGACATCAACACTGAAGCGCAGCCAATCGCGCAATTGGCCTCGTCCACCAGCCCCATAGCGTGAATGCGAGCGGCATATTTTGGGCACCGCGACCCGTCAACCAGCCCGGTCGTACCATCATCGCCTGTGCGGGTGTAAATTTTGTTGAGCTTGACCATGATGCAGACGCCTTAGGGTCGTGCAAGGATAAGGATAATCGCCACCACAACAATCGCCAACGCCTGATATTTGATCCGTGCGAACATCGCCTTGTTCTGCGCCAGCTGCATATCGGTCGCGGTTTCACCTTTGCCGGTTTCAAGGTCGATCTTGGTGGTCCTGAGAAACGCGATGATCCCGCGAATCAGCGAAAACGCGACAAGGCCCATCAGGACCAGCAGCACAGCGATAAGAAAATAGTTCATGCCCCCACAATGGACGGTTGGGCATCAGGTTCCAAGCCGCAAATGCTGCAAGCGGATTTGGTCGGCCAGCTTCCGCCCATCCGCGCCCGCCAATCGCCGCCCAGCCAACGCGGGCGATCCGCGCCGCTTGGCAAGTTTTTGGCCCTGATCATCAGTCAATAACGCGTGGTGATGCCAGCACGGAACGTGCAGGCCCAGCAGCGCCTGCAACATGCGGTGGACATTGCTGGCGGCAAACAGATCGGCCCCGCGCGTCACCAGTGTCACGCCGTCAGCCGCATCATCAAGCGTTACCGCAAGGTGATAGCTGGCTGGCAAATTTTTGCGCACCAGCACCACATCGCCAAGGTCTGCAAGGCTGACCGGGCTGATCCCGGCAAGCTCGTCCTGCCACACCAGCGGCCCGGCCTGTATCATCGCCAGCTGCGAATCCAACCGCCAGGCGATTGGGCGGGTGGGATCAGGGGGCCTGCGTTTGCAGGTTCCGGGGTAGATCAATCCGCCTGTCCCGGCACCTGAGCCAGGGTCGCCGCCCGGCTTTGCGCCCGCTTGCTCGATGTCCGTGCGAGTGCAGGTGCAAGGGTAAAGCAAGCCGCGCGCCTTCAACGCCTCGGCAGCGACAGCATAGCTTGCCAGCCGCGTCGATTGGGCAGGCACTTCGTCCCAGTCCAAACCGAGCCAAGCCAGATCGCGGCGGAAATCATCCGCCAGCTCTGGGCGGGAACGAGGCCCGTCAATATCCTCGATCCTTAGCAAAAACCGGCCACCTTTGGCCCGCGCCAGATCATGTGAGATGATCGCCGATAGCGCATGGCCAAGATGCAGTGGGCCATTGGGGCTTGGCGCAAACCGGGTGACGATGGAACCGTGATCTTGCATCGCCGTTGCCATGCCACAGGACAATTGCTTGCGCTATTCGCGGCCCTCCCCCAAGCTGTTAATCCGGCTAACGTTGTGGATAGTCGCCCTGTCACGGGTTTGACTCTTTTGCTTGCCACGGCAGAATGCATTCAATCAGGAGGAAGAACGAGCGGTGTTTCACGCCGAACTGATCGAAAGAGCGGCCCAGTTCCGCGGCGCGGATGGCGATCCGGTGCGCAACCTTTCGGCGTGCCCGGCGCTTGTGCTGAATGCGGATTACACTCCGCTGTCCTATTACCCGCTGAGCCTGTGGCCGTGGCAAACCGCGATCAAGGCGGTGTTCCTCGACCGGGTGGACATTGTCGCGAGCTACGACCGCGAAGTGCATTCACCCAGCCTCGACATGAAAATTCCGAGCGTGATCGCGCTGCGCCAATACGTGAAGCAGAGCGAGTTTCCGGCCTTTACCCGCTTCAATGTGTTCTTGCGGGACCGTTTCCAGTGCCAATATTGCGGCAACCATGATCACCTGACTTTCGATCACGTGACCCCGCGCCGGTTGGGTGGGCGCACCACATGGGAAAATATCATCACCGCCTGCGCCCCGTGCAATATGAAAAAAGGCGGGCGCACCCCGAAACAGGCGGCCATGCCCGTGCACCGCACCCCGATCCGCCCGACCAGCTGGCAATTGCAACAGCACGGCAAGCTGTTCCCGCCAAACTTCCTGCACGAAACGTGGCGGGATTGGCTTTATTGGGACATCGAACTGGAAGCGTGAGGTTTCAGGTCACCGCCGCGCGCTGATTGAATTCCGGCCGCTGCCAGTCGCCGCTCTCCAGAACCTGCGCCAATTGCCGCGCCGCGCCAGCAATGTCGGCGAAGCTCAGGTATGCGGGCGCGAAACCCAAACGCAGCACATCGGGATCGCGGAAATCGCCGATCACCCCGCGCGCAATCAACGCCTGACAAATGGCGTAGGCATTGGGGTGGCGGAACGACAGGTGGCTTCCCCGCGCGCCGCTATCTTGCGGGCTGACCAAGCCGAGCTCAACACCCAGCACGATCAAGCATTCGAGCATGAATTCCGAAAGCGCCCGCGATTTTTCGAACAATCGCGCCGTGCCAATCTCGGCAATCAGATCGACCCCCACCTCCAGCGCGGCAAGGCCCAGCACCGGCGATGTGCCGCACAGCAATTGTTCGATCCCCGGCGCAGGGGTGTAATCATCGGTGAAGGCGAATGGCGCGGCGTGGCCAAACCAGCCGGTGAGCGGCTGGGACAGGTCTGCATGGAGCCTTTCGGCAACATAGGCAAAGGCAGGCGCGCCCGGCCCGCCGCACAGGTATTTGTAACCGCAGCCAACCGCAAAATCCGCGCCCGCTGCGTTGATATCCACCGGCACCGCCCCGGTCGAATGCGACAAGTCCCACAACACCAGCGCGCCCGCATCATGCGCCGCGCGGGTGAGGGCGGCAATATCGTGCAGCGCGCCCGACTTGTAATGAACATGGGTGAGCATCAGCAACGCGACACCGCCGTTAAGCGCCTCAACCAACGCCCCACGCTCAGCCAGCCGCCGCTCGGCCAGCCCCTGCCGCTCCAGCCCGGCGACCATGTACAGATCGGTCGGGAAATTGCCGGGTTCGGACAGGATGACCTTGCGCCCCGGCCGCATAGCGAGCGCCGCCGCGATCAGTTTGAACAGGTTCACCGAAGTCGAATCGCACGCGATCACTTCGTGCGGGGCTGCCCCGATCAAGGGCGCTATCTTGCCGCCAATGCGGCTGGCGGCTTCAAACCAGCCGGCCCCCCCGAAATCAGGCCCGTTCCATGACCGGATCAGGCCATCACCCCATTCGCGTTCAATCACGCGCGCCAGCGCTGCGGGGGTTGCGCGCGGCAAAGCCCCCAGCGAATTGCCGTCAAGATAGATAAGGCCATCGGGCAGCATAAAATGCTCGCGGTACCGCGCCAACGGATCGGCGGCATCAAACTCACAGGCGCGTTGTTCGGGGGTCATACCCCGCCCTTAGCGTGCTGCTGCGCCGAGCGAAACTACTGCGAGCCTCGGTGCTTGCGCTAACCCTCGATCACGCGGGCTTCGGGATGATGCGTATCGATGTGTTTGAGGATCAGCTTGAGGTTCTTGCTGTTCGATCGGAACACAAAGTCAGCCGCGTCGCCCACCAACGGGATTGCGCCAATCGCCGTGTCGAACAATACATTCGCTCCCATCCGCGCCAGCTTCCACTTGGACATGCCAAGATTGCGCGCTTCCCATACGATGTAAGCGCCCATCGCGGTGGTGAAGATATCGCCCAGCACCGGCACCAACCCGATCAACGCATCCAGCCCGAACGGCATATTGGTTCCGGGAATGACAAAACTCCGCTCCAGCAACTTTTCCACCGCGATCACCCGCGCGCGCACTGATGCTGCATCAGCGCCGGTCGGCACTGCAATGCCGATGATGGTGGGGGTCTGCCGGCGATCCGTAGGCGTTTTCATGCCAAATTATGTGGTGGGCTGTGACAGCGGAAACAAGGGGTGAAGCCCCCACGGGTTAGCGACGTAATTGGTGATTGACCCGCGCACCAACGACCAGCGCACCGGCGCGCCCAGCGGAATGAAGACCTCGCGCGCGGTCAGCGCTGCATGGGCATCAACCAGCAACTGCTCACGCGCAGCCGCATCACGCTCGGTCAATGACCGGCGCACCAGCGCATCGGCTTCCGGAGAACACAGGCCGGCTTTCAGGCCGCAATTGAACTGATTGAGATACCAGCGCGGCGAGGTGTAGCGTGCCAGCGTGTCACGCAATTCCAGATCGGCTGTCTCTCCCGGTGCGGCGCGTTTAACCGACACTCCAATCTCGCCCCACGCCTCGACCAGATACCGCAGCAGCAGGTCGCTGCCCGGCCCGCTCGGCAGAGCAACGCGCACCGCTGCCTCTTTACCAGACTCGGCAGTCCATGACCGCACCCGCGCGGCTGCGGTTTGCCGACGCTGATCCAGCGATGCCCCGTTCCAGCGATCAGCCGGATAGGGCGGGGCAGAAAAAATCTCGGGCGGCACAATCCAGCCGGTCGCACGCCAGCCGCCCAGGCCGAATGGCTGGATCACAGCGTCCCGATCAAGCGCCATCGACAGCGCTTCTCGCTGCGCTGGGTCAGCCAGCAAGCCTTCCTCACGCCGCACCACCAGCCCAAGCAGCCCAACCGCCGGATCGACCTGAATCGTCCCGCGCGACAGCGGCCCCGCCTCGGCCTGCGAGAAATCGACAAGGCTGCCGCCCAGCACCAAATCAACTTTCCCACGTGAAAACGCTGCGACCGCAGCCTTTGCCGACAAGGCCTGCACGCTGACGTGGCGAGCGACTTCCTCCCAGTCTTCGCGGGCGGGCAAGCCGCGCGTTTCGGGGGGCAACGCCGAAAGGCGGGCGAGCGCGGCGCCATCATCGCGCGACATCGCCATCGGGCCTGTGCCGCTGCCGCTCTGGGCAAAGCCAAGTTCAGGTTGCGCGAGCAGCCGCAGGAAATCAGGCATGGGCGACGTCAGCCGCACTTCAACGACCCGCCCGGTCATGGCGCGCACGTCGCCGATCTTGCCCAAGTCGAGCCCAAGTGAGGTACCGCGCAGCCGCGCAATCGCCTCCCGCAGCAAGCGGCGCACATCGGCGGCGGTGATCTCCTCGCCGCCGGGCCAAGTGCTTTCGCGCAGGCGGAAAATATAGCTCATGCCGTCTTCGGTAACGATCCAGCGTTCGGCCAACGCCGGAACCACCTGACCCGCCGGGTCGAGCGCCACCAGCCCTTCGTGGGTCGCAGCGCGCACATGCTGGGCTGCTGGCGACAAGCGTACGCCTTGCTTGAACAGGCTTTCCGGGGTGCCAATCATGGCCACTTCGACCGGGCCATTGCCGTTCGACGGGCCGCAAGACGATAGCGCCAGCGCGGCAAACAGGGGCAGGCAGAATCGCATCCTGCGCTAACTAACAGGTTGCCGCGCTGCGGTCAGCTTAGCGATTGGGGATGACTTGAATTTGGAACGATTATCCTCGCCGCCGAGCGTTTGCCCCGGCGCGAAATCACTCCGGCATCAGATTTTGCGGAGCCGCGTCGGGCTGGACTGAGCCGGGGCGCGGTGTACCCACGAAGGTCGGTTCGCCCGGCTCGCGCTGTCGTCGTTGCCTTCGAGCGGTCGGCGCGCCTGCTGCGAATCGATTTCCTTATCAAAAGCAACGCCAAAGCGGTCGTCTTGAACCCAAGCAACTGTTCCGTTGACGATGCCGATGTTGCGCAGTTCAATCGTAAGCTGATGCCCGCGCAGCACATTCAGGTTGCCTTCGCCCATCATGCCGCCATCCGAAAGATTGCGAACCCGGACGCGGTGCGCGTCTGCGCCCTGCTCGACACGAATATCGGCCAGCAGGAACAGGCTATCGCGCGCAACGCTGCGTGTTTCCACTCCGGTCATAATCGGCTCGTTTCCTCATGCCCAAACGGTTCATTTGAACGCATCACGATGTCTGCGACATTTGCGGTTAACAGATGGTAAAACCATCGTCCAAAACCGCCACTTATCAACCAAGCGTCCCACAGCGGCACAGGCCGTAGCGCAGAGTCAATCGTCGCGGGAAACCTTCTCGCGCCGCTCATGCGCTTCTTGTGCTTCGACAGTCATGGTGGCTACTGGCCGGGCAATCAGGCGGCGCAGCCCAATCGGCTCTCCGGTGACTTCGCAATAGCCGTATTCGCCCGAATCAATCCGCCGCATGGCTGAATCGATCTTCGACACCAACTTGCGTTGCCGATCACGGGTGCGCAGTTCGATGCCCCAATCGGTTTCACTTGACGCACGATCAGTCAGATCGGCTTCACGGATCGGGCCGTCCTGCAAGGATTGCAGGGTCTGGCCCGCAGCCGAATGGATGGAACGTTTCCATTCGATCAGCAGCATCCGGAAATACGCCTTTTGGCGCTCGTTCATATATTCCTCGTCCTCGCTCGGCACATAGTCCGCAGCGAGCAGGCGCTTGGCCTTTTCAAGGATATCAATCTCATCAGACGCGGCATTTGGCATGAAGCCCTCTCATCGGGTGTGCCACTGGGCTGACCGTTTCGTGCTGCCGCCTGAATATTTTCATTGGCTCACCAGACTCCAGCAAGCTGAAGCATTGCGCGCCCTATAGGCAAGCCTCCCTAGGCGCACAAGCGGGTTTGGAATCGAAGTGGGGAAACGGCGGCCCGCCAGAAAATCGTCCGCGCGTTAACCAATTGTTGACCATGTTAGCCGAATTTGGATTCACGGAAGGTCGCCTGTCGGGCGGCATGGTGAAACGGGGACGACAACATGAATATCATCGCAATTACCGCCAAGGACACGAATGTTTCACGTGAAACATCAGCCGAGGCCGCACTTGGACAATGGCTGGCGGAAGCAACACAGGGTCAAGCCGGGGCCTATTTTGATCTGGGCGTGGCATTTTCCACCGGCAGCAACGGCGCGGACTGCGATCTGATCGAAGCGCACAAATGGTTCAACCTGGCCGCAGTGCGCGGGCATGAAGAGGCCGCACATTGCCGGGCCGATATTTCTGACGAGATGACCGCTCGCGAAATCGCCGAAGCGCAGCGCCGCGCGCGCCAATGGCTCGCCGAAAGCCGCCAGCGCGCTGCATAAGCTGATCCCTAGCTGCCTTTCCGAAACGGGGTGCGGGCGCCAAGATACAGCTGGTCGCTGCTGACGCCCGCCCGTTCGCGCTCAAGAAAGTCGGCCACAGCTGAGCGAAAGCCGGGATCGGCGATCCAATGCGCAGACCACGTCTGCACCGGCTCATACCCCCGTGCGAGCTTGTGCCCGCCCTGCGCGCCAGCCTCAACCCGCCCAAGCCCGCGCGCAATCGCGATGTCGATTGCCTGATAATAGCACAGCTCAAAATGCAGGAACCGCACTTCGCGGGTGCAGCCCCAGTAACGACCATAGAGCGCATCGCTGCCGACAAAGTTGAGCGCGCCGGCAATCGGCTCTGCCCCGTCAAAGGCGAGGATCAGCACGATCCGATCCCCTAACCGCTCACCCAGCAGGGTAAACGCCGCGCGCGTTAAATAGGGCTGCCCCCATTTGCGTTGCCCGGTATCCTGATAAAACACCCAGAACGCATCCCAATGCGCTGCGGTAATGTCCGACCCGGTGAAATGCCGGATGGTCAGCCCGTCGCAGGCAGCCGCGCGTTCTTTGCGCAAATCCTTGCGTTTGCGCGACGCAAGCGCGCCGAGAAAATCATCAAAGCTCGCGTAGCCGCGATTGATCCAGTGAAATTGAATGTCCGCGCGCGGCATCCAGCCCGCATCCTCGAACAACGGCAGTTGTTCGGGCGCGATGAAGGTCGCGTGCGCCGACGACATCCCGTTTTGCGCAGCGACCAGTTCGGCGCCTTTCAGCAGATGCGGCGCGAGGCCGGGGTCGCTCAGCAGCAAGCGCGGGCCGGTCGCGGGGGTAAACGGCGCAGCGATTTGCAGTTTGGGATAATACCGCCCGCCCGCGCGGTGCCACGCATCGGCCCACGCATGATCGAACACATATTCGCCCTGCGAATGCGCCTTCACATAAGACGGCATCGCCGCCAGCAGACCGCCATCGGTGCCGGTAATCGCAATCGGGGCCGGTTCCCAGCCAGTGCCGGGGCCAACACTGCCCGATTCCTCCATCGCGGTAAGGAATTCGTGGGAGACAAACGGATTGCGATCTCCGCCCAGCGCATTCCAGTCATCGCGGTCAAAGCTGGCGACCGAGGGCGCAAGCCGGACGATCAGTTCCGGATCGCTCACGCCAGCCCCGCCCCTTCGGCGATCAGCGCATCGGCGTGGGCCAGCGCGCGCGCGCGGGTATCAGGCGAATTGACGGTCCACGTCAGCACCGGCAGCCCGTTAGCGCGCCGAGCCGCGACCCAGCGGCTTGGCAAAGCGGCGATGTGATAGGCGAGAAAATCGGGCTTCGCGATCCAGCATGCCAGCCACCGCTGCCAGGCCCGCTGCGTTGTGCCACGCGCATCTTCGCGCATCACCAAACCGCACGGCGTTTCCGGCGATTTGCGCCGGAACCAGCGGGCGACGCGGGGGTCGAAGCTCATTACGGCATGGGGGCCGGAATAGTTTTTCAACAGGCGGCTGACATAAAGGCAGGTCCGTTCAACATCATAGCCGCGTTTCGACTTGATCTCGATCAGCATCGGCACACGGCCCGACACCGCATCAAGAAATGTTTCCAGCCGCAGCGGGTGCTGGCCGGTGCCGAGCAGGCTGAGAGCTTCAAGCTCGTCAGCCGTGTGTGCGTTAGTCGAGCCTGCCGCTCCGGTCAGCCGGTCAAGCTCCCAATCGTGAAACACCAGCGGCACGTTGTCGCGGCTCATTTGAATATCGCATTCGATTCCCATGCCCGCCGCAATCGCGCCTTCGGCCGCCGCGCGGGAATTTTCAGGAACACCCGTCTGATGCAACCCGCGATGGGCATATTCCCAGCGGGTCAGCCAATCCGGGGCGCGGCGTTCGGTCATCGCGCGTCAGGCGTCCCTCAGCGCGACCACCGCATCCACCTCAACCGCCGCGCCGCGCGGCAAGGCGGGCACACCGACAGCGGCGCGGGCGTGCTTGCCCGCATCGCCGAACACCTGCTCCATCAAATCGGACGCGCCATTGGCAATCTCGGGCTGATCGGTAAAATCGGCGGTGCAGTTGATGAATGCGTTCAGCTTGACGATCCGCTCAACCCGGTCGAGCAGGCCCGCCGCGTCCAATTGAGCGATGATCATCAGTGCGCAGGCGCGTGCGGCGGCCTTGCCATCATCCAGGCCGACATCATCGCCCAACCGGCCTTTCATCAGCACACCATCGACGAATGGTAACTGGCCGGAGACGTAAGCAAATCCGCCGTGGGCCACCACCGGCACATAGCTGGCAACCGGCGCGGCGGCTGTGGGCAGGGTGATGCCGAGTTCGGCCAATCGTGCAGTCATCGTCATCTCAGTTCTCCAATCGGTCAAGCAGCCACGGCAGGGCTTCGTCCCAGCGGTCAATCCGCGCTTCGGCATGGCCCGCTTTATGGGCGCAATCAATTGCATGGGCGATCATCGGTTCGCCGCACAGGTGCAGCCGGGTGACCTGCGGGGTGATCTCAGCGACAGATGCATGGTGCTGCGCCAGATCGTCGATAAACACCGCGCGGGTCGGCGCATATTCTTCGATGATGGCTTTCAGCGCCGGGCCTTTGGGGCCTTGGTTGGTGAAGACGCGGGCATTGATGCCGACTGCGGCGAGTTGTTGCGCGCGTTTTTCGCGGCGTTCATCCACCAGATTGGTCAGGATCACGATGTCGGCGCGTTCGGCCAGCGTGTTGATCCCTTCAACCGCGCCGGCAATCGGCATCTGGCTGTCCATCTCAGTATCAAAAAACCGGCCCAGCATTTTCCAGATATCGGCCGGTTCCAGCAATGCGCCGCTTTCCTGCCAGCGCAGCGCTTCGGCAAAATTGTGGCCTTCGAGGTGGAAGTTCACCCCTTGGCTGTCCTCCAGCCAATCCTTGAACGGGGCGACCATGTGCAGCAGCACTTCGTCGCAATCGCTGATAATGAGAGGCCTGGAATTCAACGGACTGATCATGAGGTCAAAGCGTCCTTGGCGGCGACAAGTTCCTCAGGCGTGACGGCCAGCGCCTCTGCCGCACGGATCAGATCGGGTTCGTGGTTGGCAAGAAATTCGAGCGCGGAGGCAAGGATCATCGGTTCGCCCAGCCCGGCGCGCAGAGTATCGGGATCAAGCCCGGTGAGATCAAGATAGCGCGCCCGGCGATCCTCACCTTCGAGCACCCAGCCAAGCGCGGCGAGTGCCAGCGCCTGCGGATCCGCCGGATTGGGGTGGGGGCGCAGCGGAATTGTCCTGTCCTTTGGTGGGGGTTGATCGTAAGCGGTGCGTGTTCGGGGCAGATGCGGGGCGATCAGTGACAAAGCGGATCATGGTTGTCGAGGATAATGACCTTAACCGGAAATTGTTCTGCGATGTGCTGCGCGTCAACGGGTTTGAAGTTGATCCCGTGGCCGATGGCAATCTGGTGCTGGAAACCGCGCGCGCGACCGCGCCCGACTTGATTATCATGGACATTCAATTGGGCGGGATATCAGGTGTCGATCTGATCGAAGCGGCCAAGGCCGACCGGCTGCTGCGCAGCATTCCGGTGCTGGCCGTGACCGCTTTCGCAGCCAAAGGCGATGAAGAACGCATCCGCGCAGCGGGAGCTGAAGGGTATTTGTCGAAACCGGTATCAATCGGGCCGTTTATGTCGGCGGTGCGCGCGCTGGTGTGAAACGCGGACGGGTTCAGGCGAATTTGACCGCCAATTCGATCCCGAATGTGATTGCGGTCAGGCACAGGCCAATCATGAAGCTTTTGTAAGCGTAGGCGAGGTATTTGTATTTCTTGCGCTGTAACACCTGTCCGTTCTGGTAAATATCATGCAGCATCATCCGGAACACCGTTTCGTCGGCGCGCAGATCGGCGAGCACGCTGGCGGTCCATTCGCCTTCGTCCATGTTGGTGAAATGGCCGAAGAACAGCTTGTTCGGCCCGCCATCGGTGAGCTTGCCAGCGGTCGGGCTGCTGACCGACGGCAGCACCGCAAACACCGCAAACATTGCTGAAATAAACGCGAACAAGGCCAGCACCGCCAGTGACCACGGCAACGTGCCCTTGGCCCCCTGCCCCACCGCAATAGTGAACACCAGAAAGGTCGCCCCCATCAGGATCGAGGCCTTGGCATCGGCCATCTGGCTAAGCGCGAGGTTGATCTGCTGGGTTGTGCGCACAAGATGGATCGCTTGGCCGGAATAGTCCGATGGCGGCGGCGACGAAGCGCCAGCCTCGGAAGATTCGGTCTGCGTGCCACTGTTAGCCATGATTCCCCCCGGATCGGCCGCGCTGGCCCCTTGCGCCGCTTCGAAAACTTGACAAGCTGCATCATCCGCCGCTTTGCAGCCGTATTACAGTGGCAAGTCCCGCACGACAACTGACGCAACACCTGACGACCAACTGCCTGACGACCAACTGAAAGCACCGCCCGCCCATGACCCTCGCAGATGTCGACGCTTCCATCCGCGCTCTGATTGAGCCGTTTAACAAAAAAGGCGTCGCGGTCGAAGATGCGACCACCTTTGCCGGCGATCTTGAATTCGACAGTCTGACAGTGATGGATTTTGTCGCCGAGATTGAGGATGAATTCGACATCATTATCTCGATGAACCAGCAGGCCGAGATCGAGACCTGGGGCCAGTTGGTATCGGCAGTGCACAAGTTGCAGGATAACTGATAGAGGCCTGTGATGAGCGAAACCATTTTCAAGACCGCTGAGCCTGTCTCCGCCCCCGCCACGGTTGACCTGCTGGCAAAATTCGACCCGATCATCCAGACGCGCGAAACGCTGCTCGCTGCCGGGGTGGAAGATCCGTTCAATCTGGTAATGGATCAGGTGCTCTCGCCCACCCGCGCCGTATGCAACGGGCGCGATACGATCCTGCTTGGCACGTATAATTACATGGGCATGACCTTCGATCCCGACGTGATCGAAGCGGGCCAGCGCGCGATGGAGGATTTCGGCGCGGGCACCACCGGCAGCCGGGTGCTCAACGGAACATTCCGCGATCACCGCGATGTCGAGGTCGCGCTGCGCGAATTCTACGCCATGGATCACGCTATGGTGTTTTCGACCGGGTATCAGGCCAATCTCGGGATCATTTCGACGCTGGCGGGCAAGGGTGATTACATCATCCTCGATATCGATAGCCACGCCTCAATCTATGATGGCTGCGCGATGGGCAAAGCCGAAGTCGTGCCGTTCAAGCACAACGACGTCGAAGCGCTGGAAAAGCGGCTTAAGCGCGTGCCCGAAGGGGCGGGCAAGCTGGTCGTGCTCGAAGGCGTGTATTCAATGATGGGCGACGTCGCCCCGCTGAAGGAAATGGTCCGCATCGCCAAGGAAAACGGCGCGATGGTGCTGGTCGACGAAGCGCATTCGATGGGCTTTATCGGCGAACACGGGCGCGGTGTGGCCGAAGAGCAGGGCGTGCTGGATGATGTCGATTTCATCATCGGCACCTTTTCCAAAAGCGTCGGTACGGTCGGCGGTTTCTGCGTGTCGAACCATCCGAAATTCGAAGTGCTGCGGCTGGTGTGCCGCCCCTATGTGTTCACCGCCGCGCTGCCGCCTTCGGTCATGGCAAGCTCTGCCATGTCGATCCGCAAGCTGATGCACGGCGGAAACAAGCGCGCGCATCTGTGGGAAAACAGCCGCACGCTGCACGGCGGGCTTAAGGCATTGGGATTTGAGCTGGGTACCGAAACCCCGCAAAGCGCGATCATCGCGGTGATCATGCCCGGCTTGGAAAAAGGCGCGATGATGTGGGAGGCGCTGCTCAAGGAAGGGCTCTACGTCAACCTCGCCCGCCCGCCCGCGACCCCTGCGGGCATGACCCTGCTGCGCTGTTCGCTGTGCGCCGAGCATACAGCGGAGCAAGTGACCACGATCCTCGGCATATTCGAACGCGCGGGCAAGGCAATCGGGATAATTTAGGGCTACCCCACCTAACCTGAGGAATGGGCAGAGCAGATATTCCGCACATTTGATCGTCGCAAGCTACCAACAGGCAATGCCGACCGCGTAACGCCGAATGTAAGCGCATTTAACACGACGCGTTAGACGTGTTCAACAAATCGATTTTTGCTAACACGTTTTGTGCGATGTGTGTATGTCACCCGTAAAGTGCGAACATGACACCATGAAACTGCATCCGACCTACGCGATCCCAGAACTTCCTGTGAAGGATGCGGTGGAAACCATTTCGGTCCTACGAGAGTCAGCAAGAGCTCACCGGCACCTTGCCGAGCTGAAGGGCAAAGCCAGCAGCATTCCAAATCCCGGAATTCTAATCGACACTCTCTTTCTCCAAGAGGCAAAAGCCAGCTCAGAAATCGAAAACATAGTCACCACACACGATGAACTATTTCAAACCAGCTTGTTCCCCGACAGCCCTGCCTCACCAGCCGCCAAAGAGGTCGCACGATATCGAGACGCGCTCCATCTCGGTTATGCCAAGTTGGGCGAGCATGATGGCCTGCTAACAAACAACACCATCGTGGCCATGTTTCAGGTTTTGAAACGGACCGATGGGGACTTTCGGAAAACACCTGGCACCGCCCTCAAGAATGAGGCCAGTGGGAAACTGGTGTATATACCGCCGCAGGATGGCAATGAGGTCAAGGATCTGATGGAGCGGCTGGAACGCTACATCAATGTGGACGACCTTTGTAATCTTGACCCAATCGTCAAGATGGCCATCATTCACCATCAATTTGAAAGCATTCACCCCTTCCCAGATGGGAATGGCAGAATCGGACGAATTATCAATGTGCTGTATCTGACAAGGCAGCACCTATTAGACATACCGATCCTTTACCTCAGCCGATACATCACCTCCAATAAAGGGGAATATTATCGTTTGCTTCAAGTCGTTCGCGAAACGGGCGAATGGGAAGAATGGCTCCTGTTCATGCTGGGGGCGGTCGCGGACACCGCAATCGAGACCCTAGACATCGTCGAACAAATCAGACAGCTTATGGCAAATTACAAACAGCGCCTTCGCAAAAATCATGAGAAGATATACTCACAGGATTTGCTGAATACCTTGTTTCGCTACCCGTACACAAAGATCGAACTTGTACAGAAAGAGCTTGGAAAAACTCGGCAGACGGCGGCCAAATACCTTGATGAGCTTTGCGAAGCCAAGCTCCTGTCCAAACACAAGTTTGGAAAATCGAACTATTATATCAACGACCAGCTCGCAGCGATTTTTCTAGATTCCCCCGCCGCTTCGGCGCCAGACAAGGTCGGTGAGGCTGGCGAGTGTGCAGATATTGGGTAAGTCGCCCACCCATTTGCTGTAACCAATCTGGTTATATTTCTTGACATCGTAACGCTCTCTGGTTACAAACAGGCATCATCGAGAAATAGCGATTCGCCAGCGGGCGGCCTTCCGGGTGGAAGTGCCGCCTTTTTGCTGTGCCTTATGGGAGTATTGCCGATGGCAAAACCTGGCCCTGCGCCGACCAACGCAACATGCGCAAATGACACTCAAGCAAACGCCGCGACGGATCGGCACTGGCGCACCCGGTTCCTTGATCATCTGGCCGAAACCTCAAACGTCACCCGCTCGGCGGCGCACGCGGGAATCGAAATCAGCCGGGTGTACCGCCTGCGCCGCGCCCAACCCGATTTTGGCCAAGCGTGGCAGGTGGCGCTGTCTGAAGGGTATTCGCACTTGGAAATGGAAGTCTTGCGGCGTCTGCGCGAAGGTGATTTCAAGACCAGCGACGGCGAGAAATTCGACTTCGCCAACGCCATCAGGCTGCTTGCTGCGCACCGCGATGCCGCGACCACCGGGCAAAGCCGCGAACGCGATGTCAGCGCCGACGAGGTGCGCGAATCGATTGATCGCAAGATCGAGGAAATCCGGCGGCGCATGAACAGAACCAAATCGGGCGAGCCGCACACCTGATGGCCAGATCATTCCAATGGCTCGCGAGCGAAAAACCCGCGACGCGGCGCAAGCTCGTAAGCCAGCTCAGCCAAAGCGAAAGGAACCGGTTTGCGTTTGTCTGGCCCTATTTCGCCCGCGCCCAGCAGCTACCCCCCAAAGGCGACTGGCGGATCTGGATGATCATGGCCGGGCGCGGGTTTGGCAAGACCCGTGCAGGCGCAGAATGGGTGCGGATGATCGCCGACCGTCATCCCGAAGCGCGCATCGCGCTGGTATCATCCTCGCTGGCAGAGGCGCGCGCCGTGATGGTTGAGGGCGAAAGCGGGCTGATGGCGATCTATCCCCCCGGTGACCGGCCCCGATACGAACCTTCGCTGCACCGCATCCGATTTGCCAATGGGGCGCGGGCGCAGCTGTTTTCAGCCGCTGAGCCAGAAAGCCTGCGCGGGCCGCAGCACAGCCACGCCTGGTGTGATGAAATCGGCAAATGGCCGCTGACGCATGAACGCGCGACCCGCTGCTGGGACAATCTGCTGCTCGGTCTCAGGCTGGGCGATCATCCGCGCATCATGGTTACGACAACGCCGCGCGCCGTGCCGTTGGTAAAGCGTCTGGTGGCCCAGCACAAAACCGCTGGCGATGTCGCAGTCAGCCGCGGATCGACCACCGCCAATGCTGGCAATCTGCCGACCCGGTTTTTGGAAGCCATCGCCAGCGAATTTGGCGGAACCCAGCTCGCCCGGCAGGAAATTGGCGGCGAGCTGCTGGAAGATATCGAAGGCGCGCTGTGGACCCGCGCCATGCTTGAACACGCCCGCGAACACGTCGCGGCGGCGCGGGCGCGGCGGGTGGTGGTGGCGGTCGATCCCCCGGCTGGCACGGGCGGCGATGAATGCGGGATCATCGTCGCTGCGCTGGGCGAAGATGGCATCGCCCGGGTGCTGGCCGATTGTTCAGCCAAAGGCGCTGCACCGGCGCAATGGGCGCAGCGCGTGGCCGATGCGGCGCGCGAATGGAACGCTGACCGGGTTGTGGCCGAAGCCAATCAGGGCGGCGCGATGGTCGAAAGCGTGCTGCGCGCCGCCGATCAGTCGCTGCCGATCAAGCTGGTGCACGCCAGCCGCGGCAAGGTGGCCCGCGCCGAACCGGTCGCCGCGCTTTATGCCGCCGGGCGCGTGCGCCATGTGGGCATGTTTGCGCGGCTTGAAGACCAATTGTGCGGGCTGGTGGTGGGCGGCAGCTACGCCGGCCCCGGCCGCAGCCCCGACCGCGCCGACGCGCTGGTATGGGCAATGACCGAGCTGATGCTGGGGCGGGGTGGAGAGCCTAGGGTGGTGCGGTTTCAGTAACACACGTGTCACCCCGGACTTGATCCGGGGCGGTGCTTACTTGGTCAATAATCGCGGCAACCCGAGTTGCTCGGCGAGATCCACCCAGTCCGGATTACTATCCTCAATAGCGCTGAACTTCCAGGATCTCGGCCAACGTTTAATCGTCTTTTCGCGCCTGATCGCAACTTCGATGTCATCGTGACGCTCGAACCACACCAGCCGTTTGATCCCTCTTCGTCTGGTGTAGCCAGCAAGCGCCCCCTCGCGATGCTGAAATGCTCGGGCGACCAAGTCAGACGTCACCCCGGTGTAGAGCCTGCCGCGATAGTGGCTCGCAAGGATGTACACGGTCGGCTCGAACAGTCGCATTAACTTTACTTGGAACAAGCACCACCCCGGAACAAGTCCGGGGTGACACATATCGCCGAAAAACAAGGAACTCTCCCATGTCCTTCCTCGACACTTTCCTCTCCGCCTTCAAGGGCGGGGAGCGCGGCCGTGTGCCGCTTGCGCCCGGCATCACGCAAGGATGGTATCCGGCGTTTGAAACCGGCCAACTCCCACAAGGCTATGAATACACCCGCGCGATTGCTGAGGGGTTTCTGGCCAATCCGATTGCCCAGCGTTCGGTCCGCATCGCGGCTGAAAGCATCGGGCAGGCACCGCTCACGTGCAGCGACCCGCGCCTGACCGCGCTGGTTACTGCCACCAGTGCGGGCCAATCGCTGATCGAAACCCTTGCCGCGCAGCTGCTGCTGCATGGCAATGGCTATGTCCAGATCATCAAGAATGCGAGCGGCGCGCCGGTTGAACTGTTCGCGCTCAGGCCTGAGCGGGTCAAGGTGGTGACCGGGGCGGATGGCTGGCCCTGCGGCTATGATTACACGGTGCAGGGCCGCACCGCGCGCATCGCGCTGGAGGATGAGGATGGCTGGCCGGGGATCATCGCGATCCGGTCAATGCATCCGCTCGACGATCACTGCGGCGCGGGCGCGCTGCAAGCCGCGTGGCAGGCGGTGATGATCCACAATGCCGCCACCCATTGGAACCGCGCATTGCTGGAAAATGCGGCACGGCCATCGGGCGCGCTGGTTTACGATACCGGCGATGGCACAACGCTGACGCATGACCAGTTCGAGCGGTTGAAACGCGAGCTGGACGCGGCGTTTTCCGGCGCGGCCAATGCCGGGCGGCCAATGCTGCTGGATGGCGGGCTGAAATGGCAGAGCATGGCGCTTTCGCCGGCAGATATGGACTTTGCCACGCTTAAAGGAGCAGCGGCGCGCGATATTGCGCTGGCGTTCGGGGTGCCGCCGATGCTGCTCGGCCTGCCGGGCGACAACACCTACGCCAATTACCGCGAAGCGAGCCGCGCGCTGTGGCGGCTAACGCTGCTGCCGCTGGCGGAAAAGCTGTTTGCTGCGATCCGCCAAGGTCTCGTCCCGTGGTTCCCCGACGCAGAGCTGGGGATCGATCTCGACCGGGTGACGGCACTGTCGGAAGATCGCGAGCGATTGTGGTCGCAGCTGTCCGATGCCGATTTCCTGACCCGCGCTGAAAAGCGCCAGATGCTGGGCCTGAGCCCTGAGGAGAAAGCCGGATGAGCCGGGAGGATATTCTTGCCAATCTGATGGCGCAGGCCCGTGACGACGGCGCGGGCCTGGTTACTCTGAAAGCGATTATCGACGAAGCCAGCGTGCTCGCCGCCGACCGCGTGCTTGATCGGCTGGGGCTGGGGGATGCCAAAGCGGAAAACGATCTGGGCGAACTGCGCGAGCTGCTGGGAGCGTGGCGCGATGCCAAGACGAGCGCATGGAAGGCGCTGATCGGATGGATCATTCGCGGCGCGCTGGCTTTGTTGCTGATCGGGATCGCAGTGCGGCTCGGCGCGTGGCACCTGCTATGAACTCGCGCGTTACTGCGCCGACCCGCTTTGCCGGTTACGCCGCATTGTTCGACATTGCCGATGCGGCCAGCGACATTATCCGGCACGGGGCCTTTGCCAAAACGCTGGCTGAACGCCGAACGCCGTTGCCGCTGTATTGGCAGCATCGCCCCGATCAGCCCATCGGCGTGATCGAGCGTGCGGCGGAAGACGCGCGCGGCCTGCGCGTGATCGCCCGGATTGACCGGCCCGGCAGCCGCGCGGCGCTGTTGCTGGCAAACGGTATGGTGAGCGGCCTCAGCTTTGGTTTCCGCGCCCGCGCCGCGCGGCGAACGGGAGACAACCGCGAGCTGATCGAAATCGACCTGTTCGAAATCAGCCTTGTCACCCACCCGCTGCAACACGGCGCCAGAGTGCATTTTGTGAATTAACTTCAATCGCTGGCAGCTGCATCCGCCGCTTTGGCTTTCCTCGCTCCCTCCGGTCGCTGCGGGCGGCTGGTCGGCCTTGCGGTCGTTTGCGCGACCGCCCCCACACCCCGCCAACCACTTTCCACCGGCCGCCAATAGGCGGCTTTTTTTCTGCCCAACCGAAAGGCCACTGCCTCATGGAAACTACCCCTGCACCGATGACTGCCACCGACCCGATGGACGCAAGTTTCGACATTCTTGCTCGTCAGGATCAGGCCGATGTGGCCATCACCGGCTTGCGCACCGACGTGGACGAAGTGAAGTCCCGCCTCGACAAGGTTGCCCGTGCTGCCACCCGCCCTGTCATGGGCGGCGCTGCGGCGATGAGCGAGACACCTGAGGTCAAGGGCTTCGTCGATGGCTATCTGCGCCGCGGCCGAGAGACCGAACTGAAGTCGATCAACGGCCTCACCCCCGGTGATGGCGGCTATGCCGTGCCGCGCCAGATTGATGTTGTGATTGCATCGACCTTGGCCGAAATCAGCCCGATCCGGGCAATTGCACAGGTCGTGCAGACCGGGACATCGGGCTATCGCAAACTGGTGGCGACCGGCGGCGTCGCATCCGGCTGGGTCAGCGAAGTCGCGCCGCGCCCCAACACCGGCACGCCGCAATTTGCTGAAATCGCTCCGCCATCGGGCGATCTTTATGCCAACCCCGCCGCCAGCCAAGCGATGCTGGATGATGCCGCATTCGATGTCGAAGCGTGGTTAGCGAGCGAGATCGCGCTCGAATTTGCACGGGCCGAAGGCACCGCATTTGTGCGCGGCACCGGCATCAACCAGCCCGAAGGCTTCCTGACCGCAGCCACCGGCAAGGCAGAGGACGGCGTGCGCGCATTCGGCACATTGCAATATATCGGATCGGGCAGTGCCGCCGGGTTTGACAGCGCGCCCGATTCCCGGCTGATCGATTTGATCCATTCGCTGAAATCCGGCCATCGGCAGGGCGCAGTGTTCGTGATGAATTCATCGACGCTGGCCACCGTGCGCAAGCTCAAGACCACCGACGGCGCGTTCCTGTGGCAGCCCGGCATGGTCGATGGCCAACCCGATCGCTTGCTTGGCTATCCGGTGATCGAAGCGGAGGACATGCCCGATGTCGCAGGCGGCGCTTTCCCGATTGCGTTCGGTAATTTCCGCCACGGTTACCTGATTGCCGAAAATGGCGCGACCCGCGTGCTGCGCGATCCGTTCACCAACAAACCGTTCGTGCACTTTTACGCGACCAAGCGGGTTGGCGGCAAAGTGCTCGATTCCAACGCAATCAAGCTGCTGAAGATCGAAGCCTAGGCCCCCGCGCCTAGGCTTCGCATCCCGGCGCGGTGGAGTTCCCCCCCTTGCTCCCGCGCCGGTATCTCGCGCCCGCATCGCTTCAGGCCGTCTCTCCGCCTGTCCCTGCGATGCGGGCGCACTTTGTTTTGGATCATATTCCAGGAGAACCCGCGATGGAGCGGATTATCGTGCAGCCACCGGCGACAGGCGACGCTGCGCTGGCAGAGCTCAAGCAGTGGCTTGGGATCAGCCGCCCCGCCGAAGATACCGCGCTCATCGGGTTGCTTGATGTCAGCGTCGCGATTTGCGAAGCCTTCACCGGCCAAGCCCCGTTGGCGCAAACGGTTGAGGAATTTATTGCGCCGCTGGCCGGTTGGCACGAGCTGACCTCGCGCCCGGTGCGCGCTGTGATCAGCGCACAACTGGTCGCCGATGATGGCACGCGTCAGCCTTTGGCGCTGGATTCGGTCACCTTGGAATTGCAGATCGCCGGCACAGCCTGCGTGCAACTGTTGCGACCCGTCGCAGCACGCTGGGTGGCTTTGCGGTTGGTTGTCGGGATCGCCGATGACTGGGTCACCCTGCCCGCGCCGATCAGGCACGGGATCATTCGGCTGGCCGCCCATCAATACCGCGACCGTGATAGTGACGGCCGGGCCAACACCATGCCGCCTGCCAGCGTTTTCGCACTATGGCGCCCATGGCGCAATCTGAGGCTGGCATGATCAGCGCCGCTGTGCCCAGTGTCCGGTTGGTGCAACGCCTGCGTGCCCGGGCCGAACGGCTGGCGGCAAACCGCGCGGCGTCGCGCCGCAGCGTGGCCCGGTCGGCGGGCGCTGACTGGCGGTCTGCCACATCGCTGTGGCCCGAATTCACGGCCGACATCACCGCCGCCGATCCGGCAAGGAACTAAACGCCATGGAAAATGACCTGCGCGCCGCGCTGATCGCGTGGTTGCAGAGCGATCCCGCGCTCTCGGCGATCAATACGATTGAAGAAGAAGCCCCGATTGCCGCCAGCCCCCCATGGCTTGGCATCGCGGCCAGCGCTTCGATCGACTGGGGCACCAAAACCCGCGCCGGACGCGAAACCCGGATCGCGCTGGAACTGGAAACCCGCACCGATCAGGCGGACGCCGATGCGCCGCTGCTTGGCCTGATTGAACGCCGGGTGCTTGATCTCCCGCCGTTCCAGCCCGGGTTCGAACTCGCTTCAATCCGGTTCCTGCGGTCGCGCAGCGAAGCCCGCGCCAACAATCGCCGCGGTGCGCTGCTCGAATACCGTTTCCGCATCTTCGCCGCTCTTTAAGGAGAAAGCTTATGCCCGCACAATCTGGTGCCGCCTTCCTGCTCAAGATTTCCAACGGGGCCACGCCTGCCGCCTATCAGACCGTCGCAGGCCTCAGAACCACCCAGATGTCGATCAACGGCGATACGGTGGTCATCACCCACAAGCAGTCCGGCGGCTGGCGTGAGCTGTTGTCAGGCGCTGGCACCCGTTCGGTGTCTGTCAGCGCCGCCGGGATCTTCCTTGGCAGTGCAGCGGAGGGCGCAATGCGCGCCCATGCGCTTGCCGGGACGCTCGACGGCTACGAATTGTCGTTTGAGGACGGCGAAAAACTGCGTGGGCGGTTCCTGGTTCAGCGGCTCGACTATGCCGGGGATTTCAACGGAGAACGCAATTATACGCTCCAGCTGGAAAGCTCTGGCCCGGTCGTGCCAGCATGATCGCTGGAGCCAACCCCTTGCGCGGCGAAAGCAGTTTGCAGGTTGCCGGCGTGAATTACGTCATGCGGCCCTCGTTTGAAAACCTGGTGCTCGCCGAAACCGAGCTGGGATCGCTGTTCGCACTGGTTGAACGGGCTGCGCAAGGCGGTCTGACCCTAACGGAGATGACCGCGCTGCTGTGGCACTGCATACCCAGTGAAGACCGGCCAGACCGTGCAATGGTGGGTCAGGCGGTGCTGGCGATGGGTCTGGTGGCAGCGACCCAGCCGGTGCGCGCGGTGCTGGCGCAGGTGCTTCAGGGCGAGGCGTGATCACACACTTCGCCGAATCGGCCACCCGCTGGTGCGGCCATTCGGCGCGCTTGCTCGGTTGGCGGCCCGCCGAGTTTTGGGGCGCGACACCGGCCGAACTGGCGATGGCGCTGGCTGCCCCTGACGGTTCCCCCTGCCCAACCCCGCCCAACCGCGAGACAATCGCCCGGATGATGGAGCGCGATGCCCATGAATGACAATTTTGAAGAGTTGGTGATCGACGTTCGCGCGCGCACCGATGGCTTTGCCACTGATCTGGAAACAATGCGCCGCTCGCTCGATACGTCGCTGATCGACGGGTTCGGTCGCGCGGGCAATGTGCTGGAAACCGGCTTGCTTTCCGCATTGCGCCGCGGAAGCCTCGGGTTTGATGATCTCAAGCGCGTGGCATTCAATGCATTGAACGAGATTGCGGCCCACGCGCTGCAATCGGGGATCAGCAGCCTGTTCGGAGGTGCCGGAGGAGGAGGCAGCGGCGGCGGCGGCGGCGGCGGCGGATTAGGCAACCTGATTGGCCAATCGCTTGGCGCGCTGCTCGGCTTGCCCGGCCGCGCAACCGGCGGCCCGGTCAGCCCCGGCCGGGCCTTTCTGGTGGGTGAACGCGGACCCGAAGTGTTCGTGCCCACCGCATCAGGGCGAATCGAAACGGGCAGTGCTGGCCAAGGCCGCGATGTGCGCGTGGCGATCCAGCTGGCGGTGCCCCGCGGAACCGCAGCGCCCGCCGCAATGCAACGTTCGTCCCGCCAGATCGCCAGCGCGGTGCGCCGCACTCTGCAACAATCCTGATCGGGGATAGACCATGTCATTCTGGCTCGCACGCGAACGCCGCGCGCAGGAAAGCAGCTTCATCCAGCGCTTCGATCCCCGCTTCTGGACGGTCAATTTCCCCCGGCCCGCGATGGCTTCGGTGGTGACGCTCGGCCCCGATGCGATGCGGGTTGATATCGAACTGCACCACGCAGGCGAGTTGGTGGGGTTGATCTGGGATAGCGCAAATACGCTCGATCACCCGTTGCTCGCCTACGAAACTGATCGCGACTATTCGCACACCACGCTCAGTTTCCGGTGGCGATCGCAAGGCATCGTTGCGCTCGATCTCCCCAATGGGCCGACATTGACGATCGAAGGGCGCGATGCCAGCGGCGCGGCGCGGACTTGGTACGTGCGGCTGTGGAATTACGCCCAAGGCACGCCGACCAATGCCCGCGTGACGCTGGCTTTTTCGGACCTGCAGGCGGGTTTCGGGCTGCCGGGAGAGCCGATCCATCCTGGCGATATCGACCGCATGTTCATCTCGCTGGTCGCGCCCGGTCACATTCCCGGCTCTACGACGCCGCTCGCCGTGCGGGTCGAAGGGTCAGTGACCGTGTCGGATATCAACGCCGATGGCGGCCGCGCGATGCTGGAGATCGGCGACGTGTTGCTGCCCCCGCATGGCGAACGGATCGCCACCGCCTATGATGATGCCTACAACCTCACCCCGGCGCGGGTGCTGCGCGGGGCAACCGGGCTCGGCTACCGCGATGATCTGGTCCATTATGTCGGGATGAGCCATTTCATGCGGCTTGCGCTGCAACCGGGCGGTAGGCTTGAAGCGACGGCGATGGGCGAGCTTTGCACGCCAGCGAAGGAATGGCACCGCAGCTTCTTCGCGCTGGCCCACGAAGCGCAATTGCAGGTGATCACCTCGCTGTCTTACGAATTGTTCGACGCCTATTGCCCGGATAGCTGGAAACAGCGCACGGCCAGCGGCGCGCGTTCGCTGACCGGGTGGGTGCCGCCCTCCTGCCTGCTGTCACCGGCAAAGACACAGGCAATGGCGTGGCTGGCCAGCGTCGCCCGCGCGTTTGTGGCAGTGCAGCAAGACGCAGGCCTGCCGGTGCGGTTCCAGATTGGCGAGCCGTGGTGGTGGGTGACGCCAGCGGGTGAGATCTGTCTTTATGATGATGCTGCCAAGGCTGCGTTCGGCGGCAATCCGCCAGTCATCACCGATCTCACCGCCCCGCTCACCACCGCGCAAACCGCGCTGCTTGATGCGGCAGGCGCGTTGCTGGCGCAATCGACCGCTAACCTGACAGCCGTCGTCCGCGCCGCCGCACAGGAACCAGCCGAGGTGCTGTTGCTGGCCTTCACGCCAACCATTCTCGATCCCAGACGGCCAGAACTGTATCGCGCGAATCTACCGCTGGGATGGGCGGCGCCCGCCTTCGACCGCTTGCAGTTGGAGGATTACGATTGGCTGACAAGCGGGACGGACGCCGCCCGGCGCGCGGCCTATGCGTTCGTCAATGATCGGCTTGGCTACCCGGTTGCAGACCAAGATTACCTTTCCGGCTTCGTGCTCGATCCAGCCAATGCGGAGACATATTGGCAGCGGATCGATGGCGGGCTCGACGAAGCAGCAGCGCGCGGCATTGCGCGCCGTTATGTCTGGGCGCAGCCGCAGATCAACCGCGATGGCTACACGCGCCTCGCCCCCTCTCCGGAGCAAACCATGGACCCATTCGACAACGTGCTATATCCGTTCGCCTTGGGGCAAAACGCCTCGGTCGCGCCCGAATTTTCGACATCGATTGCGGTGACGGCATCGGGGCACGAACGGCGCAATTCGCTATGGTCAGATGCGCGACTGCATTTCGACGTTGGGCCGGGCATCCGCTCTGAAATGGAGCTGAGTGAACTGGTCGCCTTTTTCCGCGCTCGGCGCGGCCCGGCACGCGGGTTTCGCATCATGGATCCTTTCGACCACAGCTCGAACGCGATGATCGGCGTCCCCACTATGCTCGATCAGTTGATCGGCATTGGTGACGGCACCCGCGCCGATTTCCAGCTGATCAAATCTTATGGCGCTGGCCAGCCGCAGGTGCGCCCGATCACGCGCCCAAGGCTACAATCATTGATGGTGAGTGTCGGCGGCACCGCCACCGCCGCCTGGACTTTGGGCAAAACTGGGATGCTGCGCTTCCTCGCCGCGCCGCCAGCAGGCGCGCCGGTGCGCGCCGGGTTCCTGTTTGATGTGCCGGTGCGCTTTGCCGAGGACCGGCTGGATGTATCAGCGGTCAACTTCGCCGCCGGGGAAGCCCCGTCGATCCCGTTGATCGAACTGCGCGAGAGCGCGTGATGCGGGTCTTCTTTGATCGCGAGCTTGATACGGTTGCGACGTATTGGCGGATTTATCGCCGCGACGGCGCAGCGCTCGCCTTCACCAGCCACGACCGCGATCTGACCTTCGGCGGTCTGACACACCGGGCTGCGCCGGGGATGATCCCGGCGGCCATTCGGCTCACATCCGAACTCAGCAACGATAATGCCGAAGCGCAAGGCGCGCTGAGCCACGATTCGATCCGCGAACAGGATCTTGCCGCCGGCTTGTTTGATGAAGCCGCGATCCAGATTGGCGCGGTCGATTGGGAAACGCTTACTCATCACACGCTTTACACCGGGCAAATTGGCCGGATCGAAGATGATCGGTCGCAGTTTTCTGCCGAGCTACGCTCAAGCAAAAGCCTGCTTGAGCAGGATCTGGTGCCGCGCACCAGCCCGACATGCCGAGCGGAATTCTGCGCGCGTGGTTGCGGGCTGCCTGCGGTGCGGTTCACCACGATAAAACCAGTCGCATCGATTGATCCCGAGACCAACCGCGTGCGTATTATCGGCCTTGCCGGCGATGACTATGTCGACGGCAGGCTGCGTTTCATGGCTGGGCCACAAACCGGGCTGGCGTTCGGCATCATCGATGCTGATGATGATTGGCTGACGCTTGACCGTCCGCTGGTGACCGGGACATTGCCCGGAACCGGTGCACAACTGTTGGAAGGCTGCGATCACACCATTGCCACCTGTGCGGGCCGGTTTGGCAACGCGATCAATTTCAGGGGTGAGCCGTTTTTGCCGGGCAATGATCTGTTGTCCCGTTATGGCCAGTCATGAGTGTGGACGCCGAAGCCGATCAGCGCGCGGCGCTGGCCGCAGCGGCGGCAGAAATGATCGGCGTTCCGTTCCGGTTGCACGGGCGTGACCCGGCAACCGGGCTCGATTGTATCGGATTGGTGGTGGCTGCCCTGACGGCGACCGGAACCCGCGCAGTCGCTCCGGTCGGCTACAGCCTTCGCAACCTCTCGGTCGGCCACTGGCTGCATTTTATGGGCCGGTCTGGGCTGGAGCCAGCGCCGGGGCCATTGCGGACGGGCGATGTGCTGCTGATCGCGCTGGGCCACTGCCAGCACCACTTGGCGATAGCCGAACATGATGGCGGCGTCATCCACGCCCATGCGGGGCTGCGGCGCGTCGTGCGGCAACCGCTGGATCCCAGCTGGCGGGTTAGCGCCAAGTGGTGCGCCGTTCCTGCAATGAAAGGTTAGTGTCATGGCGACTTTGATACTCTCGGCAATCGGCACTGCTATCGGCGGGCCGATTGGTGGATCGATTGGTGCGTTGATTGGTCAGCAAGCCGATTTGCTGATCTTTGGCGGCGGGTCGCGCCAAGGGCCGCGGCTGCGCGAATTGACGATCAGCACCTCCAGCTATGGGCAACCCATCGCGCGCCATTTCGGCCGAATCCGGGTGCCCGGCACAGTGATCTGGTCGACCGATTTGATCGAAAGCAGACGCAAGGACAAAGGGCGCAAGGGCCAACCTTCGACCGTTACCTATTCCTATTCCGCATCATTCGCCGTCGCGCTATCCAGCACGCCGATTGCGCGCTTGGGGCGGGTCTGGGCCGATGGCAACCTGCTGCGCGGCGTGCAAGGCGACCTCAAGGTCGGTGGCAGCGTGCGAATCTATCTGGGGCACGGCGATGACTCGGCAGACCCACTGATCGCGGCCGCACGCGGCAATCAGGCACCTGCGTTTCGCGACTGTGCCTATGTGATGTTCGAAAACCTTGAACTGGGCGATTTCGGCAACCGTATCCCGGCGTTGAGTTTTGAGATTTTTGCAGACGGCGGCGATTCTGCGGTTTCGTTGATGCAGCTGGTGCCAGCAGCGGTGCGGCCGCAAACGCCGGACGTGCTCGCCGGTGCGCGCGGCTTCGCCGATGAGGGCGGAGCGCTGGCTTCGACGCTGGCGACGATCGATCAGGTCATCCCGCTCATCTGCACATCGGGCGCTGACGGCCTTGTTATTGCTCCGCGCGCGGTTGCTGAAGGCGAGATGGTCACTTTGCCGCCGCAACTCGCATCGCAGGGCGTCGGTCGTAATGAAACCCGCCACAAACAACGCTCGGGCATCCCCACACGCATGCCCGCCGCTTTGCGCTATTATGACGAGGAGCGCGACTATCAGCCCGGCGTTCAGCGTGCGATCGGCGGCCGGGGCGCAGGCCGCGAGCTGATGATCGAACTGCCCATGACGATGACAGCAAGCGGGGCGCGGCAGCTCGCCAATGACAGCGCTAACCGGGCGCGCTGGCAACACGAAACTGTGACTTGGCGCACGGGCGAACTCGACCCAATGCTCATCCCCGGCACGATTGTGCGTATCCCCGATACTCCGGGCTGTTGGCTGGTGCGGAGCTGGGAATGGATGGATCGCGGGATTGAATTCGAACTGGAACGGCTAGCGCCCGGTCAGACCTCCGCTCGCGTCAGCGATCCGGGTGAGACCATGCCGCCGCCTGATTTGATGATCCCCGCAACGCGATTGGCCGCAGTCGAAGTCCCGGCAGATAGCAATGCCAACCCCGCAACCCCGCAGATTTATGCCGCAGTTTCAGCCGAAAACAGCGCCTGGCGCGGCGCAGCGCTCTATGCGGTCCAAGGCACGGCCCTCGTTGACCTGGGTTCCAGCGGATCGCAGCGCGCAATCATCGGTACGCTCGGGGCGGCCCTACCGCCGTCACCCGCCGTGCTGTTCGAATCTGGAGCCAGCGTCACGGTCGAACTTGCAGCGCCTGATTTGGGCTTAAGCGACACTGACATTAACGGACTTGGTGCCGGCGCCAATCGGATGCTGGTCGGCAGCGAGGTTATTCAGTTTGCCCGGGCGCAGCCGCTGGGCGGGGGCAGGTGGCAGCTATCAGGCTTGCTGCGTGGACGCGGCGGAACCGAACACAGCGCGGCTGAAGGTCACCCGGCAAAAACGCTGGTCGTCCTTCTCGACGATAGTTTGGTGGCGCTCGATTCGGTGCTGGTTGCCCCGCTGACATCGTCGCGAATCGCTGCCATCGGCATCAATGATGCAGAGGCCGTGGTTGCTCCGCTGGCCAATGCAGGCCTGTCACGTCGCCCGCTGTGCCCAGTCCACCCGCGCTCGCGCGTCGATGCGGATGGCGGGCGGGTATTCAGCTGGACCCGCCGCGCGCGCGGGCAATGGCGCTGGGAAAGCGCGGTTGACGTGCCTTTGGTCGAGGAGCGCGAACTTTATCTGGTCGGCTACGGCCCGGTCGATGCTCCGTATTCCGTCTGGTCGCGCACGGAGCCGTGGCTACGCTTATCGGCCCAAGACATTGAGAGCCGGCGCGGTGCGCACGGCACAGCAAATCTGTGGGTGATGCAAGTCGGCACATTCGATCAATCACCTGCGCTTCTGCTCGCTTCATTATCGTAACATTCGAGGAGCCTTGCATGTCAAACCTGATCGCCTTTCCCTCTGCTACCCCCAACATTGGCCTGCCGCTGCTGAGCGCAGGGCAGGCGCAAAAGGAATTCTTCGTCAATCAAGCGCTGACGATCTTGGATAGCCTGCACCCGAGTGCGATTCTCGGGTCGTTGTCTGCACCTCCAGCAACTGCTGAAGAAGGTGATTGCTTCCGGGTGACCGCGCCCGCGGCGCAGGCGTGGGCGGGATGCGAAAACCATATCGCCGCCCGCATTGGCGGGGACTGGCATTTCATCGCGCCGCGCGAAGGTATGCACCTGTTCGATATTGCGGCCGAAAGCAGTTTGTTCTTCAAAACAATCTGGCGCACGACTCGACGGGTCAACACCCCGACCGGGGGCTTGATGATTGATATCGAGGCCCGAAACGCCATCGAACAACTGATTGTTGCATTGCAGAATATAGGAGTGCTGCCACCGCCCAGCGTGTGATACGCGGACGCTGAACGTTACCAGGTCAGCGTTCAGATGTTGCATTTTTTGCCCCAAACACCGCATAGCGGCATTCTTGCAACACACCCTTGGTATTGATGACTTGCCTCTGGCATGTGGAAAAGATAGAGACCGCCAGTGCCTTAAGTCAAATATCAAGGGGAATTTAGAATGCGTAAACTCGTCATTGGAATGGCGATGGCTTCGACCGCGCTCACCACACCTGCCATGGCCCGTGAAGGCCAATGGTACATTGAAGGTAGTGGTGGCGTTATGATCGTCGAAGA
>JBBRFG010000004.1:0-48000 GCA_038224685.1 Sphingomonadales bacterium
CACGTTTGCCGCGCGCGTTTCTGCGATGGTTGGCAATCAGCCAATTAGCCCGAACAGATCATGCTCATCGGCATCTTCGATAGTGACCTTTACGATATCGCCCTGCGCAATGCTGGTCGGCACGTTGCGCAGATAGACCGCGCCGTCGATCTCGGGCGCATCGGCCTGACTGCGCCCGGTCGCGCCGATGTCACCATCCTCATCCGGCGTGCCAACCTCGTCAATGATGACGGAGAGCGTGCGGCCGATTTTTGCAGCGAGTTTCGCTGCGCTGATGCGCTCGGTCACTTCCATGATCCGCGCATAGCGTTCTTCCTTCACCGCTTCGGGCACGGGATCGGGCAGGTCGTTGGCGGCGGCGCCTGCGACCGGTTCGAATCGGAACGCGCCGACGCGGTCAAGCTGCGCTTCTTCAAGCCAGTCGAGGAGGTAGCGAAAATCATCCTCGGTTTCGCCGGGAAATCCGACCACGAAAGAGCTTCGGATCGCTATGTCTGGGCAGATATCCCGCCATGATCTTAGCCGTTCGAGCACTTTGGCTTCGTTGGCCGGACGCTTCATCCGTTTGAGCACGGAAGGGGCGGCGTGTTGGAATGGGATGTCGAGATAGGGCGTTAGCAATCCTTCAGCCATCAATGGAATGACCTGATCGACATGCGGATACGGGTAGACATAGTGCAATCGAACCCACGGCGCATGGCCCTCAGGTGTGCGCAATCCGCCCAGTTCGCGCGCCAGATCGGTCAGGTGGGCGCGCACAGGGTTGCCCTTCCACTGCCGTGTTTCGTGGCGGATATCGACCCCGTAAGCGCTGGTATCCTGACTGATCACCAACAGTTCGCGCGTGCCTGCCGCCACCAGTTTTTCGGCTTCACGCAGGCACGCATCGATCCGGCGGCTGGCAAGTTTTCCGCGCAGTTGCGGGATGATGCAGAACGCGCAGGAATGGTTGCAACCTTCGGAAATCTTGAGGTAGCTGTAGTGGCGCGGGGTCAGCTTGATGTCGGCCAAATCGCTCATTTGCGGGATCAGGTCGACAAACGGGCCTTGGCTGGGCGGGGCGTGGATGTGCACCGCCTCGACCACCTGCTCATATTGATGCGCCCCGGTGATCGCCAGCACTTGCGGGTGAGCTGCGCGAATCGCATCGGCTTCTTCGCCCAAGCAGCCGGTCACGATCACCCGGCCGTTCTCGGCAATCGCCTCACCAATCGCGGCGAGGCTTTCTTCCTTGGCGCTGTCGAGAAACCCGCAGGTGTTGACCAGCACCACATCAGCGCCCGAATAATCCTCGGCAAAGGCGTAGCCATCGGCGCGCAGCCGCGTGAGGATCCGTTCGGAATCGACCAGCGCTTTAGGACAGCCGAGACTGACGATGCCGATTTTTTTCTGGTCGGGGAGAATGGTTGGGGCGATGTTCATTGCGGCGCGCCTCTACACGAGGCCAACGCTTTGCGCTAGGTGGATGGCGCAGCCAATGGAGAGCGTGCGATGAGTGATTTTGCCTTGTGGCCGGTTTTGGCAGGTGCCGCGGCGTTCTTTGCTGTTGGCGCGCTATGGTACGGACTGATATTCTCAAAGCCGTGGCAGCGTGCGGCCGGGCTGTCGAACACCCAGCTCAAAGCCGGCAATATGGCTGCGATTTTCGGACTGACGTTCGCGTTTGAAGTGCTGATCGCGATGGTGCTGTGGCATCTGATCGCCCGCACCGATCCAACCGATTTTGTGGTGATGATGATGGCGGTGGGATTTGCTGTCGGGGTCATGATCCCCGCCATCGGGATCAATTACCTGAATCAGCGCAAACCTTTGGCGCTGCTCCTGATTGATGCCGGACATTTTCTGGTTGGCATGGCGGCGATGGGCGGCGTATTCGTGCTGTTCAGGTAAGGCCGCTGCGCGAAGTGCCTTAACCTTCGCTGCGCATAGTCGGGACGATTTCCACCACCACATCGCCCGGTTCAAGCGTCTGACATTCGGCCTCCCAGAACCCGATTGCCCGGCCGTTGCGATAGACCCGCAGGCCCTGTCCTCCGCTTTTGAGGTCGCTGATCGCAGCGCCGCATTCCGCTTCGGTCACCACCCGTTCGACCAGCTGCACCCGCCCGCCGACGCTGGCAAGGTCGGCGAGATAGTCGGCGATATGTGCGCCCTTGACGCTGCCGGCCAGCAGCAGCCCGGTAAAGCGCACCGGGTTGATCACGTTGTTCGCGCCGGCCTGCCGCGCGAGCAATTCGTTGTCGTCGGCGCGCACCACCACGCTGATCGGCACAGCGGGCGCGAGATGGCGCACGGTCAACACGATCAGGATCGAGGTATCATCACGCCCTGCCGACACCAGCACGCTTTGCGCCTCGGCAATCCGCACCGATTTCAACGTTTCGTCGCGGGTGGCATCGGCAGCCATGACATTAACGCCGAGCTTCTCTGCTTCGACCAGCCGATCCTCGGAAGGGTCGATCACCACAATACTGCGCGGATTAACGCCGCGTTCGATCAATTCGCCGACGCTCTGCGAGCCGGAGACGCCGTAACCCAGCACCACCACATGATCGGTCAGCTGTTCTTGTATGCGGGCCATGCGCCATTTCTCCCAGCTGCGTTTGATGACGAAATCATAGGCCGCGCCCACGAAGATGAACAATACTGCGATCCGCACCGGGGTGACGATCACCGCTTCGACCAACCGAGCGCTATCGCTGACCGGGGCGATATCGCCGAACCCGGTGGTGGTGATGCTGATCATGGTGAAATACACCACATCCAGAAAGCTGATGTGGTTATCGTAGGTGTCTTTGAGACCCGCGCGGTCGATCCAGTGGATCAACACAACCAGCCCGATCAGCCCAAAAGCCAGCCCGGTGCGGATGCCCAGATCGCCCCACACCGGCAGGCTGACCGCGCGGCGCAGCGGCTGGAACTGATCGGCCAGCAGCGCCTTACGCTTGAAAGGGTTGCGAGCCGGTTTGGTCGCCGCCATCCGCGTTAACCGCTGAACCGGTCGGCCAACATGCCGATGGTCGAATAGTGGGTAAGATCAAGCTGCAACGGCGTCACCGCGATATAGCCATCATCAATCGCCTCAAGATCGGTGCCGTGGTCCAAGGTGTGTTCAATCGGATTAAGCCCGAACCAGAAATAGCGATAACCGCGCGGGTCGCGCCCTTCGACGATACTGCCGCGCGAATAATCGTGGAAGCCTTGCCGCACCACGCGGATGCCCTTGACGTCCTCGGGCGGCAGTGCGGGGAAGTTGATGTTCACCAGCGTGCGCTCGGCCAGCGGCGCATCGATCAACGGCGCCAGAACCTTGGCTCCCCATTCGCGCGCCGCGCCGAATGGCACATCGTCGCCCATGCCTTCGCGGGCATAGACCTGGCTGAATGCGACCGAGCGGATGCCCGCCAGCGCGCCTTCAATCGCGGCAGACACGGTGCCCGAGTAGGTGATGTCATCGCCCAGGTTCGCGCCACGATTGACGCCCGACAGGATCAGATCAGGGGGCGAGGGCATCGCCGTGCGCAGCGCCATCATCACGCTGTCGGTGGGCGTGCCGGTCACCGCAAAACGCCGCTCGGCCAACTGTTGCAACCGCACCGGGCGCGTCAGCGTGAGCGAATGGCCCGCGCCCGATTGTTCCTCTGACGGGGCGCAAATCCAGATATCGTCGGAGAATTGACGCGCGATTTCCTCCAGCACCTTGAGGCCGGGGGCGTGGATGCCGTCGTCGTTGGTGAGGAGGATTCTCATGCCCCACCCCCATTCCGCTCGTGCTGAGCCTGTCGAAGCACTGTAATTCCTTTGGTTGCAAGCTGGCAGAAGAAGGACAGCGCTTCGACAAGCTCAGGGCGAACGGGTTTGGGGTTAAGTGCGAGGATTAAGAGTGGTAACCCCGCCCATGTAAGGCAGCAATGCTTCGGGCACGGTAACGCTGCCATCAGCATTCTGGTAATTCTCGATCACCGCCACCAGCGTGCGCCCGACCGCGAGGCCGGAGCCGTTGAGGGTGTGGACAAATTGGGTGGTCTTCTGCTCGCCTGCAACGCGGTAGCGGGTCTTCATCCGACGCCCCTGAAAATCGCCGGTGTTCGAACACGAGCTGATCTCGCGGTAAGCGCCTTGGCCCGGCAGCCACACTTCGAGGTCGAAGGTCTTGCGCGCGCCAAAGCCCATGTCGCCGGTGCACAGCAGCAGCTTGCGATAGGGCAGGTCGAGCCGTTCGAGGATGGTTTCGGCGGCGCGGACCATGCGCTCGTGCTCGGCCTCGGAGTCCTCCGGGCGCACGATGCTGACCAGCTCGCACTTTTCAAACTGGTGCTGGCGGATGAACCCGCGCGTATCGCGCCCCGCCGCGCCGGCTTCGGAGCGGAAGCATAGCGTGAGCGCGGTGAGGCGCATCGGGAGCGCGCTTTCGTCGAGCAGCTCGCCCATGACGCTGGCGGTGAGGGAGACTTCACTGGTGGGGATGAGCCAGCGGCGCCTGTCGTTTGATCGAAGCCGCTCTATTTCCTCGTAAAGAGCCGGATCGATCGTATCAGGGTCGAGGATGGCGCTGGCGTGTCCCTTATTCTTCATGGATCGCGCTATGATCTGCAAATCGCGCAATACACTAAATGGATCAATTGAGGTCTTGAAGCTGTCATTGGCAAACTTCGGAAGCTTGTCCGTGCCATACATGGCATCATCGCCGACCAGCACCGGCGGATTGCATTCCTCGTAACCATGCTCGCGCGTCTGCACATCGAGCATGAACTGCCCCAAAGCGCGGTGCAGCCGCGCCATGTCGCCGCGCAGGAAGGTGAAGCGCGCTCCCGACAGCCGCGTGCCGGTTTCAAAATCCATCCCCAGCGCAGGCGCGATGTCGGCGTGTTCCTTGGCGGTGAAATCGAAAACGCGCGGCGAGCCCCAGCGGGCAACCTCGATATTGTCCTTTTCACTCGCGCCATCGGGAACGTCCTCGGCAGGCAGGTTGGGGAGCTCCGCCAGGCGTCTGTCTCGCTCCAATTTGAGAGCATCGGGGTTTTGGGTCGGATTTTTGGCGAGAAAGTCCAGCCGTTCCTTGATCCACCCAATTTGCTCAAGTAATTCGTGGGGGATCGGCTCATTTTTGCGCTTGTATTCGCCGAAATCGCGCGATTTCGCTTTTTGATCTGCAAGGAGCTTTTGCCGCTCGGTCTGATAACCGCGCACCTTTTGGTCGAGGTCAATGATCGGATCGACAGAGTATGGCCCACGCCGCCGCAATTGGTCGGTGAAAGCCTTCGGATTTTCTCGGATAAAACGGATATCGTGCATGGCCCGCGCCTATGCCCGCTCGGGCGGGGCAAGGGAAGGGCTTGAATGGGGCTTGGGGAACCAGCCAAGCCCGACATCCGTTAAGATCGCGAGGAGAACAACAACATGATCCGCAAATTGATTGGTGCCGCTATCGGTGCCCGCGTGGCCAAAGGGCATCCGGCACTCGGCGGCGCGACCGGCGTGGCATTGGCCACCGCCGTGCCTTTCGTGATGTCGCGAATGAGCTTGCCTGCCATGGTGGTGCTGGGCGTGGGCGGCTTTGTCGCTAAACGTTATCTGGACAAACAACAGCAGGCCGACGCGCCGCCGTCTACCGATCCCAAATGAATGCAGGCGGGCGGATTACTGCGCTGCGTTTCCGCCTGAATTGCGCCAGAATAAATTGACCGGCGTGGTTACGAATGTTCGGCGCAGATCGCGGTAAACTTCCGCCAAATTGCCTTCGCGAATCAACGCGCGGGCGACCGATCCTCAATTCATCAGCGAATTTGCCGAACACCGGCCACGTTTTGGTATCGGCATCGGCTGCGCGGCGCTAAACCTCAGCCCATGATCCTTGTTATCAACGCCATCACCGACGCCGAACATTTGGCCGCCCTGCGCGCCCGCATCGACCTGCTGGAATGGCGCGATGGGCGCGAGACGGCGGGCGCAGTGGCACGCGAGGTAAAGCGCAACCTGCAGGCCGCGATGGAAACATCCGCCGGGCGCAGGGCGCAGGATGAATTGCTGCCGATCATTGCCGACAACACCATTGTCAAAGCTGCCACGCAGCCGCGCCGCTTATCCCCGCTGATTGTCAGCAAGACCGGGGTGGATGGGCATTACGGCGCGCATGTTGATAATGCGCTGATGGGAAAAGGCACCGCGCGGCTGCGCACTGACGTGTCGTTCACGCTGTTCCTTACCCCGCCGAGCGAATATGACGGCGGCGAGCTGGTCATCCACACCGCCGGCATGACGCAGGAATTGAAGGGCGAAGCGGGCTTTCTGGTGCTGTACCCGTCGGCCAGCATCCACGAGGTCAAACCAGTTACGCGCGGCACACGGATCGTGTGTGTCGGCTGGATAGAAAGCCTGATCGCCGATCACGCCCAGCGCGAGATGCTGTTCGATCTTGAAAACCTGCGCGCTAGCCTGCGCACGAGCCTGTCGACCAAGTCGGCCGAACTGCTGACGCTCGACAAGACTATCGCCAATCTATTGCGGATGTGGGCGAGCGCCTGAACTGTTGATTTCCGCAGCGCGCTTGGTTTTGATCGTGAAGAACAGGATCAGGCTGACGCCAACAACGCTCGGCCCGGCCCAGACCGCCGGGTTGAACACATGTTCGGGCACCATTCGGATCATCCCGACTGACATGAATGCGGTATAGGCTGAAATCCCCATCCCGATCAGCGCGCGGAAATGTTCGCCAATATAATTCGTGCGCGGAGGATCGGTGCGGCGCCAGATATAACGCTGCTGGATCGTCATCGCGGCAATGCCGATGAACGCTACCAGCACCATCAGCGGATGCTCCACCCGCACACCATACCAGCCGCACCACGCGCCCGATACCACGACTGCGACAATCACCGCTTGATAGCGGAACCGCCGCAAGGCCTTCCGATCGCGCGCATGGCGGATCACAGCGAGGCCATAATCGACAAACCCGATGGTAAGCGTGCCCAGATACAGCATCATCCAGCCGAACAGGCCATCGAACAATGCGCGGTCGGTGATCGAAGGTATGCGCTGCTCTGGCCCAAACAGCGACAGCAGCGCCATTGCAATGGCCATGCTGCCCGCGCCCAGAAAGCCGTAACACGCGGCCTTGCCCCACTTACGGTGATTGGCCGCGCCTTTGCGGGTCGCGATTGGCCCCCAGAACGCTACGATCCCTAAAGTTCCCGCAGCGACATGGGCGACAACAAGAGTTTCAAACAATGCCATCGGGGGCAGGATGCCACAACTGCTGCTTGCCGCCTAGACCCGCCTCACCGGACCCGTGACGGCGCGACCAGCACCGCGTTGGCGATCATCAGGTCTAACCCTTCGAGGTACGCGCGGGTTGAGGGGTCATGCGCAAATCCGATCACCAAACCGCGCCCTTGCGGCTGTGCCATCAGATAGGGTTTGTATGCCAACTGCCGGCGGTTTTCGCCCCATACGTATCCGCTGGCGATCAGATTGTCGGGCGCGGCAAATCGCAGCACATTGATCCCATCATCGCGCGCCAGCGGAGTGAATATCTGCGAGCCAGTCGCCAAAACCACCGCGCCATCATCATAACCGGCGGACAGGAAATTGTCCCGGTCGGCCACCACATTCAGCAGCGCGCCGGGCAGGGTGTCGGGCAATGCCTGCTGGTCTTTGATTGCCTCGCGATATTCGGAGTCGCTGGCGATTTCGACCGCTTCGGCAAGATCGGCTTTGGCATCATCAGCTTCGGCAGGTTCGCGCCCCAGGGCCGCTTCGCGTTTTACTGCGAGGAGCGGGGTATCGCCGCTGCTGAAGGCTTCCAAGCTGTCGCCAACCGCCACCAGCACGCCGCCGCGCTGAACGAATTCGCGGATCGTGCGCTGTCCGCCAGCGCCGAGCACGCTGGCTGGATTGCCCTCGGGCACCAGCAGCACGTCGTATTTGCTCAGGTCTGCGCGCGCGATGCGGCTCGTGCGGATTGGCACCACCGGCAGGCCGAGCCGCTGTTCGAGCACATAACGCAGCGCGCCTGCGCTCAGTTGCGAGACGCCGTCGTCCCACGCCACCGCAACGCGCGGCAGGGTCAGCCGCACGAAATGTTCGCTGCCAAGGTTCGGCCCGCTATCGACCCAGCCATTGTCGAGCGCCACCGTATGTGCGCCAACTTCGCCCGCGATGGCGGCCAGCCGTGCCATTTGTTCGGGGGTGTTTGGCCCTGCGGCGAACACCACCGTGCCGCGCGGCAATGCGCGTCCGCCGCTGGTGAAGGCCTTGTCGGTTACTCGGCCCTCGATCCCTTCGCGCAGTGCCAGCGTCACCAGCCGCGCCTGCCCGCTATCTGTCCACGGCACGGCAATGGCAAAGGCACCGCTGCCGTCCTGCTGGGGGGCAATCGGCGCAGCTGCGCTCAAGGGCGCGCCCCCGGCCGCCGCATTGCACAGCGCCACATCCACGCCGGCCATCAGCCCGACCGACCATGCGGTCACATCATACAATTCATGCGGCAGATCCTGCGCACGGCGGCGTTCTTGTTCGGCGAGGAAATCTGGCGGCAGCGGGGTGTCACGGTCCAGCAGGCTGCGCACCAGACGGGCGGCGGGCTGTGCCTGAGGCACCGCTAGGTAGCCGCCGGGATAGCTGCGTCCGCATAGGGTGGCCGCCCCATCGCGGCGCAGCACGGTGATCCCCTGTTCGGCAAGGCGGCGCCCCAGCCGTTCGGCATTCCACCGGCGCTTGGCAAGGTCAATGACATAGGAACCGCGCCCAGCTGCACCGTTAACATTGCCACTGCGATACGCGGTAAAATCAGAAAGAAACCGCGCAGGATTATCCGCCACAGCCGCAGCGGTAGCAATGCTGGCAGTGAAGTGATTGCGCACCCCGTCAGCATAGGTCAGCTCGGTCCCGTCGCGCCGCGCAAACACCAGACCCCGCGCTGATCCCTGTTCGTAAGTGCTGCCAATCGCGCCCTGATGGGCATTCCAGGTATCGCCATACCCAGGGTAGAACAGGTCATAGACTTCGCGGGTGAAATAGGGCTCACCCCGTGCATCGAACGCAGCGGCATTGTAACGACCAATCAATTCATACGCGCGCACCTGCGCCGCCGAGAGGTTGGGGTTAAACGGCTGTGCTGCGGGGGAGAAGAAATAGGTCTCGTCCCCGCCCATTTCGTGCAGGTCAACCACCACCACCGGGTTCCACTGGCGGATTGCAGCAACCTTGCCGCGCGTTTCGGGTTGGCTAAGCGTGAACCAGTCGCGATTGAGGTCGAACATATAATGGTTCACCCGTCCGCTTGGCCAAGGTTCGTCATGTTCGGCGGCCTGCCGGTCGGCAGCGGGAGTAATTCCAGTGGAAGCGAGGAAATTGTTCAAGAACCGCGCGCGCCCATCGGGGTTTTGCATCGGGTCGATCACCACAATGGTTTCTGCCATGATTTTGGCGGCGCGTGCGTCACCTTGAGCGGCGAGCAGGTGATAGGCCGTCATCAATGCAGCATCGGTTGAAGAAACCTCGTTCCCGTGAACGCCATAAGCCAGCCAGGTCACTGGCAGAGCGCTGCCATTGCCCGCACGGCCATCTGCGATCATTGCCATATCCGCCCGAATAGCGTCGATCCGCGCCATGTTTCCGGGCGCGGTCAGGATCAAATAGTATAGCGGGCGACCCTCCCAGCTTACCGCATATTGTATCAACCGGGAGCGGTCCGGCGCAGCATCGGCCAACGCCTTGAGATAGGTGTATGCCTGATCGGGCGAAGTAATACGGGTAGCGGGCGCGTGGCCGACTGTTGCGGATAAAGTCGGCACCGCCGGATCGAAAGCGCCGTCAATAAAGGACTGCGCGTGGCCAGACTGCGCCCCCGCCAACAGCATCGCCAGCCCAGCGAGCCAGCGACCCCACATATTGTTGCGCATTCGCAATTCCCCAGTTGGCTCAGAAAGCTCGATCAACCCTCGCCTTGCCGCGAACACGCAAGCATCGTCAAGCAAGGAGGGGCAAATTGCTTATGTAGTTGCTGCCCGCACGCTCAATCGAGCCAGCCCGCCACCCTATGGCGCAAGATATGGTGGGCGCGGCAGGGATTGAACCTGCGACCCCACCCGTGTGAAGGGTGTGCTCTACCACTGAGCTACGCGCCCGTCCTGCTCGGCCATGTGACCCGGACAGGGACGCGCCTCTACTTCGGGCCAACGTGCTTGGCAAGCACTGCGGCCGGTCGGCGGGTGCAAATTCCTGCGCGCGAATGCTTGCGGGCGATCAGCCAGTCACGATGACGGTGCAGCGACCCAGGCCAACCAATCGATGAACGCGCTTTGCCGTTCGCGTCCAACGGCTGATTCGCGCGCCGGAGCAGTCGCGCTGCCGGGGCATTCGAGGCAGTATGCCTGGACCCCTGTGGTTCCGAGCAGCCGCTTCGCATCACGGGACAGGCGCGCGGCGAGATCGCCATTGCGACGTGTGGCAAGCGCAAAGATATCGCGGCCCTGCGTTATCGGGGCGCGGACAGTGCCGCTCGTTACCAGTTGACGGATCAGCGAATCGTAATTGTCGGTTTCCGCGCCCAGAAAGACAGGGTGCCAATCGCCCTCCTTGGCCCCGGCTTTCGCTGCCGCCCAAGCGAGAGCCTCCTGAAGCCCGCCGAATTCATCGACAAGTCCGAGTTGTCGCGCGGTGCCGCCATCCCATACGCGCCCACCAGCAATACCATCGACGCGCTCGACCGGGAGCCTGCGCGCTTTGGAGACAAGCCCAAGAAAATCGGTGTAAGTCGATCCAATCGAAGCCTGAAAGATTGCTTCCATTTCGGGGGAGAACCCAGCGATAAAATCGGGCTGACCCGAAAGCGGCGTGGTGCGGAAACCATCGGCTGCCACCCCGATCCGCGCGGCGCTTTTTTCAAAAGTCGGCACCACAGCGAACACGCCAATCGAACCGGTGATGGTTTCGGGCTGCGCAAAGATGCGTTCCCCCGGCATCGACACCCAGTAGCCCCCGCTTGCCGCAACATTGGCAAACGACACTGCTACCGGGATCTTGCGGTCGCGGAACCGCTGGATCGCGCGGCGAATTTCTTCCGAAGCAGTGACCGATCCTCCAGGAGAATCGACCCGCACCACCAATGCAGCCAGATCATCATCAAGCGCTTCGTCGAGCGCATCGGCAATCCGCGTGCCCCCTGCTACGCCCGGCCCAGCTTCGCCATCGACGATTTCGCCGGCGATTGTGATCACCCCGATAGCCTTACCCCCAGTGTCGCTGCCGACATCTGCGAGAAATGCGCCAAGTTCGCTGGCGGCGAAACTGCCGGGCTTTTGGCTCCAGGGGTCTTTGCCCGCAATTTCAGCCACCCGCGCGCCGAATTGCACGCTGTCGCCGAGCTTGTCGACCAAGCCCGCAGAGATCGCCGCCTTGGCCATGTCGCCGCCGGCGGCGTTGATCCAGCTAATTGGGTCAGTGGTAACGCGCGCCAATTCCAGTTTGGGCCGGGCTTTTTTGACATTGGCCTGCCATTCTTCCCACAGCGCGCCATAAAGCCCGCCGATATTGGCGCGCGCTTCGTCCGACATCGAACTGCGTGAAAACGGCTCAACTGCGGATTTGAAATCGCCGACGCGGTAAATGCGCGCATTGACGCTCAGCTTTTCGAGCAGCCCAGCGTAGTATAGATTGCTGCCACCCGGCCCTGAAATCACTGCCAACCCCTGCGGATCAAGCCACACTTCGCTGGCATGGGCGGCAAGCAGCAGGTGATCGTCGGCATAGCCAAGCGCATAGGTCAATACTGGCTTTTTCGCCTTTCGCACCCGATCCATAGCTGCGCCGATTTCGGTGAGGTGCACCTGACCACCACCGAGAAATGTGGTGAGATCGAGCACGACTGCCTTGATCCGGTCATCGGTCGCTGCGGCCTCAAGCGCGAGGGTAATGTCGCGCGCGCGGTATTCATTGATCGGGGCGGCACCCGACAGCAGTGCTGCAATCGGATCGGTAGCCGACTTTTCTTCGACAACTACGCCTGAAAGGTCGATCAACAACGCGCCATCGCGCACCTGGCCGGGGCTAGGACGGGCCGAAAGGATGCCAAACAGCGCGACGAAGAACAGCAGCATCAAGATGAGCACAAGCCCATCTTTGATTCCCACCAGGATCTTCCACACTTTGCCGACAAAGCTCATCAAATCGCCCCTTATTGCGTTGTTGGGTGCTATCTAGGTGCTCCTGACTATAACTTCCACGGTAAAGCGCTGCGGGAATAGGTTGAGCAGCGCCCGAGGCTCGACTAGGGGCTTGGCCTGAGATGAGTGCGAGCGATCTTTCTGCGGCTTCGGGCCGATTTCCGGCTGGGCGGCTGGCGTTTCCGCATCGTGATCTGACCGGCATTGGTCACTTGCAGCGCCACGAGATCCTGTATCTGCTGCACGAATCGGAGCAATGGGTCGCGCTTAACCGGCGTTCCGCCAAGCATACTGATTTGCTGGCCGGCCTGACCATCATCAACGCCTTCTTTGAAAACTCTACACGCACGCTTTTGAGTTTTGAAATCGCTGGCAAACGGTTGGGGGCGGACGTCGTCAATATGCATGCTGCCACATCGAGTGTGAAGAAAGGTGAGACGCTGATCGATACCGCGATCACGCTTAACGCGATGCGCGCTGATGCGATTGTGATCCGGCACGGATCGTCGGGGGCAACCGGATTGATCGCGGACAAGGTTGATTGCCCAGTATTGAATGCGGGCGATGGCAGCCACGAACACCCGACGCAAGGCTTGCTCGACGCGCTGACTTTGCGCCATGCCTTGCGCGAACGGGGTGAGAGTGCAGAGGATTTCACCGGGCTCAACGTGGTGATCTGCGGCGACATCATGCACAGCCGGGTGGCGCGTTCAAACATTCTGTGCCTCACCGCATTGGGCGCGAATGTCCGGGTTTGCGCGCCACCTGCGTTGATGCCCGCCGGGATTGAGGCGATGGGGGTGGAGGTGTTTCAACACTTCGACGCCGCGCTCAATGGCGCAGAAGTTGTGATGATGCTGCGTCTGCAATCTGAACGGATGAGCGGGCAGTTCATCCCCTCGGCGCGCGAATATCGGCGTCTTTACGGGCTGACAGCCAAGCGGCTGGCGCGCGCCGCGCCGGGCGCGCTGGTGATGCATCCCGGTCCGATGAACCGCGGGGTGGAAATCGATAGCGAGGTTGCCGACATGGCGGGCCGTTCGCTCATCACCCGGCAAGTCGAGATGGGTGTCGCTATCAGGATGGCCTGCCTCGACATCCTTACCCGGGAGACGCGCGGCGTGCCAGGGTGGGCGGCATGAAGCAGGCCCGGCCGCTGGTAATCACCAATGTGCAGTTGGTGACCCAAGACGGGCTGGTCAACGGTGCGATCCGCTGCGCGGATGGCGTTATCGTCAACCTTGGCGCCGACGTGGCTGCTCAGCCCGGCGATGAAGTGATTGACGGGCGCAAAAAGCTGCTTGCCCCCGGAATCGTGGATCTGGGTGTGTTTGCGGTGGACAAGCCGGCGTTTCATTTTGGCGGTATCACCCGCGCTGCATTGATGCCTGATCAATCACCGCCACTTGATCTGCCGAGCCGGGTCAATTTCATCGCGAAGAGCGGCAAGCCTGATCTGTGGGTCCACCCGCTGGCAGCGGCGACGCGCGGGCTAGAGGGGCGCGAACTTGCCGAAATGGCGTTGATGCAGGATGCCGGCGCGCGCGGAATATCGACCGGGCGGCGCTGGATTGCGGATTCGGGCGTAATGCTGCGGCTGCTCCAATATGCCGCAATGCTCGACCTGGTGGTTGTTGCCCATGCCGAAGACGGCGGGCTGACGGGGCCAAGCGAAACGGGCGCGGCGGCAACTGCGGGGGAGATCGCCACCCGGCTTGGGCTGCCTTCCGCGCCCGCTGAGGCCGAGGCGCTCGCCATCACGCGCGACATTGCACTGGCGGAGATGGCAGGCGCGCGGCTGCATATCCGGCAGGTTACCACCGCGCGCGGGTTTGCGCTGGTGCGCGAGGCCAAGGCGCGGGGCTTACCCGTGACCTGCGGGATTACCCCTGCGCATTTCATGCTGTCAGACCTAGCGACCGCCGATTTTCGCACATTTGCCCGCCTGTCACCTCCACTGCGCGCCGAGGCTGACCGGCAGGCCGCCATCGACGCGATTGGTGCAGGCGTCGTTGACGTGATTGCCAGTGGCCACGATCCGCGCGAGCCCGAAGATAAGCGCCTGCCGTTTGCCGATGCCGCGCCGGGCATGGCAGGGGCCGAAACGCTGCTGGCCATGACGCTGACGTTGGTGCGTGACGGCGTGATCGAGCTATCCCGTGCCTTCGACCTTTTAGCTCGTAACCCTGCGCGACTGCTTGGCGTCGCGGCAGGCGAGCTGGCTACGGGGCTAGAGGCTGACCTTGTGCTGATCGACGTGGAGGCACCGTGGATTATTGACCGCCGCCGAATGGAGGCGACTGCCGACAACACCCCATTCGACCGGCTGGGCGCGCAGGGCAGGGTGCTGGGCCTGTGGAAGGGCGGCGTCGCCTTAGGCGCATAAGAAAGCTCCCGGAAAGCGATGGCCTTCCGGGAGCAGTTTCGCTGAATTTATTGCAGGAACCAATTTATTGTGACCGCGAGGCCATGCGCGCGCCGCGATCCACTGCGCCCGCAAGCGGCGTGGTGGCGGCATAGGCGAAGCAGCCATGACCGGCTGACTTGACTGCCGAGCACAGCCTTTGCGAACTCTTGGGACCGAAACCATCGGCCGCAACCCGCCAGAATGTCCGCCCGTTGACGACTGCCTCGGTGACGACGAGTGTATGGTCCTTTAGCTGCGGAAATTTGTCCTTGAGCATCGCCCAGCCACGGGTCGCCTCAGTTTTGCTGATGTACGAGCCAAGCTGCACGAGATGCGTTGCTGAGCTCTGCTCGCTGGCGATTGGTGCGCTTGCCGACGCTATTGCAGGTGCGGCCATACGGCGCTGCGGGGATGCTGCGGCCACGCGCGGGGCAGGGGCAGGGCGCTCGGCGTTGGCAGCCAGCTGCTGCACCACCGGGTTAGAGACGTAGCGAGGCACTGGCGCGGCGGAGACCGTCTCGACCGAAGGCTCGACGGCTTCAAACGCCTCGGCAAAGCTTGCCGACGGTTCTGCTTTGGCCATCATTTCAACTGGTGCCGCCTGCGCTGCGGCTTCAGCGACCATAATCTCCTGGCTAGGAAAGTTAGCGAGCGCGAGGCGCTGAGGCTGGCCGGGATCGGAAAGAGGGGTAACATTAAGCAGGCTGGCGATCCGCTGCTGAAACGCTTCGGGTGCCGACATCGCGGCCCACTGCGTCATGCGCTGATCAACTTCGCCCGCAGGCACATCTTCTGCTGCCATGACCCGCGCTGCGCGCCAATTGCCCGCGAGCGCGTAGGTATAAGCCAGATTTTGGCGAAGCTTGGGCGAAACAGTATCGCTGGCACGCACGGCATTGACCAGCACATGCACACCGCGTTCTGGCTGTCCGGCCAATGCCAGCGCGAGGCCAAGATCAGCCGGATCAATCACTTGGGCATACTCGTCGAGTAAAGCTGCGGCAGAGCGGCCTTCGCCCAGAGCGATCTTGGCGAGCGCAAAGCTTAATACGGTGCGCGGATTTTCATCACCCAGATCCAACGCATCGCCAAAACTGGCGGCGGCGGACTGGAAGCGGCCAGCTTTGAGATAGCTTGCCCCCAACAATGCGCGGTAACCTGGGTTACGCGGCTCTGAGAGCACAGCGGCTTCGGCAAAGGTGATAGCCTTGTCGGTCTGCCCGTTTGAAAGCGCGGTCTGCGCGCTGGCAAACGACAGATCTGCACCCGGCGCGGCTGAGGTGGTGCATCCCGGCAGCGCCAGCCCTGCGAGCGCGGTCGAGACAACGAGCGCGAGGCGCCGCGTATTGCTGATGTTGCGGTCCATTGTCATTTCCCCATTAATTCTGCTGGTTCGGTTCATATGCTGTACGCGCCGCTCAATGGCGCTTCAGTTGGTTGGCAATCCCATGGAAATCGCCGAATTCGGCAAGCAGTCGGTCAAGCGCTTCGGTCACCAACACCTGGGCGCTAACGCCCTGCATCGTTGCAGCTAAGCGCAGTTTGAGATGACGGTCGGCATCAAGCCGCAAGGTGAAAGCCGCGCGGCGGCCCGCTTTAATGGCCGGAACGCGCGCTTTGAGCGCGGCAGGCCGTTCGATATGGTCTGGCTGAGCGAAAGCGGCGACGCCGTCGCCCTGCACTGAATAATTTGGTTCGACATGCTTGGGCCCGGCATAATTGACGTCACCGTAGGCTGGCTCAGTCAAATTTTCACCGTAGAACGCCTCGTCCTCGTCATCATACTCGGGTTCGCGGTCATCTGGCCCGGTCATTACAGCATCGGCGAGTACAAGTTCTTCAAGTCGGCGTTGCTGGCGGCGAATCACCGGGCCGGGGTTTTGTCCGAAATCATCAGCACCCATCCCTGCATTGATCGGGACGATGTCCGCGCCGCCCTGTGCTTCATGCTCGCCCATGTCGTTCCAGCCGAGGTCTTCGAACTGGTCGTCAGCGAAGCCATCCGCGTCCGGCACCAAAGGTGCAATCTGCGGACGCATAGCTGGCTTGGCCCCACCCTTGCGGGCGAGCAAGCTCGGGCCGAGCGACGCAAAACCGGGTTCGGACATTGGATTTGCCCCTCGCGCTTACTGAGCCACTCGGCGGCCGAAGCCACCTGCGGGACGCGGGACGCCGCCCATCTGCTGTGCCTGTCCATTTGGGGTGGGGGCAAAAACAGTACGGCGGAAATTCTTTTCGAGCCGATCGGCGATGTAGCGCCACAAAGCGGTAATCTCAGCCGCGCTACGGCTTTCCGGATCGACTTCCATCACGGTGCGCCCGTCGATCATCGATGCGGCAAAATCTGTGCGGTGGTGGAGCGTGATAGGGGCTACGGTGCCGTGCTGCGACAACGCGACTGCGGCCTCCGAGGTAATTTTCGCCTTCGGAGTCGCCCCATTGACCACAAACACCAGCGGCTTGCCAGCGCGTTCGCACAGGTCAACTGTTGCGCCCACGGCGCGCAGATCGTGCGGGGACGGGCGGGTTGGCACGACGATCAATTCAGCAACCGAGATCACCGATTGGATTGCCATCGTAATTGCTGGCGGAGTGTCGATCACTGCCAGTTTGAAGCCCTGCTGACGCAACACCGCAAGATCATTGGCCAAGCGCGAGACGGTGGTTTGGGCAAAGGCGGGATATTCTGCCTCGCGTTCATTCCACCAATCGGCGAGCGAGCCTTGCGGGTCGATGTCGATGAGCACGACCGGACCAGCGCCTGCGCGCTGGGCTTGGACGGCCAAATGTCCGGACAGGGTGGTCTTGCCCGATCCGCCTTTCTGCGATGCCAAAGCGAGTACACGCAACGCCTGGGTCCCCCTGAATTACTCCGCATCGGGCCGCCCTATTGCGACGCCTAACAACGGCTGGTTGAACCCGGGATCGCAGGATACCCCTAATTTAGCGTTAAGATGGGCAAATCCGGTGCAAACACCTTGGTAAATTCTCGTTAGCCGACACATATCATGGCGCGTTGCAAGGTTTGGCAACGGTTTGCTAACCTTGTTTGCTCTATCTATCGGATAACAATTACCTGGGATTCCAAGAGGCAGATATGATTGCGCGAATGACACCTGAGACAATGACCGGCTTTCCTTTGCGCAGTGGGTTGAGTATCGCTGCGCTCGCATTGCTGGCAGCTCCGGCGCTGGCCGACGTTAAGGCTGGGGTTGATGCATGGAGCAGCGGCGATTTTACCCGCGCCGTGGTCGAATGGCAGGGCCCCGCTGCTGCTGGCGATCCTGACGCTTTGTTCAATCTGGCACAGGCTTATCGGCTAGGTCGCGGGGTGGAAATTGACAATGGTCGCGCTCGGCAACTGTACCAACAGGCGGCCCAACTCGGCCATGTAAAAGCTGCGGACAATTATGGGCTGATGCTGTTTCAGGAAGGCGAGCAGGATAAGGCAATGCCACTGATCCGGGCTGCATCCGATCGCGGTGATCCGCGCGCGCAATACGTGCTTGGCCTGTCTCACTTCAACGCTGACTATGCCCCGCGCGATTGGGTGCGCGCCTATGCCCTGATGACGCTGGCCAATGGATCGGGCCTGCCGCAGGCGAGCGAAGCACTGGCGCAAATGGATAAATTCGTGCCCGCCGCACAGCGCAGCCAGGCGCAAGCATTGGCGCGCGATTTGGAAGCTGGGGCCAAGTCACAGCGTTCAACAGAGCTCGCCGCCGCCGAACTGGCACCGCGTGCTGCGGTATCATTGGCTCTGCCGGCCGCGACATCAGCACCCACTACGGTAGTGACAAACGCGAGCCTACCTGCTGCGCTGCCATCTGTTATACCACCCTCGGCACCGGTAGCTCCAAAAGTCGCCGCCGCGCCCGTGCCCAAGGCGGGCAAGTGGCGCGTGCAGCTAGGCGCATTCGGGGTCGCCGCCAATGCTGATCGCTTGTGGTCGCAGCTGTCGAACAATGCCGCGCTGGCGGGTACGAAAAAGACCCTGTTGCCAAGCGGCAAGGTTACCCGCCTGATCGCCTCTGGATTTGGCAGCGAAGCTGACGCCGCCCGCGCTTGCGCTGCGCTCAAGCAGCAAGGGCACGCCTGCTTAGTCGCTGGGCAGGGGTAGCGGGGAGCAAGTCCACAAACCTGCGGCTAAGTGCGATCAGCAGCAAGACGCGCGCTTCCTATCCCTGATCCCCGTGTTAGATCACCTCCACCAAAGGTGGGGATCAACCATGAATGACGCAATAACGGGGCGCGCGGCTGAAGATGTCTTTGGCGAGGGCAGTGCCGCGGTCGCACCGGTCGGGCCGGGTGAGCGCATCGATACGCTTGATTTCATTCGCGGGCTTGCGGTCATGGGCATTTTGGCAGCCAACATCGTCGCCTTCGGCCAGCCGTTTGAAGCTTACATGTATCCGGCAGCATTCAAGGTCGATCCGGGCGATCCCGGAGGATGGATGTGGATTGCGCAATTCATCCTGATCGATGGCAAAATGCGCGGATTGTTCACCTTACTGTTTGGTGCGGGTGTTTATCTTTTCATGGAAAAAGCGTGGGCGCGCGGTGCCACGCTTAGACTGCAGGCATGGCGGCTTGCGATCTTGATGGTGTTCGGCTTGATCCATTTTTTCTTTATCTGGCCGGGTGACATCCTGTTTTATTATGGCTTGTTCGGCTTTGTGCTGCTCGCCTGCCTGAAGTGGTCGATCAAGACTCAGCTATGGGTTGGGCTGGCAGGCTACATGGTCGGCGTGCTGTTTTATGCTGGGGTGATGACCTTGCCGTGGCTGATTGCTGATACTGATTTCGGCGAAGCAAACCCGGACTTCGCCGATCAACGGGCCGAAATGAACCGCAGCATTGGTGCGACTTTGGCTAACGGTGATGTTCCCAATGCGGCGATTGCTTCTGGCGATTATACCGCGTTGGTGACGCATCGTTTGACCGAACAATGGAGCGAGCCGCTCCTGAACGCGCTGCTGTTCGGGTTCGAGACGTTGCCGCTGATGTTGCTCGGCGTGGCGTTGTACCGACTGGGGTTTTTCACCGGAGCCTTTGACCGCGGCAAATTGCTGCGATGGGGCTGGGCTGGGTTAATCGCGGGCGGACTGATGCATCTGGCGATTGGTTTGGTGATGCAAGCGGGAGGCTTTACATTCTACGGCACACTAGCTGCGTTTGTCGGCTGGAGCCCGCTGCCCCGGCTCTGGATGGTGCTGGGCATGGCGGCGTCGCTGGTGGCCTATGCGCCGTATGCCACGGGTTGGCTGGGCGAGCGGGTGCGCGCTGCGGGCCGCGCGGCTTTTACCAACTACCTTGGCACGTCGGTCCTGATGATGTTCGTGTTCCACGGCTGGGCGTTGGGCCTGTTTGGCGCGCTCAACCGCCCGCAGCTGTATATTGTGGTGGTGTTGACCTGCGCGGTGATGCTGGCGTGGTCAAAGCCGTGGCTTGACCGCTACCGCTACGGCCCGCTCGAATGGTTGTGGCGCTGCCTGACCTACCGAACCCTTTTCCCGTTGCGGAGATAACCAACACCAAATTGAGCCGAGAACGCATAAATTTCTTGTTATTGAGAATAATTCGCATACATTGATGCTGCAAACGCTTCGCAGGAAAGATTCGGCACCCATGTATATCTGCATCTGCAATGCAATTCGCGAAACCGACCTGCGAAAAGCTGCGCTTTGTTGCAAGGGCGACGCCGAATCGACCTACGCCACCCTCGGCAAACGCCCTAACTGTGGGCAATGCCTTGAACAGGCGCAGGAAATCATTGAGGCTGAACGCGCGGCAGCGTGGTGCGACGCCTTCGCAGTATAGTGCGCCATCGTGCGATTGCGAACGTCTCGCAAGTCACTGATTCTTATAGAAAACTAGCGCTACCCTCTTGCGGTCATGGCCCCGCTGCGGCTATCAATAGCTTCTTGCCGAAAGGCGATTAAATCTATTGCAAGGAGCATCCCTGATGAAGGGCGACCCCAAAGTCATCGACTATCTGAACCAGGCGCTCACCAATGAGCTGACGGCGATCAACCAGTATTGGCTGCATTATCGCGTGCTCGACAACTGGGGCCTCAAGAAACTCGCGGCCTATGAACGGCACGAATCGATTGAGGAAATGGAGCACGCCGACAAACTTGCCGAGCGTATTCTTTTCCTCGATGCACTCCCCAACTTTCAGGCAATCCACAAACTGAAGGTCGGTGAGACGGTCGAAGAAGTGCTGAGAGCGGACATGGCGCTCGAAAACGAGGCGATCCCGCTTCTCAAAGATGCAGCTGAGTATGCACGGAGTGTCAAGGACCAGACGTCGGCCCAGCTGTTTGAAGACATTCTCAAGAACGAGGAAGAACATGTCGACTTCCTCGAAACCCAATTCGAGATGATTGATCGTATGGGCCTGCAAAATTACGTGCAGCTGCAAAGCTCTCCTGCTGGCGATAGCTGAGCCGTCGGCTAGCCTGGGCAGCACGCTTAAACATTTGCCTCCAAAGGGCAGGGCCGGGACAGGCTCTGCCCTTTTTGGTTCAAGTGGCCGCCTATGCTTTTGGCGCCTGCGCGCCGATTGCCGCCAGCCGGGTTTCCATCAGGAAAAATCCCAGGCCTGTCACCAGCAACGCCATGGTCAGCACCCACAGAAACGCGATCAACGTCCCAATTTGCGCGGTGATGTAGGCCGAGATAAACAGCATCCCGATGACCAGGCTGATCATCACCGCCGATGCGGTTGAGAACATGATGGCCCCCTGCATCAAGCGACGGCGGCGCAGCAGCCAACCGATTTCGCGTCCTTGCCGGGCCGTGCGCTGGTCCTCGCTCAGATCTTCGGTCTTTTCGATCCGCTGTGCGATCCAGATCATCCGGCTCATGATAACATTCATCACCGCGCCGATGCCTGACAGCAAAAACGCGGGTGCGAGGCTTAGCTGCACCACCTGCTGCACCCGCGGGGTCGAGGCAGTGCGCTCAAAAATTTCGAACGCTGACGGCGTCTTGGGTGCTGCGGCAAGGCCAGCGGCGAGCAGATCGAACAGCATCAGCTATCCTTCGCGTATGGGTTCTTCTGACTTTTCAATGTCACGCGCACCGGCACCGCATCAAATCCCAGTTTCGCGCGGATGCCGTTGACCAGATAGCGTTCGTAACTTGTGGGCAGCATATCGAGCCGCGAGCCGAAGATGACAAAACGCGGCGGGCGTGTGCCAGCCTGCGTGATGTAACGCAGTTTGATCCGCTTTCCACCGGGTGCGGGCGGCGGGTTGGTTTCCAACGCATCTTCGAACCAGCGGTTCAAGGCGGCGGTCGATACACGCTTCGACCAACTGTCGCGCAGTTCGAATGCGCCGGACAGCATTTGATCCAATCCTTTGCCGGACTTGGCGCTAACCGCAAACACGGGCAGCCCGCGCACCTGCGCAAGGCCATCATCCAATGCGCCGCGGATGCCGTTGAACAGCTTGCTTGCATCTTGCGCGACATCCCACTTGTTGATGGCGATCATCAGTGCGCGACCTTCTTCGAGCACGAGGCTCGCAATCTTGAGATCCTGATGTTCAAGACCTTGCGTGGCATCAAGCAATAGCACCACGACCTCGGCAAAATCGACCGCGCGCTGTGCGTCGGCGACCGACATTTTTTCGAGCTTTTCGGTCACATTGCGTTTTTTGCGCATCCCGGCTGTGTCGATCAGGCGGATGTCGCGCACTTCGCCCGATTGGGGATCGGTCCATTGCCAATCGACTGCAATCGAATCGCGCGTGATCCCGGCTTCTGGCCCGGTCAGCAGCCGATCTTCGCCCAACAGGCGGTTGATCAACGTGGATTTGCCCGCATTTGGCCGCCCGACGATGGCGAGTTTGAGCGGTCCGGCCGGGCGATCGTCCTCGTCCATCAAGGCCGCTTCGGCAGCGGCGATCTCTTTCGCCTCGTCGTAAAGATCGGCCTTTTCGCCGATGATCGGCCACAGCCCGCCGAACAGATCGGCAATACCTTCGCCATGTTCGGCCGACAGTGGAACCGGATCGCCTAGGCCTAGCGCATAGGATTCGAGCACGCCGTGTTCGCCCGCCGACCCTTCGGCCTTGTTGGCGACCACCACCACCGGCACTTCCTGTTCGCGCAGATAGCGGCCGATTTCTTCGTCAAGCGGGGTAAGTCCGGCGCGCGCATCAACCACGAACAATGCCGCGTCAGCGCCGTCCAGGCTGGCTTCGGTCTGGATCCGCATCCGGCCAGGCAGGGTGTGGGCGTCCTCGTCCTCCCAGCCAGCGGTATCGACCACAGTGAAATGCAGGCCCGCGATGTCGGCATCGCCCATCCGCCGATCGCGCGTCACCCCCGGCTGATCATCGACCAGCGCGAGTTTCTTGCCTACCAACCGGTTGAACAGCGTGGATTTGCCCACATTGGGCCGCCCAATGATGACGACGGTGGGCTTGCTGAGATAATTTTCGGGGGAGGGCATAATCGCCGCCAAGTGGGCGCAAACGCCCGATTTGGCAAGCGCGACGCAGTGCGCTGGCGCTTGCGCTCAACCCTTAAGCCTAGTCTTTGCTGGCGACCGGCGGGTTTTCGCCCAAATCTTCGTACCAGGCTTCAACCGGGCCGGCGATTTTGATCGTCAGCGGCTGGCCCTTGCGATCGACGCTTTTGCCAGCCTGCACTCGCACCCAGCTTTCCGAGATCGAGTATTCCTCGATATCGGTGCGCACTTTGTCTTTGAACCGGATGCCCACCCCGCGTTGGAGCAATTCGCCGTTGAAGAATGGACTGCGCGGATTGACCGAAAGGTGATCCGGCGGCACGTCTGCTCCACTGATTTCGGGCACGGGGATGATTTCAGAAGTTTCGTCGTTCATATGCGCGCCTTTAATCGGCAATTGGCCGGCCTTCAAGCGTGTTGCGCTTGCCCTTTCCTGCAGAGCGGGATAGAGGCGCACGCTATTACACGCGGGGTGGCTTAACCGGTTTTCCCGCGCGGCTTCGTTCGGGTATGCGGGCGTGGCGAAATTGGTAGACGCGCCAGATTTAGGTTCTGGTATCGAAAGATGTGGGGGTTCGAGTCCCTTCGCCCGCACCAACTTCGCCCCGAAACGCATACGTCACGGACTGGGCCGCACTCACGGAAAACTTTGGCAAAAAGGCTTCAGACCAATTCCCATGCAGACCAAGCAGACCGTCAACGAAGGGCTAAAGCGCGCCTATCTGATCACCGTACCCGCCACCGATCTCACCGCGAAGATCGATGCCGAGATCAAGAAGGTCGCACCGCAGATGCGGATGCCCGGCTTTCGTCCGGGGAAAGTGCCGGCCAACCTCGTCAAGAAAATGCACGGCGAAGCCCTGCACGCTCAGGTAGTGAACGATACGATCCGCGAATCGGTCGATAAGCTGCTGCGCGACGAAGGCTTGCGTCCGGCAATGCAGCCCGCAATCGAGCTTAAGGAAGATTACGTCGCAGGGCAGGACGCCGAGATCAGCGTCAGCCTTGAAGTGTTACCCGTGATTGATGCGCCCAGCATTGACGGGATCACGCTGGAAAAACTGGTAGTGCCGGTAACCGAAGCCCAAGTGGACGAGGCGCTCGGCAACATCGCAGGCCAGAACAAGAGCTACAAAGACGCCGCCAAGACCAAGAAAGCGGCCGATGGTGATCAGCTGATCATCGATTTCGTTGGCAAGCTGGACGGCGTCGAATTTGACGGTGGCAAGGCTGAAGACGCGGCGTTGGTGCTGGGTTCGGGCACGTTCATCCCCGGCTTTGAAGAGCAGCTGGTGGGTGTCAAGACCGGCGCAGAAAAGACTATCAACGTGACGTTCCCGGCCGAATATCAGGCCGCGAACCTGGCTGGTCAGGAAGCAACCTTCGACATCACCGTCAAAGCGGTGAAGGTCGAAACCGAAACCCAGATTGATGAAGATTTCGCCAAGAGCCTCGGCCTCGACAGCCTTGATAAGCTGCGTGAAATCATGAAGGCGCAGCTCGAACAGCAGACTGCTGGCCTAACCCGTACGCAGATGAAGCGCGCGCTGCTCGATCAGCTTGCAGCTGGCCACAGCTTTGAAGTGCCCGGCACGATGGTTGAAGCGGAATTCGCGCAGATCTGGGCACAGTTGCAGCAGGAAGCGGCCAATGATGCCGATCCCGCCGCAGCTTTGAAGCAGATCGAAGACGAGAAAGACGAGTACAAGTCGATTGCCGAACGCCGCGTGCGTTTGGGACTGTTGCTGTCAGAAATCGGGCAGGCCAACAGCGTTGAAGTGACGCAGCAGGAAATGGGCATGTTGGTGCAACAAGCTGCGGCGCAGTATCGCTCCGAGGATCGGCAGCGCTTCGTTGAATACATTCAGTCTGAACCGATGGCAGCGGCCCAACTGCGCGCGCCGCTGTACGAAGACAAGGTCGTCGATTTCCTGTTCAACAAGGCCGCAGTGACGGAACGCGAAGTCACGGTTGAGGAACTTCAGGCTGCGATTGAAGCTGAAGAAACCGAAGCAGCGCCGGCACGGAAGAAGGCCGCCGCCAAGAAAAAGGCTCCGGCCAAGAAGTCTGCCGCGAGCGAAGGCGAGGGGGCCGAAGCTGCAGCCGCTCCGGCCGAGAAAAAGCCCGCGGCAAAGAAAGCGCCGGCCAAAAAGGCAACCGCCAAGGAAGCGGATGCTGCGGCCGAAAAGCCCGCCGCAAAGCCTGCTGCCAAAAAGCCCGCGGCCAAGATGGCTACGACCAAAAAGGCACCGGCCAAAAAGTAACCTGCGATTGTGCGCCCCCGCGAAGGCGGGGCCTCAGTCGGGAAGGCGCTATGCGGACGAATATCCTCGCCTGCGTGAGGACTCGCTCTACTGCTGAGCCGGTTCCCACCGCTTAAATGAAGGCGCGGGCAGTTTGGCTGTCCGCGCCTGTTCGTATGCTGCGCCCGCTTTCAATACGTCGTGGTCCGACCATTTGGCGCCCATGATGCTCAGGCCCACCGGCAGGCCTTCAATCGCGCCCATCGGTACGGTCAGGTGCGGATAGCCCGCAATGGCGGACGGGCTGCCGAACCCGACCGATCCGTTGAAATTGTCGCCATTCACCAGATCGCTGACCCACGCCGCTTCGCGCGTTGGCGCGACCAGGAATTGGACGGTGTTTTCCGCCAGCAGCCTGTCAATCGTTTCCGGCCCCGCAATCCGCACCGCATTGGCGCGCGCCGTTTCGTAGGCAGCGCGGTCGGTCGTGGTTTCAGCCTGCATGAACAGCTCCTGCCCGAACCAGCGCATTTCAGTTTCGGCATTGGCCGCGTTGAAGGCGATGAGATCAGCCAGACTGCGCGGAGTCTCGCCATGTTTGAACGCGGGGATCGAAGCGAGGTATTTGCCCATTTCCTCTCGCATTTCGAACATCAAAACGGTGAAGCTATCGGCATACATCTGCGGGTTGGGTTCGAACTTGATATCGACCAGCACCGCTCCCGCGCGCTCCAGATCGGCCAGCGCGGTGTCGAAGATCGCACTCAGATCAGCCCGGTTGCCAATCTGATCGCGCATGACCCCGATCCGCACGCCTTTGAGCGATGCGGTATCGAGACCCGCAGCGTAATCAGCGACCCGCTTCGCCCCCAGCGTCACCGGGTCAGCATTGTCCGCACCGGCGATGGCAGTCAAAAGCAGGGCCGCATCATAAACTGTCCGCGTCATCGGCCCGGCGGTGTCCTGCGTGCTCGAAATCGGCACCACATGGGTACGGCTGACGATCCCGACGCTGGGTTTGAACCCGACAATACCGTTGATCGAGGCGGGGCAAGTGATCGATCCGTTGGTTTCCGTACCGATTGCGGCCCAAGCAAACCCCGCCGCAACCGCCGCGCCGCTGCCCGATGATGATCCGCAGGTGTTGCGATCAATCGCATAAGGGTTGCGGGTTAATCCGCCGACCGCGCTCCACCCGCTGGTTGATCCGTCGGAGCGGATATTGGCCCATTCGGACAGGTTGGTCTTGCCCAGCACCACGCCGCCTGCTGCGCGCAGATTGGCGATCATCGGGGCATCGCGTCCGGTCATATTGTCTTTGAGCGCCAGGCTTCCGGCAGTGGTCGGAAATTCGCGGGTTTCGATATTGTCTTTCACCAGCACGGTGCGGCCTTCGAGCGGCAATTCCGTCATCCCGATCGCCATAGAAGCTGCATCAGGATTGTAGGCGATGATCGCGTTAAGCATCGGGCCGTCGTCATCCAGCGTCCTGATCCGCTCGATCTGGGCATTCGTAACGACAATGGCGTCGGGCGCGCGTCCCTTGATGACGATATCGTCGCTTGCTTGCTGCGCCAAGGCGGCGGTGGCGGTGGTGGCAAGAAGCAGGGCCAGCCCTGCGCGGATGCCCGAACGGGCGAAGGTGCTTGTGGTCATGAAAAAAGGGTTTGCCACGTATCCGCCGCGCGGCAAGAGGGAAAATGCTTCGGTTGTCCCGGCAATTCACAGCCGCCGTGGTAAACGCCCTTGAAATTGCCCCCCAGCGTCCGACATAGCCGTATCGGCACACATAAAGGACGCGCACCTCTCATGATCGATCTGTTCGGCAATTCCGGTGAAATTTATGGCTCGCAAGGCCAGTTCACGCGCGATCCCTATACCGGCGCGCTGGTGCCGATGGTGGTCGAACAGACCAGCCGCGGTGAACGCAGCTTTGACATCTTCAGTCGCCTGCTGCGCGAACGAATCGTGTTTGTGACCGGGCAAATCGAAGATGGCATGGCGTCGCTGGTTACAGCGCAGCTGCTGTTTCTCGAAAGCGAAAACCCGTCCAAGCCCATCAGCATGTACATCAACTCGCCCGGCGGCGTGGTTACGGCTGGCCTGCAGATTTACGACACCATGCAGTACATCAAGCCGCGCGTATCGACTGTTTGCATGGGCCAGGCTGCCAGCATGGGCAGCTTCTTGTTGGCTGCGGGTGAGCCGGGGATGCGGATTGCGCTGCCCAATGCGCGGATCATGGTGCACCAGCCTTCGGGCGGCGCGCGCGGGATGGCGTCGGATATCGAGATCCAGGCGCGCGAAATCTTGCGCATCCGGTCGCGCATGAACGATCTGTATGTGAAGTTTACCGGTCGCAGCCTTGAAGAAATTGAAAAGGCGATGGACCGCGACACCTTCCTTGAAGCGGAAGAAGCTAAAACCTTTGGTCTGGTGGACAAGGTGTTTGAAACCCGGCCTGAAAACGAAGAATCTGACGACACCAAGGGTTCGGGCGGCGCGCCTGAGTAAGCCTTGTGCTAAACCTGCTTCGGCGAGCTGCGCCGGGGCGGGACAGCGCCCTGATGATTGGCCGAACAGCGCAGTTTTTTCCGTTGCTTTGCTGCAACCTGCGTTATGGTAAACCCAATAAAGTGCGCGCTGGGTGTTGATTCATCTGGTGCCATAGATACATTTGACGAATCCGCCGCGCGAATTGCGCCGCGCGCAGGTGCGGATTCGAGGACACAGGAATGACAAAGTTGAGCGGATCCGATAGCAAGAGCACCCTCTACTGCAGCTTCTGCGGGAAGTCGCAGCACGAGGTGCGCAAGCTGATTGCCGGCCCAACCGTGTTCATCTGCGATGAATGCGTTGAACTGTGCAACGACATCATCCGCGAAGAAACCAAGGCAGGGATCGCTGGCAAAAAAGATGGCGAAATCCCCACGCCAATGGATATCTTCACGACGCTCAACGATTATGTGATCGGGCAGGACCGCGCCAAACGGGTGCTTTCCGTTGCGGTCCACAACCATTACAAGCGGCTGAAATATTCGGGCAAGGGCGGCGAAGTCGAACTCGCCAAATCGAACATTCTGCTGGTTGGTCCAACGGGTTCCGGCAAGACGCTGCTCGCTCAGACGCTGGCGCGCACGTTTGACGTGCCGTTTACTATGGCCGATGCCACCACGCTAACCGAAGCGGGCTATGTGGGTGAAGATGTCGAGAACATCATCCTCAAGCTGCTGCAAGCGTCCGATTACAACGTCGAAAAGGCCCAGCATGGGATCGTTTATATCGACGAGATCGACAAGATTACCCGCAAGGCTGAAAACCCATCGATCACCCGCGATGTTTCGGGCGAAGGGGTGCAGCAGGCGCTACTGAAGCTGATGGAGGGGACAACCGCTTCGGTGCCGCCGCAGGGCGGGCGCAAGCATCCGCAGCAGGAATTCCTGCAGGTTGATACCACCAATATCCTGTTCATTTGCGGCGGCGCATTTGCCGGGCTGGACAAGATCATCGCTGACCGCCTGCAAAAGCGGAGCATCGGGTTTGGCGCGCATGTCGCCGATCCGGACAAGCGCCGCGTGGGCGAACTGCTCGAAAAGAGCGAGCCCGAAGATTTGCTCAAATTCGGTCTGATCCCCGAATTCGTCGGACGTCTGCCGGTGATCGCGACGTTGCACGATCTGGATATCCCGGCGCTGGTGACGATCCTGAACGAACCCAAGAACGCGCTGGTCAAGCAATATCGCAAGCTGTTCGAGCTTGAGGATGTCGAACTCACCTTTACCCCCGATGCGCTGCAAGCGATTGCGGAGCGCGCAATCAAGCGCAAGACCGGGGCACGCGGGCTTCGCTCAATCGTCGAAGGCCTGTTGCTCGACACGATGTTCGATCTTCCCGATCTTGAAGGCGTGACCGAAATCGTGATCGACAGGGACGTAGTCGAGGGCAAAAAAGACCCGGTCCGGGTGATTGGCGCCAGTGAAGAGAAGAAGGAAGAAGCGGCGTAAGCGCTTCAGGTCCAATTTAACATCTCCTGTTCCTGTGCAGCCGGAATAGGCTGCGAAGCCCAACTGCCGAACATATTTTCGCCGATATTCCGGGGATTGACACCCGATCAGCCGGAACAGATCGCGATGCTGACGAGCCCTTGACCGATGATTTGGTCGCTTGGGCGGACGCGATTTTTGTGATGAAACGGATGCACCGAGCCAAGCTTATGGCGAAGCACCAGCGCGCGCTCAACAACAAGCGCGTCGTGGTGCTGGGCATCCGCGATGACTACGCTTTGATGGAACCGCTACTCGTCAGCCTGCTTTGGACGAAGCTGTGCCTTGGCTGCCTCCCCAAAATACGAAACCCCGCCCAGCCACTTGTGAGAGGCTGGACGGGGTCGGTTGCAGCGCTGCCCCGGTCGGAGGGGGATGGGATTGGGGCAACGCTAACTGATGGGCCGAGCGCTTCAGGCGGGCAGGAACACGCCGTCGGTCACGTGGATCACGCCGTTTGATGTCATCACATCGGCGGTGGTCACCGCAGTGGCGCGGCCTGCGCCATCGGTGATAATGATCATGTCGCCTGACAGGCGCGCTTTCAGTTTGGCACCGGCGACCGTGGTGATGGTTGCTTCGCCGCCCTGCTGGTTAATCAGCGCGATCAGATCGGCGCTGGTCACTTTGCCTGCCACCGCATGGTAGGTGAGGATTGTGGTCAGCGTGCCTTTGTTCTCAGGCTTTACCAGCGTTGCCACAGTGCCTGCGGGCAGCTTGGCAAACGCGGTATCGGTCGGCGCGAACACGGTGAAGGGGCCAGGGCTGCTGAGCGTATCGACCAAGCCCGCCGCTTTGACGGCCGCGACCAGAGTGTTGTGCACGCCAGTGCTCATGGCGGTCTGGACGATATTGGGGCTGACGGCGGCGGCGGCTTTGTGGTGATGGTCGGCCAGCGCGGGGGCGGCAATCAACCCGGTGGTAGCAACCAATGCAGCGGCGATGATCGCGGTGAAGGTGGTTTTTTGGGTCATGGTGGGGATCTCCTTTAAGGGGAACGGATCGTCTGCAAGCCGTCTCGCTTGCATCAAAAGCTACGCGAGTGGCGGTCCGGCGGATGCAGTGTGGCACCCGAAAAGCTACCTATCCAAAGGCGTCTCACCAGTTGATTTTGTTGTATGTTTTGCAGTGTTGCCCGGGCCGACGTATCGCGCAAGACAAGCGCGCAATCCTGCATTTTCACCAATAAAAAACCCCGCCCGGCCATCAATAAGAGGCCGGACGGGGTCGGGATAAGCGTTGCCCGGATGGGGGGAAAGATCGGAACAACGCCAACCCGTGAGCTGTGCGCCTTAAGCGGGAATTGAGACCGAATCAGTCACATGGATCACGCCGTTTGACTGGAACACATCGGCCTGCGTCACGGTGGCCGTGCCCCCCTTGCCGTCTGTCAGCACCACCTTGCCGCCTACAACCCGCGCAGTGAGCTTGCCGCCGTTGAGAGTGGTCAACATGGCCGTACCGCCGCGTTGCTTAATCAGCGCGATCAGTTCGCTGGCAGAGACCCGGCCAGCAACCACGTGATAGGTCAGGATCGAGGTAAGAGCGCCCTTGTTTTCTGGCTTAATCAGGGTTTCAACGGTGCCAGCTGGCAGCTTTGCAAAGGCGGCGTTGGTCGGTGCGAAAACAGTGAACGGGCCGGGACCGGAAAGCGCTTCGACCAGACCGGCGGCCTTTACGGCAGCGACCAAGGTGGTGTGATCCTTTGAGTTGACTGCGTTTTCGATGATGTTCTTGGTCGGGTACATTTCGGCGCCGCCCACCATCGGGAACTTGCTTACCGCAACCGACTGTTCGCTGCTGTCAGTGGCGGGGGTTGCGCAGCCGGATACGATGATTGCAGTTGCCGCTGCTACAGCGAACGCCGCTGCGTTCGAAGTGAGTTTTTTTGTGATCGACATGTAAATTTCCTTTGGTCGCATAGCCCTTTGACGTTGCAGAAAAGCTACGTCGCTGATCGCGCTTTGGATGTTCTAAGGCCGCCCCAACGGCTCAATCGTCGCACAAATGCGGTGAACCGTAGCATGGCCGGGTTAGACGCGGGTAAACGCACCCTTGGCGACCACCGGGCCTGCATCCGCGCCTTCGGGCTTGCCGCCAATCGGCTCACGCGTGAGCACCAAGCTTGATCCATCGCCCAGCTTGGCTGTGATCGCTTGCGACACCGCCATGCTGCGCACTTTGCCCGGTGCGACCACGCCCAGCGATTGCAGCGCGCCGCCATCGGCGGGCACCAGCCACAATTCGTGATCATGCACCCCGTCAGCGGTCAGGCCGATGGCGGCGACCAGCATCTGTTCGCTATCGGGAATGTAAGTGACATCAAGCCGCAAGCCTGCATCCCCAATCGGCACGGTCGCCACCATCGGCGCGGCGGCGGCAAATTGGGTCGGCGCAGCGCCGGGGGCTTCAACCGGGGCATTGTTCGGGGCAAAGGCAAGCAGGGCTATCGCGGCCGCCGCAGCCGCCGAAGACAGCCCCGCAATCCACTGCCAGCGCCGCACACGGGCTTCGAGTGCGACCACATTGCTTGGCGGTAGGGTCTGACTGCCAGGTGCGTCAGCGACCACTTGCTGCGCTGCCATGCGCGCGGCGATCCCATCCCACACATGCGCGCCCGGTTCCGCCCCGGGCATGGCATCGGTTAGCGGGGCGAACCATCGGTCCCACCACTCCTTGCGCTCGGCAAAGTCAGCTTGCGTGGCATATTTCCCGCGCGCGGCGAGCAATTCCTCACCCTCAAGCAGGCCGAGCGCCCATTCGGCAGCAATCATCGCATCGTCGCGATCAACATCCGGCCGCGGGGTATTGTCGGGCGTGGTCATACAGCCTCACTCGCTTCGAGACAGGCGCGCAGTCGCATCAACCCGCGGCGGATCCAGCTTTTCATCGTGCCCAGCGGTACATCGGCAGCTTCGGCCAGTTGCGCATAGGTTTGCCCTTCGAAAAAAGCCGCGCGGATATGGCCCTGCGTACGATCATCCAGCCCGCGCAAACACGTGTGGATCTGCGCTGCCTGTTCGGCATCGATCAGCAGGGCATCGGCCAGCGGGCTGTGATCGGGCAGCGGTGCAGCTTCTTCCACCGGCACCGCGCCGGAACGCACCTTGCCCGTGCGCAGCCGGTCAATCGCACGATTTCGCGCGAACGCCGCCAGCCACGCGATCGGGCTTGCCCGCGCAGGGTCATAGCGGTCGGCCCGCTGCCACAGATTGATGTAGACGTCTTGCAAGGCGTCCTCGGCTTCCTTTTGGTCCCCCAATATACGCAGGCAAATGCCGAACAGTTTCATCCGGGTGGCACGGTAAATTTCCTCAAGCGCCGATTGATCGCCATCGGCAAGCCGCGCCATCGCAGCGCGCAGCGCCTCACGCGCCTCGTCGGAGGTGGGGCGGGGCCGCGCGGCCATCAGCAGCCTGCCCCGCGCGGGTGGGCGAAGGCGCGCACTGCGCTTTCGACTAGCGCAGGAGAACGGCTATGATGGGCAGGGGCGAGCATTGGCGATCAGCTATAGACACATGCATCAAGCCCGTCACGCCTGACAGTGCCAATCCGGCGTTCGATGCTGTTGCCGTGGCGCGCGAGCCACCCGCCGGGGTTTGTTACCGCGCGCTTTTTGGGACTGGGGAGCGCCGCTGCCATGCGGCTGGCTTCATCAGCGGAAAGCCGCGCGGCGGAATGGTTGAAGTATCGCTGCGCGCCTGCCTCTGCGCCGTAGGTGCCGATCCCGGTTTCGGCGACATTGAGGTACACCTCCATGATCCGCCGTTTGCCCCACAGAGTCTCGATCCAGAACGTGAACCATGCTTCCAGACCCTTGCGGAAAAACCCGCCGCCTTGCCACAGGAATACGTTTTTGGCAGTTTGCTGACTGATGGTCGATGCGCCCCGTTCGCGCTCGCCGGCAAGCCGTTCTTCGATGGCCTGTTCAATGGCTTCGGCGTCAAACCCATAATGTTCGCAGAACCGCGAATCTTCTGCTGCGATCACGGCAGACACCAGATTGCGATCAATATTGTCGAGGCTTTCCCAATCTTTGGTGATGCCGTTTTGGTCGATGATCATCGTCGCGGTGACCGGCACCGGGAGCCATTTGAATGCCACCACCAGCAGCAATGTTACGCCGGTGAACCATGCGATGGCTTTGGCAAGGATGCGGATGATGCGAAGGGCCATGCGCAGCGATTAGCGAGGCCGCACGGGCCTGCAAAGCAAAACCCTCCCCGAATCGATCGGGGAGGGTGAATGTTCTGCAAATGTTTCACGTGAAACATTGCTGCATTGCATGGGCAAGACGAGGCAAGAGGCAGGCAAGGCGAGGCTAGGGCATACCTAGCCGGGGCTAAGTGGGGTCTAGCCGGGGCAAAAACGGAACCGGCTTGCCGACTGGCCGCCCGCAGCGATGTGGCCTTAAGGCCGCGAGAGCGAGGAAGCGAGGGCGTGGACGCGCTCTCGCCCCCAACAAACTACGCCATTCCCGGCAAAAGCCGCTCGCCCGCGATCCGCTGCATGGCTTTTTGCAGCTTTTCAAACGCGCGCACTTCGATCTGGCGGATGCGTTCGCGGCTGACGTCATAGGCCTGTGACAGCTCTTCCAACGTCTGCGGTTTTTCAGTCAAGCGGCGTTCGGTCAGGATGTGACGTTCGCGGTCATTCAGGCTGCCCATTGCTTCGGACAGCATCGCCATGCGCATCTGCGATTCCTCGGCGTCAGCCACGGTTTCGTCCTGCAACGGGCGATCATCGGTCAGCCAGTCCTGCCACTCGCCGCCGCCTTCTTCGTCCCCGCGCAGACTGACGTTGAGCGACGCATCGCCGCCCATCATCATTCGCCGGTTCATGTTGACGACTTCTTGTTCAGGTACGCCCAGATCGGTGGCGATCTTGGTCACGTCGGCAGGGGATAGATCACTGTCCTCGTAGGCTTCAAGCTGCTTTTTCATGCGGCGCAGGTTGAAGAACAGTTTCTTTTGCGCAGCGGTGGTGCCCATTTTGACAAGGCTCCACGACCGCAGGATAAACTCCTGCATCGACGCCTTGATCCACCACATCGCGTAGGTCGCGAGGCGGAAACCGCGATCGGGTTCAAATTTCTTGACGCCCTGCATCAGGCCGACATTGCCTTCGGAAATCAGGTCAGCCACAGGCAAGCCATAGCCGCGATACCCCATCGCGATTTTCGCGACGAGCCGCAGGTGGCTGGAAACAAGCTGGGCCGCTGCTTCGGGATCTTCGTGTTCCTGATACCGCTTGGCGAGCATATATTCCAGCTCGGCTGTAAGCAGCGGGAACTTGCGAATTTCTGACAGGTAGCGGTTGAGACTCTGCTCACCGTTCAAGGCGGGGAGGGTCGAAGACTTTTTACGGACAGTTGGAGACTTGGTCACTATTTGCCTAACCTTTCTGGTGTCAACCGCTTGCGCTGGACCCCTGATGGGCATCCCGCGAACTGGGTCACGAGAGTACTTATAAACGATCTGCGCGGATTTGTGTGCGCATTTCATCGATCAAAACGGCGCAGTTGGTCGATCAGTTCCTGCATGTCGCAGGGCAGATCGCTGCTCAATGTAAGCATTTCACCGCTTACCGGATGCACGAACCCAAGCTCTGCTGCATGAAGCGCCTGACGAACAAACCCCAGTTCTTCAATTACGGGGCGCAGCGCCTTTGGGATGCGGCCGTATGCAGGATCTCCTATTAACGCATGACCAATTGACGCACAGTGAACACGGACCTGGTGGGTACGCCCGGTTTCCAGCCGGAATTCCATCAACGCCGCGTGGCTGAACCGTTCAATCACCGTGTAATGGGTGATCGCGGTTTTCCCGCGCGAGGAATTGTTGGGCAGCACCGTCATTTTCTTTCGGTCGCTATCCGACCGGCCGACCCGTGCATCAATCGTGCCGTGCGGCGGCATGGGATGGCCGCCGCACACCGCCAGATAACGGCGATGGACGGTGTGCGCGGCAAACTGCGCCGCCAGCCCTTCGTGCGCGGCATCGGTTTTGGCGACCACGATCAGTCCCGATGTGTCCTTGTCGATCCGGTGAACAATTCCGGGGCGCGCCACTCCGCCGATGCCGGATAGTTCGCCCTCACAGTGGTGCAGCAACGCATTCACCAACGTGCCGGTGTAATGGCCTGCTGCCGGGTGGACGACCATGCCCGCAGGCTTGTCGATCACGATCAGATACGGGTCCTCGTAAGCAACGGTCAGCGGGATATCTTCGGGCGCGGCGGCGGCCTGCGCGGCGGGCGGCACTGTGATGCGAAACGGCGTGCCCGCCGCGACCTTGGCAGAAGCCAATGTGGCAGGCCTTCCCGCAACTTCGATCTGGCCAGCATCAAGCAAAGCCTGCACCCGCGCACGGCTTAACCCGGTGGCATCGGCCAACGCTTTGTCGAGGCGGGCGGGGGCAAGGGTTGCCCCCACCAAAATTTCCGTTCGCCCTGAGCCTGTCGAAGGGTCGTCTTTGCTTTTCGCCAAAGTTGAAATCCGTTTCCAATCGCCGCGAATAAGCGCCATTTTCTTCGCGCGTGACCAACCTTTGATCTGCAATTCAAAAGCAATCGCTTCATGGCGCGTTGGAAATTCACCCGTCCAAACCAATTCGACCGGAAGCCTGTCAGCAGTAAATCCCGGCATAAGACCCGATTGATGCTGGCCGAGTCGACGTTCGAGATCATCGGTGTGGCCAATGTAAAACTTGCCGCCACGGCAATGCAACATATAGGCCCAAAATGACATGCGGTGGAGCTAAGTGAAGGACGACCCTTCGACAAGCTCAGGGCGAACGGATTTTTAGGCTTTATGGACTTTGGCTCTGGGCGGACGGGGATAACGGTGACGCGAGACGCCCTCACCGCCATGTTTGCCGCCGCCACCGCTGCGCGCCCGCACGAGGCGTGTGGACTGTTGTTGGGGCAGAGCACTCAGATCACGCAGGCGGTGCTCACCCGCAACATCCATCCCACCCCCGAGACCCATTTCGAAATTGACCCGCAGGCGTTGATCGATGCCCACCGCGCGGCGCGGGCCGGGGTCGGAGCCGGGGCCGGGGCGGGAGACGCGCTGCAAGTGATCGGCTATTTTCACTCGCACCCCAGCGGGGCACCCGAGCCATCAGCCACTGACTGCGCAATGGCAGCGCATGATGGGCGCATCTGGGCGATTATCGCCGAAGGGGATGTGCAGTTCTGGCGCGATGATATTGCGGGTTTTGCCGCTCTTTCCTTTGCTGCAATCGAAAGCTAGAGCAGCGGCATGATTTCCCAGACCGATCTCGCCGCGATGCTGTGTTCGCGATTGTGCCATGATATGCTGTCGCCGGTCGGCGCGCTTGCCAATGGGTTGGAGCTGCTGGCCGACGAACGCGACCCGGAAATGCGCGCGCGCTGTATGGAATTGCTTGAACAATCAGCCCGGATCAGCACCGACAAGCTGAAGTTTTTCCGCCTCGCATTCGGCGCGGCGGGCGGCTTTGGCGAGGCGATCCCGATTGATGAAGCGCGCACGGTGATCGAAGCGCTGGCTGCCGATAAAAAGGGGGTGACCATTGAGTGGGCCATCCCCGAACCCAGCCTGCCCAAGCCTGCGGTCAAGGTGCTGCTGAACCTGGCGCAAATCGCGCTGGATGCACTGGTGCGCGGCGGCACGTTGGATATTGGTGCCGAACGGCGCGACGGCGCGGTTGAGATCGTGGCGCGCGCGCGCGGTGACCGGATCGCGTTTGACGAGACGATTGGCCGCGCCCTGCAAGGCGATCTTGCGCCCGCCGAAATTACCAGCCGCACGGCCGCAGCTCATATGATCGCGGTGCTGGCCGAAGAAATGGACGGCGGCCTGCAATACAAGCTGGGTGACGGGGCGCTGGTATTGGGCGCGGTGCTGCCTGTGCCCAAAGGCATGATCGGCTAGGCCACGTCGATGTCGGGGGACACCGGGCCGGGGGGTATGGAACCAGACGAGTTGGTGCACCGCGAGGTGCTGTCCCCCAATCACAATGATCGCACCTTGCCGATCAGCATGGTGGTGATCCATTACACCGAGATGAAGCCGGTCGAAACCGCGATTGCACGCATGTGCGATCCGGCAGCCTCGGTCAGTGCGCATTATTGCATCACCGAACTGGGCGAGGTGATCCGGCTGGTGCCCGACCATGCGCGGGCGTGGCACGCAGGCGCATCGTTCTGGCGCGGGATCCCGGATGTGAATTCGGCCAGCATCGGAATTGAGCTGGATCACCCCGGCCATGCGCTGGGGTATCGCGGGTTTGCAGATACGCAGATTGACGCGCTGATCCCGCTGCTGGCGCGGATCGTGCAGCGCTATGACGTGCCGCGCGCCAACGTGGTCGGCCATTCGTGCGTTGCGCCGATGCGCAAAGTCGATCCGGGCGAACTGTTCCCGTGGAACCGGCTGGCGGATTACAATCTGTGCCTGCCGCGTCCGGCATGTCTGGCGGCGGGCGATCCGTTCCACAACGACGGCGCGTTCTTCCTCGCGCTGGAACGGTTTGGCTACGACATCACCGATCAGAGCAAGGCGGTCGAAGCGTTCGAGCGGCGCTGGCGGCCCGAACGGATCGAAGGCGTGCCCGATGGCGAGTTGGCCGCGATCTTGTGGCAATTGCTGCTCGACCGCGATCAGGGCCGCACGCGGTAAGTGGCGCGCTGAAAAGTGGGGACCGGTTTTCAGCACCAGCGATACGACCACTAATGACGGTAACTTGGCTTTTTACCGTCCAACGCCTATGGGCCCTGCTGTCAGGGGGCCTGAGGCAGCCGCGTGCGTCTTTGCAAAAGCGGGGAGGCGCGAGGAAAGTCCGGGCTCCACGAAACAAGGGTGGCGGGTAACGCCCGCCGGTTCCTCGCAAGAGGGGCAAGGGAAAGTGCCACAGAGAGCAAACCGCCGATGGCTCCCCCGTCCGTTAAACGATGGGACGCACAGGTAAGGGTGAAAGGGTGCGGTAAGAGCGCACCGGGGCGCTGGCAACAGGGCCCGCATGGCAAACCCCACCCGGAGCAAGGCCGAATAGGGGCCGCGCGCCTGCTTTGCGGCAGGTAGGGGTGTTTCGCCCTGAGCGGCCCGGGTTGGCTGCTAGAGCGCCGGAGCAATCCGGCGAGCAGATGAATGGCTGCCACCGCAGGCCCGTCCGCAAGGATACCGCCTGAGGAGACAGAACCCGGCTTATGATGGCCCCCTGATATGAGGTTTGAAGTTGGCCGCTTTCCCTCGCCCCGCCGCGCCCCGCTTGGGGCCTGACCCGGGGCGGGGAAGGGCTTACTCCCGCCCAACGCTCACATATTCAAACCCGGCAGCGCGCATATCCTCGGGCTTGTAGACGTTGCGCAGGTCGACCAGCACGGGCGCGTTGGCGAGTTGCTTGACCCGCTTTAAGTCAAGCGCGCGGAAGGCGTCCCATTCGGTCACGATCACCACCACATCCGCGCCCGCAATCGCGGCGTAGGGATCATCGCACATGGTGACTTCGGGCAGCAGCGGGCGGGCCTGCTCCATGCCTTCGGGGTCGTAAGCGGCCACCGCAACGCCTGCGTCCATCAGCGTTTGGGCCACAGCAATCGCAGGCGAATCGCGCATATCATCAGTGTTGGGTTTGAACGTCAGGCCCAGCAGCGCGGCTTTTTTGCCGCGCGCTGCGTCCACCCCGCCAAGCGCATCCACGACTTTGCGGCCCATCGCGCGCTTGCGGCTGTCATTGACCTTGACCACCGCCTCAACGATCCGCACCGGGCTGTCGTAATCCTCTGCCGTTTTCAGCAGCGCGAGCGTATCCTTGGGAAAGCACGATCCGCCATATCCTGGCCCGGCGTGCAGGAATTTTGCGCCGATGCGGTTATCCATCCCGATCCCGCGCGAAACATCCTGCACATTCGCGCCGACTTTCTCGCACAGATCGGCCATTTCGTTGATGAAGGTGATCTTGGTCGCAAGAAACGCGTTGGCGGCGTATTTGATCAGCTCGCTAGTGCGGCGTGAGGTAAACAGAATTGGCGATTCGTTGAGATAGAGCGGGCGATAGACCTCGCGCATAACCTCGCGGCCATATTCGTCCTCAGCCCCGATCACGATCCGGTCTGGGCGTTTGAAATCGCCGATGGCTGCGCCTTCGCGCAAGAATTCGGGGTTGGAGACGACTGCAAAGCGGTGGCCCCGTTCGCTCGATGCGCCGGTTTCGCGGATGATCCGCTCCACTTCGTCGCCGGTGCCAACTGGCACGGTCGATTTGGTGACAATAACGGCGTCGCCCGCCAGATGCTCACCCACTTCCTCTGCGACTTCGTACACGAATGTCAGGTCGGCGTGGCCATCACCCCGGCGGCTGGGGGTGCCGACCGCGATGAAGATCGCGCTGGCCCCCTTGATCCCTTCGGCCAGGCTGGTGGTGAACGACAACCGCCCGGTTTTGACATTGCTTTCAACCAGCGCTTCCAAGCCTGGCTCGTAAATCGGCATGATCCCGGCGTGCAGCCGGTCAATCTTGCTCTGATCCTTGTCGATGCACACCACGTCATGGCCGAAATCGGCAAAGCACGCCCCCGAAACCAGCCCGACATAGCCCGAACCGACCATCGCAATTTTCATGATTATTGCCCTTAAGCGAAATGGGAATTGGCCAGCGCGGTATTTGGCGCAGGCTAGAGCGCCGGTTCACCATTGAAGATTTCGACCGGCCCACCATCGATGGCGCGGGCCTGAAGAACCCGCCGTTGATCGCTGTCAAGCACCAGCGCTGTAAGCACACCGGAACGAAAAGCGCCAGTATCAATCCCGATACGGTTGCCGCAATCCATCACCCGGTCAAAGATCGTGTGGCCGTGCACCACCACCTTTTCCAACGGGCCTGCATGATTGAGAAAGCGGTCGCGGATCCACAACAGATCGCTGCGCTGCTGTGCATCCAGCGGTCGGTCGGGATCAATGCCGGCGTGGACGAACACATAATCGCCCGCGATGATCATGGTTTCGAACCCGGAGATGTAATCACGCACCGATTGCGGCACCAGCATCGGCATCTGTTCAAACAACTCTTCGAGCGGCAGTGTGCCAAACTGTTTTTTCGACAGGCCAAAGCTGAGCATTGTTTCGCGCCCGCCATGTTTGAAAAAGTGGCGCAGCGCCTCGGGCCGGTCGAACGCGGATAGGAACATTTCTTCGTGATTGCCTGCCAGCACCCGCACATTGCGATGCTGCTGCCAGACCTGCGTGCGTGCGATCACACCGGCGCTGTCAGGCCCGCGATCAACCAGATCGCCAAGCAGCACGATCCGCGCTTCTGCCGGATTATCAGCGGCCAGTTCTGCTTCAATCCCGGCGATCAACGCATCGTACAGATCAAGCCGCCCATGGATGTCGCCAATCACGTAATAGCGCGTGCCGGGCGGCACCGCAGGCAATTGCGGCGGCGCAGAGGGGCGGAAATAGTCGCGCAAACGCTGAAGCATGGCAGTGACAATATTCCGGTTGGGCAGCCCCGAAAGGTTGCGCGAAATGCTATGTGGCGGGGCACAGCCTGTCACCGAAGCGGGCCATACAACCGCCTGCGGCGGGGCGCAACACACCCCCCGCCGCCCCCGTTGAACGGTGCGATTTTACCCTCCCAACACCATCAATCGAGCGAGAAGCTGACGGTGGTGACCACGCGCACCTTTTTATACGGGCTATCTGACATGCCCCAGCCGCCAGCTTCACCATCGCGCGCTTCGATGGTGAAATAGCCTTGGGTTGCTTCGCGGATCTTGCCCACGCCAGACCCGGAATCCTCGGCGAATTGCTGCGCCGATGTGCGCGCATCCTTGGTTGCTTCGGCGACCATTGCGGGCTTAATCCCGTTCAATTTGGTGAAGGTGTAGGCCATGCCCGAACCTTCTTCGAGAAACACGCCGCGCCCGACCAGATCAAATTGCCGGGCGACAGCTTTGCGCGCGCGGACGATGTCTTCGGTGCGCAAAGCGAGCCGTTGGCGCACGGTGTAGTTGGTCAGTCCTTCGTTGGTGGAGCTGGAAACATTGGCGCCAGTCGGCTGGAGCGCGTCCGCAGGAAAACCAAGCTCTTTGAAGAACGCTTCGATCGCCGCAGTGTCGCGCCGCACCTTGCCTTGCGCATCGGCCAGATCAGCCGACGACGCTGAATAGGAAATCGTCCAGGTTGCAAGATCGGCGGTGACATCGCGTTCGGCAAGCCCGCGCACGGTGACCGCGCGTTCGGCATCCTTGGCGCGCAGCAATCCGTTGCCAAGCAGGTATCCGCCAACCACCATGCCCACAGCGAGGATTGCCGCCGTTCCGAACCAGCGGATAGTAGCAGGTTCACGGATGGCCCCGTTCGCGGCAGTGTTCGCGGCAGTGTTCGTCGCAGTGTTCGCAGCTGCCACATCTTGCACTTCATCGTCGCTCATCGCATTGTCCCCCAAGCCGTGTTGATGCGACGAGTTGTGCATTATCGTCGATGAACCGTTTTTGAACGAAGGCATTTTTGTTTTCGTACGCCCTCCGACGTCCGGTGTCCGCGCTCATGCGACCTTAAGGTCGCATCGCTGCGGGCAGCCGGTCGGCCTTGCGGTCGCAAGAGCGACCGATTATTTCTGACCGCCTAAGGAAAGTAACCATGACCAAATATCTCCACTCGATGATCCGCGTCACTGATCCCGATGCTACCGTAGCGTTCTTCAAGCTGATCGGGTTGGAGGAAGTGCGCCGGTTTGACATCGCTGCCGGGCGGTTCACGCTGATCTTTCTGGCAGCGCCGGGGCAGGCGGGCATTGCGGAGGTTGAACTGACCTATAATTGGCCGCCCGAAGATGGCAGCCCCGGCAATAGCTACGACGGCGGACGCAATTTCGGGCACCTCGCTTACCGGGTCGACAATATCTATGACACCTGCGCGGCGCTCGCCAATGCCGGCCACATCATTCACCGCCCGCCGCGCGATGGGCACATGGCATTCGTCAAATCGCCTGATGGTATTTCGGTCGAATTGTTGCAGGATGGCAACCTCGAACCGGCTGAGCCGTGGGCTAGCATGGCCAATGACGGCAGCTGGTAATCCGGCGTAAACCATTAAAATTATTAGGCCTGTTGCATAGTCGGATGAGGCAAGATAGTCTGGTGACTTAACTGGGGAGGGGGTCGCCTTGTCCATCTTTGAACTTGATCTGTGGCAGTGGATCATGCTGTTGCAGCGCGAACTGGTGTTGTTTGCCGGGGTGTTTTTCCTGATCGGTGCGCTTGATGATCTTGCGGTCGATGCCGTTTGGCTGTGGCTTAAGGTTAGCGGGCGGGCGAGGACGCCGTCGCGGACGCGCAAATTGATCCCGAGCCGCAGCTTGCATGGCCCCGCTGCGATCCTGATTCCGGCCTGGTGCGAAGCAGCGGTGATCGGCCAGACGATCTGCCACCTGCTCGATAACTGGCCGCAGCCAACCTTGCGCCTGTATATCGGCTGCTATCGCAACGATCCGGCCACGCTGGAAGCGGGCATCGCTGCCGCACGCACCGATTCGCGTGTGCGGCTGGTGATCCATGACCGCGACGGGCCGAGCACCAAGGCCGATTGCCTCAACCGGCTGTATGCGGCGCTGACGATTGATGAAGCGCGTGCACGCCGCCGCTTTGCCAGCGTGGTGTTCCACGATGCCGAAGATATGGTGGATCCGGCGGCACTTGACCTGCTTGACGAAGCGATCGCGGGCGGGGCCGATTTCGTCCAGTTGCCGGTTGAACCGCTGGTGCAACGCGGCGGCGGCTGGATCGCCCGCAATGTCGGCAGCCATTACTGCGAAGAGTTCGCCGAATCGCACGGCAAGGCGATGGTCGTGCGCAGCGCGTTGGGTGCGGCGCTGCCGGGCGCAGGGGTTGGCTGTGCGGTTTCGCGCCGGGCGCTGCACAAACTCGCCGGCCGCCGCGCTGATGGTTTGCCCTTTGCCAGCGACTCGCTGACCGAAGATTACGAACTCGGCCTTGCGATTGGCGCAATGGGCGGGCGTTGCCGGTTCGTGCGCGAGCGCGGCGATGATGGGCGACTGATCGCGACGCGGGCGTTTTTCCCCAATCGGTTTGACGCGGCGGTGCGCCAGAAAAGCCGTTGGGTGCTTGGGATTGCTTTGCAGGGCTGGGACCGGGTCGGCTGGTCGGGTGGGATGATTGAACACTGGATGCGCAGCCGCGACCGGCGTGGGCCATTCACGGCGCTGGTGCTGGTGGCAGGCTATGCGCTGGTGGTGTTGACTGGGCTGATGGGGATTGCGCTGGCGTTCGGCCTAACCCAGGCGGTGCCGCTGACCCCGCTGCTCAAAGGGCTGCTGATCGCTAATGTGGCGGCGTTGGCTTGGCGGGTGGTGATGCGGTTTGGCTTTACCGCGCGCGAATATGGCTGGCGCGAGGGGCTGCTGGCAGCGGCGCGCCTGCCGCTTTCCAATCTGATTGCGATCATCGCCGGCCGCCGCGCGCTGTTCGCCTATGGCGCCACGCTCGGCGGGCGCACGGCGGCGTGGGACAAAACCGATCACGATATCCATCCGGTGCAATTGGGCCATGCAGCGGGCCTGCCCGGATGAGGGCTGCGCGATGACAGCACGGCCAGCTCAGCCAGTGCGAGCAGCACGGGCAACCACGCCAACCACTGTTCGATCGCGCGGTGTGCCGCTGGTGATGCTGGCGCTTTTATTGACCGCATGGACCGGCGCGCGCGCGCTGTGGTGGGACAATCCGTTTGCGGGGATTGGCGCGGTGCTCAACCCATCGGTCGCGGGCGCGTCATCATTGCCCGCGCCAGCGTTTGGGCTGCGGGATGGCAGCCCTGCGCTGGCCACACAGCGCGCGAGCGCTCACATCGGCGCGATCGCTAATCTCACCGCTTATAAGCGGGCTGTGTTGGCCGGCGTCGTTGCAGGTGACGCGCTGGCACAAACGGCCGCACGCGCGGCCACGGATCCGCGATTTTCTGCCGCGCATCAGGTGTTGCAGCAGTCAGGGCTGCGCGGCCTGGCGCCATCGCCGGGCAACGCGCGCGGATTTGCGGCGCAGCAATTGGCAGCGGAGCAATTGGCTGCGTCTGGGGAACCTCCCTATTTGGCAGCACCCCCCCCTTCCAGCGCCGCGAGCGGGCAGCGATGGTCGTTGGATACTTGGGCGTTCTGGCGGCAGGATTCAGCCGGCGCGCCCGCATCGCAGGGCCGCGCGCCGATTTACGGTGCCAGCCAGCTTGGCGCGGTGCTGCAATACCGGCTGGCCCCTTTGGCCAAGCGTGATCCCCGGCTGTATGCGCGGGCTTATCGGGCGCTGGTTCAGGACGGGGAAAGCGAACTGGCATTGGGCGTGTCGGCTCGGCCATTTGCGCTGATACCCATACGGATCGCTGCCGAAGCCCGCCTTACCGACGCGGCGTTCCGCACCGAAGTGCGACCATCGGCCTCTGCAATCACCGAAATCGCGCCGATCCGCCTGCCCTACGGCGCGCACTTGGAAGCCTATGGGCAAGCCGGCTGGGTTGGAGGGGCAACGCCGACCGCGTTTGCCGATGGTCAGGCGAGTGTAAGCCGCGAGGTGGCGGCGGTCGCCGCTGCCTCTGGCAACGCGGTGCGGCTGAGTGTGGGCGCAGGGGCGTGGGGCGGCGCGCAGCAGGATGCGCAGCGGATCGACGTTGGCCCGACCATGCGGCTGGATCTGACGGTGGGCGACGTGCCTGCGCGCCTCTCACTCGACTGGCGCGAACGGGTTGGCGGGGCGGCTGGGCCAGATTCCGGTTTGGCGGCGACGCTCTCGACGCGGTTTTAATCGGCCCGGTCCGTCCGAAGCCAACACATAAGCAGATAACCCGCCTGCTGCGGGTTTCATCCCCTGCCGGGCTGGTCTAATCGAAACGCTATGGACGTCTATCTGCCCATCGCGAATCTATCGGTCAACGGCCTCTACATCGTATTGTTGGGCGGGCTGACAGGGATATTGTCCGGCCTGTTCGGGATCGGCGGCGGATTTCTGACCACGCCGCTGCTGATTTTTTACGGCATCCCACCCACGGTCGCCGCCGCTTCTGCTGCAACGCAGGTGACCGGTGCCAGCGTATCAGGCGTGCTCGCCCATTCGCGGCGCAAGGGTGTGGATTACCGGATGGGGGGCGTGTTGGTCGGCGGCGGAATTATCGGCGCGCTGATTGGGGCAGGATTGTTTCGGGTGCTGCAATCCCTTGGCCAGATCGATGTCGTGATCAGCATTCTGTACGTGGTAATGCTCGGATCGATCGGCACGCTGATGCTGCGCGAGGCGGTCACTTCGCTGCGCCCCGGATTGCTGGGCAAGGGCGCGGCCCCGGTGCGCAAACGCCGTCACCACCCACTGGTCGCCAGCCTGCCCTATCGCTGGCGGTTTTATGCCTCTGGCCTGTATATCTCGCCGCTCGCGCCGATGCTGTTGGGGTTGTTGGTGGGCATGCTCACGATGCTGATGGGGGTGGGCGGGGGGTTCCTGCTGGTGCCCGCGATGCTGTATATTTTGGGGATGAGCGGCAATGTGGTGGTCGGCACATCGCTGTTTCAGATTCTGTTTGTGACGATGGTGACCACGATGACCCACGCTCTGACGACCAAGGCGGTTGATCTGGTGCTGGCCGCACTGCTGCTGCTGGGATCGGTGCTGGGCGCGCAATTCGGATCACAGATCGCGGTCAAGGCCCGGCCCGAATACCTGCGCCTCGCGCTGGCAGCATTGGTGATCGTGATCGCACTCAGGATGCTATACGGGTTGGGCGTGCAGCCCGACGAAATTTACACCGTGGCACCGCTATGAGCCGCAGTCGGTGACGCTTTCGGCACGGTTCAGTCTGGCGTTGCTCGCTTGGCTGGCGCTGTCGGCACCGCCAGTTTTTGCGCAGCGCGAGCCGGTGCTGGTCCCCGCCGTCAGCCAATCGCGGATCGAAGTGCGGCAAGGCTTCACCGGCGCGCGGCTGCTCTTATACGGAGCGGTGATTGATCCTGCGGGCGCTGGGCAAACGGGTGATTATGATATCGTGGTGGTGCTGAAAGGCCCGGCTGAACCAATCCGCCTGCGCGAAAAAGATCGGATAGCGGGCATCTGGATGAATGCCGAAGCGAGCGATTTCCGCTCTGCCCCGTCGTTTTTTGCGGTCGTATCGTCGCGTCCGGTGGGCGACATTGTTGACGAACGCACGGCGGCAATTTTCGAACTTGGCACCGATTTTATCCAGCTTAGCCCGTCAGGTCAGATCGACCCCGCGACACAGGCGCGCTTTGCCGACGGGCTGGTGGATTTGCGGCGGCGTCAGGGCCTGTATCAGGAAAACCCTGGCGGGGTGAGTATCAGCGAAAAAGTGTTGTATCAGGCGCGCATCAACCTGCCATCCAATGTCACTACAGGGCGTTACACTGCTGAAACTTTTGCGATTGCGGGCGGCCGGGTGCTGGCCAGCGCAACCGCCCCGATTGAAGTGGTAAAAGCCGGGCTTGAGGGCCAAGTGGTCGCCGCCTCGCAGCGCTGGTCATTCCTCTATGGGCTTGGCGCGATTGCCTTGTCGCTGGGGATGGGCTGGCTGGCAGGACGCCTGTTCGCCAAGGGGTAAAGCAGCGCTTCCGCGATAAATTGACCCGATATTAACCGAACCCGGCCTATCGGTGCGCTGGCTCCTCATCAGGTGCAGGGAAAGGCGCGCATGACCGACCACGCCAGGCATGATTTCGAAAGCTCCGCTGGGTTCAATTCCGGTGGCCAAGACGAATGTGCCTCAGCAGTCTCGGACCAAGGGCAAGATAATGCCCGGATGCCGATTGGCGTTGTGCTGGAAATTTCGGGTTCGGGCTCGCAAATCGCGCTCGACCTGGAACGCCTTCACGAATGTATGGCCGATGCCGATCCTTCGATCGCGCTGGCTGGCCAAGTGGGCAGCCAGATCAAAATCCGCGTCGGTAACGCTTGGCTGCTGGCCAACGTGCGCGACCAGCGCAAGGATCGCCGCTCTGATGGCGGGATTATAGCCCATATCGATTTTCTGGGTGAGGGCGGCGAAGAAAAGCTGACTGGGCGCATCAACGGGTTCAAACGCGGGGTGACCCGTTATCCGGTGCCCGGCGCGATGTGCTACCCCGCCACCACCAAGGATCTCGAACAGATCTACGCCAGCGATGGGCGTGCCAGCATCACCATAGGCACGGTGTTCCCGACCAAGGATATCCGCGCCGGGCTGTATATTGATGCAATGCTGGGCAAACACTTTGCGCTGCTGGGATCAACCGGGACCGGCAAATCGACCAGCGCTGCGCTGATCCTGCACCGCATCTGCGAAGCTGCGCCCAATGGTCACATCGTCATGATCGATCCGCACGGGGAATATTCCGCGGCGTTCCGCCAGACCGGGCAGATCCTCGACGTATCAAACCTGCAAATGCCATATTGGCTGATGAATTTTGAAGAACATTGCGAAGTGTTGTTGTCAAGCAGCGGCAATGAACGCCAGGTCGATGCCGACATTCTGGCCAAGTGCCTGCTGGGTGCGCGGTCGAGAAACCGGCTGGCGCAAACGATGGGCAAAATCACAGTGGATTCGCCAATCCCCTATCTGTTGTCTGATTTTGGCAATATCTTGCAAGATGAAATGGGCCGCCTCGACAAGGCAACCTCGACTGCGCCGTTC
>JBBRFG010000005.1:0-45611 GCA_038224685.1 Sphingomonadales bacterium
AGATTGAACGAGTACCCCAGCGGCAGCATGAACCCCGAAATCCGGCGCGGCACGCCGAACCGGTCAAGCTGTTCGAACAATTTGGGCAGCGCTGCCTCGCTCGACGCGGTCGAAAACGCGATCATCAGCGGCTGGCGGATATACCCGATCAACGCCCAAATCCGCCCGCGCAGGAACACCGCACCTGCGGTGAGCAGGATGATCCACAGCAGCACCAACGAAAGGTAGAATTCGACCAACAGTTCCAGATAGGTGCCAAGGATCGCCAGCCCGCTGGCCGCAACGACATTGGCCAGCGCGGCAAATACTGCGATCGGCGCGTAACGCATCACATATCCAGTGATCTGCAACATCATTTCCGCAAGCGCATCGGCGCCCTTGACCAGCGTCTTGCCGCGCTCTCCGATGGCCGACAGCGCGACGCCGGCAAAGATCGCAAACACCAGAATTTGCAGGATATTGTTGGTCGCCAACGCTTCGACCGCGTTTTTGGGGAAGATCGACAGGACAAACTCGGTCGCCTTCAATTCCTTGACCTCGCCCACCGCAGCGGCGGCGGCGGCAACGTCGGGGATTGGCGCGCCGAGGCCGGGCTGGAACAGATTGACCATGATCAGCCCAAGGCCAATCGACACCAGACTGGCGGTGATGAACCACGTCAATGCGCGCACGCCGATGCGGCCCAGCGCCGCGCTGTCGCCCATATGCGCGATGCCAACCACGATAGTCGATAGCACCAGCGGAGCGACCAGCATCTTGATCAGGTTGAGGAAGATGTCCGATAGCAGCTTGAGCCACGGCGCGATGTCGGCCTTTACCACCTCGGCGGGGACCAGCTGGTTGAGCATTTGGCCCACGATTACGCCGAGCGCCATGCCGATCAGGATGTAGAGAGTAAGCTTGCGATCCATGTCCGGTGTTCTCCCAGCCGCCGAAGCGGTGCTATCCTTGGCCTGCGTCCAGCGCCAGCGCGGCGCGCGCGATGCGGGCATAAATCCGCGCGAGCGCAGCCAGATCGGGGATCGCTACCGCCTCGTCGCGCTTGTGCATCGTCGCGTTGCACAGGCCGAATTCGATCACCGGGCAAACGCTGCGCAGAAACCGCGCATCCGACGTGCCGCCAGTGGTGGACAGTTCGGGCGTGATCCCGGTTTCCGCCTCCACCGCCGCTGCAACCAGCGCAGAAAACGCGCCGGGTTCGGTCAGGAAGGGTTCGCCCGAGATCACCGGGCGCGCGCGTCCGCCGTGCTTTTGCGCAATCGCCATCACCCGTTCGGACAGGCTGTGGCCGGTGTGCAGATCGTTGAAGCGGATCGAAATGCGTGCTTCACCCTTGGCCGGGATCACATTATGCGCGCAGTTGGAGGCGGAAATCTCGGTAATTTCTAGGTTGGAGGGCTGGAACCACTTTGTGCCAGTGTCCAGCGTCAGCGCGTCCAGTTCATTCAGGATCGCCACCAGTTTGGGCAGCGGATTGTCTGCCAGATGCGGATAGGCGACGTGGCCCTGCGTGCCGTCCACCGTGATAAAGATATTGACCGAACCGCGCCGCCCGATCTTCACCATATCGCCCAGCCGGTGAACTGAGGTCGGCTCCCCGACAAGGCACAGACCGGGCTGATGGCCTGCCGCTGTCATGAAATCGATCAGCGCGCGGGTGCCGTGCAGTGCGGGGCCTTCTTCGTCGCCGGTGATGATGAAGCTGATTGTGCCTGCGTCCTGCGGCACAGCTTCGGCGGCAACCACCATCGCGGCAATCGCGCTCTTCATGTCCACCGCGCCGCGCCCGTGCAGCAGCTCGCCGCGCACCTGCGGGATGAAGGGATCACTCGCCCAGCCCTCACCCGGCGGCACCACATCAAGGTGCCCGGCGAAAGCCAAGTGCTTTGATCCCGGCGGCCCCATGCGGATCGCGAACAGGTTTTCGACCGGAGCCTCGTCGCTTCCCGCTGCCCCGTCACCCCGAATGAAGCGGTGAACCGCGAACCCCAGCGGGGTCAACATGGCTTCCAATTCATCAAACACCGCGCCGGTCGCGGGCGTCACGGATGGCGCGGCAATCAGGCGCTTGGCAAGGTCGAGAGGATCGAGCATTATTGCCTGCCTAGCAGGAGTTTCCGGCAATGCCCAAGCTCGATCTTGACGCCATTCCCCAGACCAATTTGACCGGCTATCCCGCGCCGCATGATGCGGCTGTCGCGGGGCGGTGGTGGCGGCGGTTGGCCCCGCCTGCGGGACTGACTCAGATGGCGGCGAGCCATGTGGTGATCAATCCCGGCGCGTTCTCATCACAGCGCCACTGGCACCGGGGGCAGGATGAGCTGGTAGTGATGATCACAGGCGAGGCGGTGTTGATCGACGATTCGGGCGAAACCCCGGTACGGGCAGGCGATGTGCTGGCGTTTCCGGCAGGCGAGGAAAACGGCCACCACCTGCACAACCGTTCGGATGAGCCGTGCGTGTTTGTCGCGATCGGCGCTGGCGTGCGCGAGGATGACAGCGGGGTCTATTCCGATATCGACATGGTGTTCGGCCCGGACGGCTATGCCCGCAAGGACGGCACGCCTTACGAAACGCGGCGCCTGCCTTAACGTCGCTGTTCTTCGGGAACCACCAATGGCCCCGGAGCAAAGGCGCTCGTCAGCAGGTCGGCAATCCGCACGCCCGCCTGCTGCACCCGGCGCTTGGCAATCGGCACGCCGCGGATGATGTCTTCCTGGCTTAACGCGGTTTCATTCGGTAGCGGCGCAGCGCACACGTCGTCGCTGTCAAACGCGGTGGGATAGACAAAGGTGCGGGCAATCTCCCAGCTTTCGCGGCCCCAATCATCGGGCGCGCCGCCGCCCAATTCGGCGCGTTCTGCGGGCGAATAGCGCCGCACCGCCGGATCGGCCGGATCGCTGATGGCGCGCTCAGCCAGCGGGCCATCCCAGATGCTGTGCAGGTTCAGCCCCGGCTTGATCCCATAGGCGGCGACACGGTCGTTGCCGCCGCGATCCTCGTTATCGCCTGAATGCAGCGGCATGTGCACATCGCCGGCAAAATGCACCATAAACGCCAGCGCTTCGAGCCGGATTGCGGCGGGCAGGCTTTCATCGGCCAATATCCGGTGTGCGCGGGTGATCTGCGCAGTCACGCAATTGCCGCCAGCACAATTGCCGCGCGGGTTAAACGCCTCGCAGATTGGTGCAGTCCGATAATGCCACGCAGCGGTGTAGCCCCAGCGCCAGCCTTCCCCGCGCACGCAATCGGCCCAGACGGAGGCGTCCTTCAGCGATTTGAGCGGGCACTCGGGCGTGCCAAGCGCCTGTTCCTGCGCCAGCAGCCGCGCGATCTTGGCGCGCACTTCGGGCGAGACATTGGCCTCGGCAATCTCAGCGGTTTGGCGGTGGGCGTATGCCCCCCACGCATGGGCCGGCGCAGGCAGCAGCGCGAGCACGGCCAACAGCGCGGCTATAACGCCTCTCACGCCACAGCCTCGTATTGCTCGATCACCCATTCTTCTTCCCCGGCCGCGCCAATCCATTCGGCCATCCAGTCATGTTCCCACACCGCTTGCATATAGGACTGCGCGAAGCCGGGCACGCCGATGCCATAGGTGATAAACCGCGCCGCCACCGGGGCATAGAAGATATCCGCCGCGCCGAAGGTGCCGAACAGGTACGGCCCGGCCCCGCCGTGGCGCGCGCGGGCTTCCGCCCACAGGCCAAGGATGCGGACGATATCGTGCCGGGTCGCATCAGACAGGCCGGGCAATTCCACCCGGCGGCGGATGTTCATCGGCAGTTCTTTGCGCAAGGATTGGTAGCCCGAGTGCATTTCGGCCACCATTGATCGGGCCATCCCGCGCGCGGTATCATCCTTGGGCCAGAACCGGTCGCGCCCGACTTTGTCGGCAAGGTATTCCATGATCGCCAGACTATCCCAGATCACCACGTCGCCATCCCACAGGATCGGCACCTTGCCCGACGAAGGCTGCACCTCGCCCATGTCCTGCTTAAGCTTGTCCCACTCCTCACCCATGATCGGCACGGTGAGTTCGTCAAAATGCAGGCCCGACTGTTTGACCGCGAGCCAGCCGCGCAGGCTCCAACTGGAATAGTTCTTGTTGCCGATGATGAGTTTCATAGGTCTGCGCTCCACCTTGCGAGACGGGTTGATGCGCCGCCGTAGGTATTCAGGCTGGCGCTGTCGAGGCTGAACGGGCTATCGCTCGGGGAGCAATCAGGAGCCGCGTATGACCCTTCCTCCGTTCCACCTTGCCTTCGCAGTCGATGATCTGGCCGCCGCGCGCGAGTTTTACGGGAGAGTGATGGGCTGCGCTGAGGGGCGGTCGTCGGACGAATGGGTGGATTTCAATTTTCACGGCCACCAGATCGTCGCGCATCTCGCGCCGGGGCAAGCGGGCGACCGGGCCAGCAACCACGTCGATGGCCACGGGGTGCCGGTGCCGCATTTCGGGCTGGTGCTGGCGATGGAGCAATGGGAGGCGCTGGCGCAGCGGCTGCGCGCAGGCGGCGCGGCGTTCGTGATCGAACCGACAGTGCGTTTCAAAGGCCAGCCGGGCGAACAAGCCACAATGTTCCTGCGCGATCCGGCAGGCAACGCGCTGGAGTTCAAGGCGTTTGCCGATGTGGGACAGATGTTTGCGCGGTAAAATCAAGCGCGGCACTTCGACTAATCTGCCGCTAGCGGCAATGCGTAGAGGTTGGCATTCTCGTCGTTGTTATTTAAGGGCCATCGCCGATGATCGATAGACGCGAAATTTTGCGAGGCGTTGCATTAGCAACGGCACTCACAGCAGCTCAGTCCGTCTCAGCTTGCAGTTTGGCTGAGTATGATGATGATAACTGGGGCGACAAGCTGATCGACTTTTTCCAAACTGGAAGCGCCTTGGCGCTGGATGATCTCTTTCGTGACTTTACCACCCTCGTCACCTTCGATGAAACATTTGGAGTGGCCCCCACGATGGTCTTCAGGGGCAAGGAGGACGTGAAGAGCGCGCTAGTGATGGTTCGCGGATCGATGACACGGAAATTGTGGGTCGAGCCCCGAAAACTAGTCGACGCAAAGATTGTAGGAAGCAAGCAGCAAGGGCGAATGAGCCGTATTGAATTGATGTTCGCGGAAGGCCGGTCGACGGAGACCAGCTGCGGTCCAGATAGGGGCGAGCTTCGGGCCGATCTCTACTATCAAGCTGGCGTCTACGACACCGGGGAAGACTGCGTGAAGTGGGGAATTGAGAGATTAGCACTGATGCCGCCGCTTGAAACAGAACGCTTTGGTTTCTGATCGCACTTGCCCAAGTCGGCACAAACGAACCCCGCAGATGAGATTGCGCGCGCCCCGAAATCGGACGCCCTACCCCGCCCAGCCCTCACCCAGCGAATCAGCCACCACCGCTGCCCGCGCGCTGCTCAATCTGATCCAGCTACGGTTCGTCTGTGGCGGTCAGCGGTCCAGCAAGATTTTAGGTCGCCCAACAATCAATCAAAGATGTCGAAGATCGAGCTGCGCCGTTTGCGGTAGCCGCCTTGGCCCTCGCCGTATTCACCGCGCTCGCCATACTCGCCGCGTTCCCCATATTCTCCCCGCTCACCGCTCTGGCTATAGCCGCCATAGGGTGGCAATTGGTGGGACGGTTGCGGTGGAGTGCGGTTCTGAATTGGCGGTGGCGGGGCACTTTCCTGCGTGCCAGCCATCAGCTTTTCCAGCTCCCCTCGATCAAGCCAGACGCCGCGGCACGTGGGGCACATATCGAACTGCACACCGTCGCGGTCCACAGTCTGCATCGAACTATTATCGTTCGGGCACAAAAGCAGGGGCATCAGATTATCCTTTGCTGGAACATCGCCGCGCAATGCCACGGCGTTACGCGCAGATTGGAAATAGGGACGCCGGGCGTTTGGGACAAGGCAACGCAGGCTGCTGCATTGCGCCCACAATCAAACCTCTACCCCGCCCAGCCCTCGCCCAAAGCGTCTGCCACCACCGCTGCCCGCAGCGCCGCGATGCCCATGCCTTTTTCGGCGCTGGTCAGGTGCAGTTCGGGATAGGCGGCGACGTGTTTGCGGATTTCGTCGGCCGTCCGGCTCGCAACCGTTTCCAGCTCGCTCGCCTTGATCTTGTCGGTCTTGGTCAGCACCACACGGTAACTCGCGGCCGATTCGTCCAGCATCGTCATCATGTCGCGGTCGGTCTGTTTCAGCCCGTGGCGGCTATCAACCAGCACCAGCGTGCGGGCCAGCACCTGCCGCCCGCGCAGGTAGCTTTTAACCAGCGATTTCCACTTGCCGACCACCTTGATCGGGGCCTTGGCAAACCCGTAGCCGGGCATGTCCACCAGCCGGAACAGCGGCAGCGCGCCGTCGTCTTCGGGCCGGGCAACGTCGAAGAAATTCAATTCCTGCGTGCGGCCCGGCGTCACCGAAGCGCGTGCAATGGCACGCCGCCCAACCAGCGCGTTGAGCAGCGATGATTTGCCCACGTTGCTGCGCCCACAAAACGCGATTTCCTGCACCAGCGGTTCGGGCAGGAAATGCAGCTGCGGCGCGGACAGCAGGAAATCCACCGGCCCCGAAAACAGCTTGGCTGCGGCGTCTTCGCGCGCGGATTGTTCGGCTTCGTCCGGGTCGGTCACACGCTAGACCTCAGCCGGCTTGTTACGCTCGGCCAGTGCCTTTTCCTTTGCGGTCGCGGCTTTGAGCTGCGGGTGCTTGGAATAAAGGTAGCTTTGCTGCGCCACGGTCAGCAGGTTCGATGTCACCCAGTAAAGCAGCAAGCCTGCGGCAAACGGCGCCATCACGAACATCAACACCCACGGCATGATCGAAAACATCTGCTTCTGAATCGGATCCATTGCGGTTGGGTTCAATCTGAACGTCAGCCACATAGTAATGCCAAGCAGCACAGCGAGCGGGCCAATCGCCAGCAAGCCAGGCACATTATAGGGCAGCATCCCGAACAGGTTGAGGATGTGCGCCGGATCAGGCGCGGAGAGATCCTTGATCCACAAAATGAACGGTTCGTGCCGCATCTCGATGGCCAGCACCAACACCTTGTAAAGCGCAAAAAACACCGGGATCTGCAACACCATCGGCAGGCACCCGGCCACCGGGTTGACCTTTTCATCCTTGTACAGCTTCATTATTTCCTGCTGCTGACGCGGCTTGTCATCTTTGAAGCGGTCTTGGATTTCTTTCATCTTGGGCTGCACGGCCTTCATCGACGCCATCGAGGCAAAGCCTTTCTGCGCGATTGGGAACATCAGCCCGCGGATAATCACCGTTAGCAAGATAATCGCGGCGCCGAAATTGCCGACGAGGCCGTTCAACGTGCGCAGCAGCCACAGGATCGGCCGTTCGACAATCCCGAACCAGCCCCAGCTGATCGCGAGATCGAAATTGGTGATCCCGGTTTCCTTGTATGTGTCGAGCGTCTTGCTCTCCTTCGCTCCGGCATAAAGGCGGGTCTGCTGTTTTAAGCTGCCGCCCACCGGCAGGGTGGTCGGGCTGTACAGCAGGTCGGTGCGGAACAGATCGCTGCCCAGCGAACGAAACCCGGCCTTTTCGATTTCAACATTGCCCTTGCCATCACCCGGGACCAGCGCGCCAAGCCAGTATTGATCGACAAAGCCGAGCCAGTCGGGCGAACCTTCGGGGGTTTCCCCGCCGAGTTCGGCCAGCTCTTTGTAAGAATGGGGGTCCCACAGCACATCACCAAACACGCCCACGGGCCCGCTATGTGCCACGAACTGATCAATCGTCGCATTGGTACTGGTGCGTTTGATCAGCGCGAATGGCTGGATGATTGCTGCCGCTGCGCCGCTGTTCGACACGGTTTGATCGGCAGTGATCATGTAATTGCCATCAATCGCAAAGCGGATCGTGTAAACAATCCCCTTGGCATCGGTGCGGGTCAGCGTGACCGGCGTCGTCGGCGTCAACTTTGCGCCATCGGCCTGCCACCGCGTGGTAGAGGCCTGCCGCGCGCCATCGGTGACAAACCCGAATTCGGCAAAATATTGTGTGTCAGTGCCTTCGGGCGCGAACAATCGCACCGGGCCTGAACCCTTTTTCACGGTCTCGCGGTAATCCTTGAGCACGATGTCATCGATTCGCGCACCGACAAGGTTGATTGATCCGGCGAGGCGCGGGGTATCAATCTGCACTCTGTCGCCGCTGGCGAGCGCGCTTTTCAGCGTCACTTTCGGAGCGGATTTGGCGTCTGCCCCGATGTCCCCGGTGCCGCCAGGCTTCGCAGCAGACTTCGCAGGGTTTGCGGGCGCGCTATCTGTGAATGCCGCCGTCAGCGACGCTTCGGGATAGAAATACCGCATCCCCACGTCCCACCCCAGAAAGAGCAGGCCCGAAAGCACGACGGCGAGCAGAAGATTGCGCTGATTGTCCAAGATGATGCCCTGAATGAATGCGGTTCGAGGTGTATTATGGGGTTAACGCAGTATGATTTCCAGCCCCCAGAGCCGGGCTGATGCCTGACTATGGAACCGGATCATGCCCGTGCCCGCCCCACGGGTGGCAGCGCATTAGCCGCTTCGTTGCCATCCATCCACCCTTGACCGCACCATACTTGCCAATCGCCTGAATTGCATACTCGCTGCACGACGGCGCATAGCGGCAAGATGGGGGCAGAATGCGCGACGGGCCAAGCTGCCAGCCGCGCGCAATCAGGATAAGAATGCGCTTCACCGGCCACCTTTCCCGGCCCGATTGCCTTTTCTGGGCCGCCGTCCGCCGGATGGATCGCCCCTGCCTTCGCGCGCACGTTCCAGCGCTTTGGCCAGTTCTTCGGCCAGCAGGGCAAAGTCACGCTCCACCCCGCCTGCGCGCCCGATCAGCACATGATCGTGATCCGGCAGGCCTTGGACGGGGAGCGCAGCGCGCAGCAATTCGCGAAACCGCCGCTTCATCCGATTGCGCACCACCGCGTTGCCGATTTTCTTGGTGACGGTGATGCCGAAGCGGATACCCCTGCCCCCATCCGGGCCGCCGTTCGGCCGGGTCAGCAGCACAAACCCCGCCCGCGCATTGCGCGTGCCCGCATTGGCGCTGAGAAAATCGGCGCGTTTGGTAAGAACCGAGATCATGAGTTCGCCAATAACGCAAACGGGCTCCCAAAGGGAGCCCGCAAGGGCAACTGCCCGCCCGCAGCGACGCGGCCTTTAGGCCGCATGAGCGAGGAAATCGCACCCGCGCAGGCGGGTGCGAAAACCAATCACGCGCAGAGCTTTTTGCGGCCGCGATTGTGGCGGGCGCGCAATACCTTGCGGCCACCGGGGGTCGCTTTGCGCGCGAAGAAACCGTGGCGGCGCGCACGCACGAGATTGCTGGGTTGGAACGTCCGCTTCATATCATCCTCGATGGGTTACCGGCCATGCCGCGAATGGGGTTACGTCCACACGCCAGCCGGGGTCGCAATCTACGACCAAGAACAGGAGCGGGCGGTTATGGGAAAGCCGGCGCTGAGTCAAGCAAGGCCGCACCCAAATCGCCGTATGCAAGCTGCGGCGCGATGCTGGACGAAACGGCGCGCGCTTTCAGTGATAAGCTTGGCATTGATAAGCTTGGGATTAGCGATGTGGATGCAGTGGGCCATTCAAACTCGTGCGCAGTGAATTTGCCGAACGACGTCAGCGCAGCTTCGATCATCGCCCCGCCCGATTGTGCCACTGCCAACCGCAACTTGGCTGCAAGCACCGGGGACAACTCGCGCACCGCTGCATCAACGGGGGCGATCCAGCGTGCCATGTCTGCGCCTTCAAGCCACAATGCCTCGGCGTGCGACACCGAATTGGTCATTGCATAGAATTCACGCGCTGCGTCAGCGCTCATGCCCATTTCGGCATAATAATCGAGATACAGCCGGTTTTCCGGCGCATCAGCCGCGAAATCTGCGGGCTCGCGTCCGCGCGCGTCGCGCCACGAATGCACCGCAAACAGCGCGCCGGGCGCAATTGTGCGGCGCGTTCCGGCCAAGAACAGTTCGACCGCGCCGGATCGCGCCGAACCGCTGGCAGGCACATGGGTGGCCAGACCCGCAGCGCGAATGGCGCGCCCCAGCTTAAGGTTCGCCAGATCATTATCGGTGCCCGGCGCATCGGCAAATTCAATCACCGCCAGCCGCGGATGCGCCGCCAGCATTGCAGCAAACGCCTGCGGCGTTGCGGCGTCGGTGGTGGCGACCAACGTGGCGCGGGTATCATCTAGCACCCGGAACGGGCCATATTGCGCAATCCCGGCTGCCCGCCATGATGCTGCACGGACGGGGCCCGCGATATAGCGGGTCTGTTCGGCAATAACGGTCTCGGTAGTGGTGACGCCGTCGGCGTGGGTCGTGGTGGTGGTGGCCGGTTCGTAGGCAGCGGTGGCAAGGGTTGCGGCGTGATCATCCACCTGCACCCAGCGCGCGCTGACCGGATCCCATTCCTCAACCCAGCGGGCAGTCACCACAACCCGCGCGCCAGCCGTCGCAGAGGTTTGCGCTGGTGCTATTGCTGGCGCTTGGGCCAACACAGCGCCGCTGATCGGCAGCAATGCCAGCGCGGTAAACAAGAAGGCTAGGGCACGGCTCATAAGGCGCACCATCGCCCCGCACCGCCTGCCAAATCGCCAAGATTTATGCTTTAGAAATCCCTTAACGGTTTTCCCAAGCCGCTCGACAAGCCTCTCTTAACCCTGCACTATCCTGACGGGGCGGGATAAGGGGTCGCAAATGGTCGCGCTGGTTCGGACAGTTGCCTATCTCGGGCTCGAAGCGCGCAGCGTTGAGGTGCAGTGTCAGGTCGCGCCCGGCGTGCCGCGCTTCACGGTGGTCGGCCTGCCCGATAAGGCAGTGAGCGAAAGCCGCGAGCGGGTGCAATCAGCGCTGTCGTCAATGGGCCTCGCGCTGCCGCCCAAACGGATCACCATTAACCTGTCGCCCGCCGATCTGCCCAAAGACGGATCGCATTATGACCTGCCGATCGCGTTGGCGCTGCTGGCGGCGATGGGGGTGACCGATGCCGAACAGCTGGGCGATTGGATTGCGGTGGGCGAATTGTCGCTGGATGGCCGGGTGGTCGCCAGCCCCGGCGTGCTGATCGCCGCGCTCCACGCCAGCGAGGCGGGCACCGGCCTGATCTGCCCCGCCGAACAAGGGCCGGAAGCGCGCTGGGCGAGCGGAGTGCCGGTGCTGGCGCCGCGCGATCTGGTCAGCCTGTTGGGGCATTTGAAAGGCAGCCTGACGCTGACCGAACCGCCGCCGGGCGAAGTGGTTGAGCCGCGCGCTGGCGCTGATCTCAAACAGGTGAAGGGGCAGGAAACCGCCAAACGCGCGCTCGAAATCGCAGCGGCCGGGGGGCACAATCTGCTGATGGTTGGCCCGCCGGGATCGGGCAAAAGCCTGCTGGCATCGTGCCTGCCCGGCATCCTGCCGCAGCTCACCCCGAGCGAGGCGCTGGAGGTGTCGATGGTGCAATCGGTCGCGGGCACGCTGGAGGCGGGGCGGATCAGCCGCGCCCGCCCGTTCCGCGCCCCGCACCATTCGGCCAGCATGGCGGCGCTGACCGGCGGCGGGTTGAAGGTGCGCCCGGGCGAGGTCAGCTTGGCGCATCTGGGGGTATTGTTCCTGGATGAACTGCCCGAATTCCAGCGCCCGGTGCTCGATTCGCTGCGTCAGCCGCTAGAGACAGGCCGGGTCGATGTCGCGCGCGCCAATGCCCATGTGACATTTCCGGCGCGGGTGCAGTTGGTCGCTGCGATGAACCCATGCCGGTGCGGTTATGCCGGCGATCCGGCGCGCAATTGCAACAAGTACCCGCGCTGTGTCGGCGATTATCAGGCGCGGCTTTCCGGCCCGTTGCTCGACCGGATTGATCTGCACGTCCATGTCGCGGCGGTCAGTGCAATCGACATGGCGTTGCCTCCACCCGCCGAATCGAGCACCGACGTGGCCCGCCGGGTTGCCGCCGCGCGCGCGGTGCAAGTCAGCCGGGGGGTGCGATCCAATGCCGAGCTGGAAGGCGACCGGCTGGAAACCTTCGCCACTCCAGACGAGCCGGGCCGCGCGTTATTGCTGCAAGCGGCGGAGAAACTGCGGCTGTCGGCGCGCGGCTATACCCGGATGCTGCGGGTTTCGCGCACCATCGCCGATCTGGCCGGGGCCGAAACAGTGGGCCGCATCCACATCGCCGAAGCACTATCCTATCGCCTGATGACGGGTTAAGGAACACCCAAGGCCGTCCCCCCTTCTCGCGGCCATTTCAAAGGCGCTTTGGCGATTTCGGACGATCCTTCAGTTGCGGCAGCTGAACCTGCCGGTGGGCTTGCTGCGCTGTGGGACGCGCTGCGCGATAGTGCGCGGCAGCGCAAGCTTATCAGCCTTGGCATCGCACTGCTGATCGAGGCACTGATTGTGCTGGTATTGCTGACGCTCGGATTGAATATCGCGGGCGAGGAGGACGGGGACGAGACTGTAACCGAATTCGCCGCGGTCGAATTCGCCGCTCCGTCCGAGCCTGAGCCCGAAGCGCAGCCCGAAGAAACTACCGATGCCGCCCCGCAGGAAGTGCAGCCAACCCCCGATCAGCCGCTGCCGCAACCGCTGCGCCCTTCGCCGCTAACCCTCAACCCCCAGCCTGCCCCGCCGCTGCCGCCAGCGCCGCCCCCGCCCGATCCCCAGCCCCAACCTCAACCCCAACCCCAACCCAGTGCCAAGCCGAAGATCGCAGCCAAAATCAATCCGGGCCGCACCTTTGGTCCGGCCGATACCGGCAATCCGCGCACCGCCAATGATAGCGCGCAGGTCGGCACCGCCCCGAACGGCGAACCGCTGTTTGCCGCACGCTGGTACCGCGAACCGACCGATCAGGAGCTGGCAGGATACCTGTCTACCGCCAACAATCCGGGATCAGCGCTGATCGCGTGCAAAACCGTGCCCGATTACTATGTCGATGATTGCGTGCTGCTCAGCGAAAGCCCGCCCGGATCACAGATCGGCCGCGCCGTATTGGCCGCCGCGTGGCAATTTCGTGTCCGCCCGGCGCGGGTTGGCGGGCGCGAACAGGTCGGATCATGGGTGCGGATCAGGATTGATTACAGCGTGCGGCGCGCGCCGCGTTAAAGCACTTTCCGGCGCCGCCTCCGTTCGTCCTGAACTTGTCGAAGGATTGCTTTTCTCCAAGCGGCAGAATGAACCGCTCAAACCAAAGGACAGCCCTTCGACAGGCTCAGGACGAACGGGTTAGGGTAAGGCACTTCGGATTTATCGGCCTGTTTGCTATCCCCGCAAATGCTCCTTCACGACCGCAATAAAATCACCGCCCCAGGTCTCCAGCTTCTTGGCACCCACACCGGGGATCTCGCCCAATTCGGCGAGCGTTTCGGGGCAGCGGTGCGCCATGTCGCGCAGCACCGAATCGTGAAAGATGACATAGGCCGGGATGCCGTGTTCGCTCGCCAGCGCCTTGCGCTTGCTCCGCAATGCTTCGAACAACGGGTTGCCGATCGGGTTGGGCGCGCCGCCATCGCGGGCTTTGCGAGCGCGGCGCGCGCGCGCCGGCGGTTCGGCCATGGTCACCCCGGCCTCGCCTTTCAGCACCGCGCGCGCCTGTGGCCCCAGCATCAGCCCGCCATGTTCGGTCGCTGCCAGCATGCCTTTTGCGACCAACGTGCGTGCGAGTGGTCGCAGCAAGGCGGCCTCGCCCGCGCCAACGATCCCGAACACCGACAGCGCATCATGCCCACGCGCGGTCACCCGTTCATCGCCCTGCCCGGTCAGCACCTTTTCGATATGGCCGATGCCAAAGCTTTGCCCGGTGCGATAGACCGCCGACAGCAGTTTGCGCGCCAACTCGCTGGTATCGACCACCCGCGGAGGGTTTTCGCAATTGTCGCAATTGCCGCACCGCGCAGGCGGCTGCTCGCCGAAATGGCGCAACAAAATCGCGCGGCGGCATTCGGGAGTTTCGACCAGCGCGGCCAGACTGTTAAGCCGCGCCTGTTCGCCCGCCAACCGCTCTGGCTCGACCTCCCCGAGCCACTGGCGCGCGCGGGAAAAATCGCTCACCCCCCACAACAGATGTGCCTCTGCCGGATCGCCATCGCGCCCGGCGCGGCCGGTTTCCTGATAATAGGCTTCAATCGATTTGGGCAGGCCCGCGTGGATTACAAACCGCACATCGGGCTTGTCGATCCCCATCCCAAACGCAATCGTGGCGGCCATCACCATGCTTTCCGACCGCACGAATGCAGCCTGCGTCGCGGCGCGGCGGTCGGGGTCAAGACCCGCGTGATAGAACCCCGCCTTGCGCCCGGTGCGGGCGATGGTCGCGGCAATATCCTCAGTCGCTTTGCGGCTCGGCGCATAAACGATCCCTGCGCCGGGCAGCCGGGCGAGCAGATCGGTGATCTGGCGCGGGCCGTTATCGCGTGCGGCAATGGCATAACGGATGTTGGGCCGGTCAAACCCGGCAACAATCAGGCCATCATCAGGAATGCCCAATTGGCGCAGAATATCCACCCGCGTCGCCGGATCAGCGGTGGCGGTCAGCGCCAGCCGCGGGACGTGTGCAAACCGGTCGAGCATCGGTCGCAATCCGCGATAATCGGGGCGGAAATCATGCCCCCATTCGGATACGCAATGCGCCTCATCAATCGCGAATAGCGCAATCTGTTCACCGTCGAGCAGCGCCCGAAAGCCCGCTGTCGCTGCGCGTTCGGGCGCGACATACAGCAGATCAAGCGCGCCTGCTCTGAACGCCTCGGCGGTGGCGGCATTGTCGCTATCCGCCGATGTCATCGACGCTGCACGGATGCCCGCCGCGTGGGCCGAACGGATCTGATCGTGCATCAACGCAATCAGCGGTGAGATAATGATAGCGGTGCCGGGCCGGGCCAACGCGGGCACCTGATAACACAGGCTTTTGCCTGCACCCGTCGGCATCAATGCCAGACTGTGCTCACCGCGCATCACCCGCGCGATCACTGCTTCCTGCTGCCCGCGAAAGCCGGGGAAGCCGAACGTGCGGCGCAGGATATCGTGCAGATCAGGGGCGACAGCGGCGTGCATGGTCGCTGCCCTAGCCGATCACGCAGGCCGAATGCACCCGCTGTGCGCGCGCTATCGACCGATTAGAACGCCAGCTTACCGTGCGGCGGCGGCTTTTGCTGCGGCCAGATCGACCACGTCGCCCGTGCCCAGCCCAGAACCGGGCGCAGCACGGGTGCCATCGGCGCGGTGACCCAGGTTTTCAGGCCGGGTAAACCACAGATCCTGCGGACCAAGAATGCGGCCATCATGCGCCAAGATTGACACCGGGCCGATTGGCAGCCGGTCAAGCTCATCGACCAGCACCGGGTCTTCGACCACCTGTTCGCTGCCGTATTTCTGGCCCCATTGGCGCAGCGCCAGCATCGCGGGCAGCAGGTCGAGCCCCTTTTCCGTCAGGCGATATTCGATCTTGCGGCGATCATCGGCGCAGGGTTCGCGTTTCAGGATGCCGTGTTCAACCAGCTTGGCGAGCCGGTTCGACAGGATGTTGCGGGCAATGCCCAGCTCGCTCAGGAATTCTTCAAAGTGTTTGAGACCGTTGAAGCTGGCGCGCAGGATCATGAACGACCAGCGTTCACCCATCACCTCCAGCGCCTGCGGCAAACCGCATTCGATCAGATCGCGCAGCGGTTCTCTCAGTTCACCCATGCCATGTCCCTTGCCAAATCATAGTCATCTGTAACCGCTTTTTCAGACAGTCACAAAAAATTTCACTTTCCAGTTGCAACTCGAAACCTAAATGGGTAGGTAGCGAATAGCAACTGGTTTCAAATTGAAATGTTGCGTTGCAAAATAACAGCGCAGACCTTAGATGGCCTCCGCCCCAAGGGCCTAAAACAAAAGGATGACTCCAATGATCAACTCCCTCTCCGTTCCCCGCACCGGCAAGTTTGCCATTCTCGCTACCGCACTGCTTTGCACCGGCATCAGCTTTGGCATTGCCACCTCGGCCCCGGCCCACGCCGCTGGCCCAGCCTATTACACCGCCACGCTGGCCGCACCCGTGGGTGAAAACCGCGCAGTGGCCGGCGGCGTTGCATGGTCATGCGAAGGCAGCACCTGCGTCGCCAACAAGGCTGCTGTCCGCCCGCTGCGCATTTGCCGCGGCCTGAACCGCAAGTTCGGCGAAGTCGCGATGTTCAAGGTTGGTGGCACCGAACTCGCTGCTGACGAACTGGCGAAATGCAACGGCTGATTAGCCGCACCAACACGTCCCTCTTCCGCGCGCGGCACCTCTCCGGCCCGCGCGGATATCCCGGCCCCCGGCACGCGCTGTCCCCCTCTTTCGCGCGTGACCGGGGGTTTTGGGTTTCAACCTGACGCGATTCCCCGCGAAGGCGGAGACCTCAGGCAGAATTGCACCATATCCCCGGTCGTTTTTTGTGTTCCGCACGCCATCCGGCGCGCGAAATCCTCGCTCCCTGCGGTCGCTGCGGGCGGCCAGTCGGCCTTGCGACGCCTTCGGGGTTTTTGTGTTCCGCACGCCATCCGGCGCGCGAAATCCTCGCTCCCTGCGGTCGCTGCGGGCGGCCAGTCGGCCTTGCGACGCCTTCGGCGTCGTTACGGCGCGTCTCGGCTGGTTTTGTTTACAGCAGCCCTGCGTCTGCCAACTGCGCCTCTAAGGCCGCAGCATCGGTAAACAGGTGCGCGTTCCAGCCGCGCGCTTTGGCGGCGGCGATGTTGGCGGGGTTGTCATCGGTGAAAAACAACGCCGCGCCTTCGCGTCCGCTGCGTTGTTCGGTGATTTGGTAGATGCGCGGATCGGGCTTGGCGACCTTCTCCACCCCGGACACGATGATGTCTTCAAACAGGTCAAAAATCGGCTGAGTGGGGCGGAACATCTGCCAGAGTTCATCGCCGAAGTTGGTCAGGCAGAACAATGGCACGTGCTTGTCCGCCAGCCGCGCCGCCAGCTCGTGCGATCCGGCGACCGGCCCCGGCACAGTCTCGTTAAACCGCGCGGCATAGGCGTTGATGTGCATTTTATACTGCGGAAAGGCTGCGATTCGCTGCGGCACCATGTCCGCCAGCGCACGGCCGCGATCATGCTCAAAATGCCATTCCTCGGTTACGACGTTGGTGAGGAACCAGTCGAGTTCGTCGCGGTCAGCGATCAGCTTTTCGAACAATGCGCGCAGTTCCCACTGGAACAAAACCCGCCCGACATCAAACACCACTGCCTGGTTATTGGCCGCTGAATGCACGCCGCCTGCTCCACAAATGATTGCAGCCCGCGCTCCGGCAAGGAGGCGGGCCGCTCATTTTTTCGGCTGCCAAACCCGGCAACCGCACCGCGAATCAATCAGCGCGCCAAATTATCCTTGGCGGGCCTTGAACCGGCGGTCGGTCTTGTTGATGACATAGGTGCGACCGCGGCGGCGGATCACGCGGTTGTCGCGGTGACGGCCTTTCAGCGACTTCAGGCTATTGACGATCTTCATGATTCTGGTTTCCAAAACATAAGCGCGCCGGATCAGTGCCCACGCGCCAAAAATTGATGTGTGCCGTTAGCGGGACACAGTTCAGGCGTCAATCCGATACCATCAGCCCGTTCCGCGCAAATCGGCCAATTTTCGCTCCCACGCCAGCGCATGGGCGATGATCGTATCCAGCTCGCCGTGGGCCGGCTGCCACCCGAGCGTCTGCCGCAGCCGCGCCGGGTTGGAAATCAGCGAATCGGGATCGCCTGCGCGCCGCCCTTCATAATGGCGCACCAGCTGGCGATTGGTCACCCGGTCGACCGCATCCAGCACCTCGGTGACTGAAAACCCCCGGCCATACCCGCAGTTCATCGTCAATGATCGCGCCGGATCAGCGATGAGCGTCGTAAGCGTCAGCACATGGGCTGCGGCCAGATCGCTAACATGGATGTAATCGCGAACCCCGGTGCCATCCGGCGTGGGGAAATCGGTGCCATAGATGCTGACCGATTCGCGCAGGCCCAACGCGGCTTCTATCGCCACCTTGATCAGATGCGTTGCCCCCGCCGTCGATTGCCCGCTGCGTGCCGCTGGATCAGCCCCCGCCACATTGAAATAGCGCAGCACGCCGACATTCATCGGATGCACGGCGGCGACATCGGCCAGCATCTGTTCGGTCATCAGCTTCGACCAGCCATAGGGGTTGATCGGGCGCTGCGGCGTATCCTCGTCCACAGCAGCGACACCGGGGATGCCATAGGTTGCGGCGGTCGATGAAAAGATGAAATGCCCGACGCCCGCCGCCGCTGCAGCGGCAATCAGCGCGCGGCTTTTCACAGTGTTGTTGTGGTAGTATTTCAGCGGATCAGCCACGCTTTCGGGCACCACCACCGATCCGGCAAAATGCATGATTGCACCGTTCCCGCTGCTTCCGTGCCCGCTGCCCCCGTGCCTGCTACCCATGCCCTGTTCGGCAAAGATGTGCGCGAGCAACGCCGCATCCTCAATATCGCCTTCATACAGCGGCACCCCGTCGGGGATCGCGAACCGGAACCCGGTCGACAGGTTGTCGATCACCGCCACCGGCCAGCCTGCATCTTTCAGCGCAAGCACCGCGTGGCTGCCGATATAGCCCGCCCCGCCAGTCACGAGCACGCAAGGTTTGGTGTGAGATATCATGTGCCGCACTTAGCACGAATATTGCTTAAAAAAAGTCAACTCGCCCGGTACTAAAGTCGCCGCATTCCAGCCCTGTGCAGTTTGCTTCGCGCCGGGTATAAGCATCGGGCATCGAAAGGATTCCCCCGCCATGACCAGTTTCCGCCTGCTTGTCCCCGCTGCCGCCGCCGCCGCCGCCTTGGCGCTATCGGGCTGCGCCACCACGCCGTTTACCGGCCCCGTCGAAGTCACCCGCTTTGCCGCGCCAAACCCCGCAGGCCTCGGACAGGGGCCAATCGTCGTCTATTTCCCCGACGAGGTGACCAATGCGAACGCCAAGGCCACATTTAAGACCGCGATTGAAAGCGAACTGCGAACGCTCGGATATACGATTGTCGCTCAGGAAGGCCGGGATATTCAGGTGGCCACCGTGCGCACCGCCCGCAATCCGATTGCCGCGATTGAAAACAACCGCGGCCCGGTTAGCGTCGGGGTCGGCGGCCAAACCGGAAATTTTGGCACGGGCGCAGGATTGGGAGTCGGCATCAATCTGGGCGGTGGGCGCGAAGGCCCAGCCGCCCTGTCTGAACTATCGGTCCGCATCGCCAAGGCTGACAGCACCACCCTGTGGGAAGGCCGCGCGCAGATCGCCACCGGGGTCAAATCACCTTTTTCGCAGGTGGATACCAGCGCCCGCACGCTGGCCGCAGCCTTGTTCCGCGACTTTCCCGGTGGCAATGGCGAGACTGTAGCGATTGATGTGAAGAAACTTCAGGGAAATTGATGGATCAGATGTTTATCGATGCCGCATTCGACAGCGGCAATATCACCGTGCTCGGGATCGACGGCCGCACCGCGCGGCTGGCGATCCGGCGCGATAATGCGTCGGAATTTTTCCAGTGGTTCCATTTCCGCGTCACCGCCAGCGCCCAAGCTGGCGAGCAACAGGAAGTGGTGCTCAAACTGACCGGGCTGAACGCCAGCGCCTATCCCGGCGGCTGGCCGGGGTATGATGCCTGCGTATCCGATGATCGCGATTACTGGACGCGCGCAGCCAGCACATTCGACAAGGATGAAGACGGCGGCACGCTGACGATCCGGTATCTGCCTATAACCGGCGTCTGCTGGTTCGCGTATTTTGCGCCCTATTCGATGGAGCGGCATCATGATCTGATCGCCGAAACTGCGGCAAACGAAGGCGTGGAGCTGGTTCGGCTTGGCACCACGCTGGATGGCCAAGCGATTGATTGTCTTGAACTGGGCGAAGGCACCACGCAGGTGTGGCTGTATGCCCGCCAGCATCCGGGCGAAACCCAGGCCGAATGGTGGATGGACGGCGTGCTGGAATGCCTGACCGATCCGGCCGATCCGGCGGCGCGGGCGCTGCGCAAGACCTGCCGCATCCACATTGTGCCCAATTGCAACCCCGATGGTTCGCGGCGCGGGCACCTGCGAACCAACGCGGTTGGCGCAAACTTGAACCGCGAATGGGCTGACCCGACCCCTGAACGCTCACCCGAAGTGCTGGCGATCCGCAACCGGATGGACGAAACCGGGGTCGATTTCGCGATGGATGCCCATGCTGATGAAGCAATCCCGGCGGTGTTTATGGCCGGGTTTCATGGCATCCCATCGTGGACGCAGGCCCAAGGCGATGGCTATGATCGGTATCAACGCATCCTTGACCGCCGCACCGCCGATTTCCAGACCAAGCTCGGTTATCCCAAAGCATCACCGGGCCGCGCCAACCTGTCGATGAGCACCAATCAGATCGCCGAGCGGTTCGGTGCAGTCGCGATGACGCTGGAAATGCCCTACAAAGATTTGGCCGACTTCCCCGAACCCGAACAGGGCTGGTCGCCCGAGCGGTGCAAACTGCTGGGCCGCGAATGCATGGCCGCGCTGGCGGAGTGGCTTAACGGACGCGAGGGGTAGCGCGCCGAAATCTGTTCGCCGCGAGCGTCGTCGAGAGGCGATGCGGATATGTCTCGACTTCGCGCGGCACGAACGGGCCCGGGAATGCGCCGCCTACCCCAGATGCCCCGGCCCGAATGCGTGCGGCAGCAGCGCGGATAGCGCCACGCGGCGCACATCGTCTTTGCTCACGCACAGCACCAGCGGGTCGGTGTTGCCCAGCGCGGCGAGTTCATTGAGCACTTGGCGGCAGCGGCCACACGGCGTGATCGGCTGCGCATCGGCTTTCAATCCCACCACGGCAACCGCGATCAAGCCGCCGCGCCGCCCTTCGCCCAATGCCTTGGCAACCGCGACCGTCTCGGCGCACAGCGCGAGGCCGTAGCTGGCGTTTTCGACATTGCAGCCGGTGATCATCGCGCCATCAGCAAACAGCAGCGCCGCGCCCACCGGATAATCGGAATAGGGCGCATAGGCGTGCTGCGCAGCGGCAAAGGCTGCTTTGATGAGCGCTGTTTCAGTTTCCGGGTTCAAAACAAAAACCTCCGTTGACCCTGAGTAAATGCGATGTGCGGTGCAATCATTTCTGCACCACCACCCATTCGATCGGATCCGCGCTCGCCTCGCTCATCAACTGACTGTTGGCGCTCCACAGCAGCCAGGGACGGCCCGCATAGTCCGGCCGCGCCCGGTCGCGCATCAGCCACAGATCACGGGTTAGTGCGGTCGCGGTCTTGTGCCGTTCCTGAAACGCGGGTGAGAGCTTGAGGATCACCGGCTTGCCCGCGTGGGTTTCGATCTGGTTGATCAGCGTCATCAGCTCGCTTTCCACCGCAGCATCGCTGACTGTGGGATCGCAGCTATCGGACAGCGGGGCAAGGTCAATCGCGGGCGGCAGCAGCGCGGGATCGCGCGGCACCATCTGGGCAAACATCCCGCTTTGCCGATCAGCCGGGGCGCAGGGATCGAAATGGAGCAGCACGCCGACCTGCAACCCCGCCGCCCGCGCGCTGCGGAAACGATCAGCAAACCCGCCGGGCGCGCCGGGCGCAGGCCCCCGCCCAAGCGGCAGATAGACGAATTGCGCGCCGATGGCTTGGAGCGTGGCAAACTTCACCTCGCGCCCATCCGCCAGCACAAGCGCGCCTTGTTCGGGATACAGCGCCTCGTCCGGGCGCCATTCGCGCATGTCCCACCACAGCCACGCCGCAAACCCCAGCGCAAACAGCAACGCCATCGCTGCCAATCGCATCAGCCAGCGGCGCGGCAATTCGCGCACCGAACCTTTGCGCCCCCTTGCGCGGCTGGGTGAACCGCTGCGCGCCATCCATCAGCCCTTGATATGCAACACGCAGATCAGCGTGAACAATCGCCGCGCGGTGGCAAAATCGGTTTCGACCTTGCCGTCCAACCGTTCAAGCAGCAATTCGGCTGCGCCATTATGGATCCCGCGCCGGGCCATATCGATGGTTTCGATCTCGCTTGGCGTGGCTTTGCGAATCGCCTGATAATACGAATCGCAGATTGCGAAATATTCGCGGATCGGGCGGCGGAACCGGGCCATGCCGATCACCAGCGTTTCCAGCAATTGTCCGGCGGTATCGCTGATATCCAGCGCCAGCCGCCCATCGGTGACCGATAGGTGCAAGTGATACGGCCCACCTCCCCCGCGCTCGGCTGATCGGACGGGTTTGAAGGCGTTTTCCTCGATCAGGTCATAAATCGCCACGCGGCGTTCCTGTTCGACATCGGCATTGCGCCACAGGATCGTGGCTTCATCCAGTGTTACCTGCGCGATGCGAAACGCGCCCGCCGCGCCAACAGCAGGGGATCCAGGCAGGGAATCGGGCGGCAGATCGGCCATAACACCCGCCTTCGCAGATGCAGGGGCCGCACTTCAAGCATTTCAACAAACTCTCCCCACTATCCACAGCGTGCGAAATATATTTAGGCGGCCACCACCCTTGCGCGAACGGCCCGCAGCGGCGCATCAGTCGGGCATGGCCGAACCTGTCAAAGTCACTCCGATCAAACCGCAATCCGGCGATGCCGACACAGGCCTGCGCAAGCTGCCCTATAATCTTGAGGCTGAGGCGGCGTTCCTTGGCGCGGTGCTGATCGACAACCGCGTGATCGAAGAATTGCAGGTGCCGATCCGGGCCGAGCATTTCTTTGAAGCGCTGCACGCGCGGATTTACGAGCGGGTGCTGGTGCTGATCGAACGCAATGCCACCGCATCGCCGGTGACGCTGCGCCCCTATTTTGAAGCGGACGAGGCGCTGAAAGATTTGGGCGGCACCAGCTATCTGGCGCAATTGACCGCGAGCGGTGCGGGCCTGCTCGCCCCGCGCGAACTGGCCCAGCAGATTTATGATTTGGCGTTGCTGCGCGAATTGGTCAGCGTTGGGCGCGGGCTGGTCGAAGGCGCGCTTGATACCTCGCAAGACACCTCGCCGATGGACCGTATCGCGCAGGCCGAAGCCGACCTGTTCCGGGTGGCCGAAGGGGCTGCCACCGGGCGCGAGGCGGCGACGTTCCGCGATGCCGCTGTCGCCGCGATCAAGATGGCCGAAGCCGCGATGAATTCGGGCGGGGGGCTGTCGGGCAAGACCACCGGCCTTGCCACCATCGACCAGAAAACATCGGGTCTGCACAATTCCGATCTTGTCATCCTGGCCGGGCGGCCGGGCATGGGCAAAACCTCGCTGGCGACCAACATCGCGTTCAACTGCGCGGAAAAGCATCTTGAATGGCAGCGCGATGGCGGCGAATTCAACTACGGCGCGCCCGTGGCGTTCTTCAGCCTGGAAATGAGCGCCGATCAGCTCGCCACGCGGATCCTGGCCGAACAGGCGGAGATTTCGTCGGAAAACCTGCGCAGCGGCAAGCTGACGCGCGAGGATTTTCAGAAACTGTCTTACGCCAGCCAGCGTCTCGCCGAATTGCCGCTGTATATTGATGATACCCCGGCGCTGACCATCGGCGGCCTGCGCACCCGCGCGCGGCGGATGAAGCGGCGGCATGGTATCGGACTGATCGTGGTCGATTACCTGCAACTGCTGCAAGGATCGGGCCGTGCCAACGACAACCGGGTGAACGAAATCTCCGAAATCAGCCGCGGGCTGAAAACGCTGGCTAAGGAATTGCAAGTGCCGGTGATCGCGCTATCGCAACTCAGCCGTGCGGTCGAACAGCGCGAAGACAAGCGCCCGATGCTGTCAGACCTGCGCGAATCCGGCTCGATTGAGCAAGACGCCGACATGGTGTGGTTCATTTTCCGGTCGGATTATTACCAGATGCTGGTCAAACCCGACACGCCTGACGCCAGCTCCACCCCTGACGTGCAGGAAAAATACCGCGCGTGGGAGGAGAAATTTGAACAGGTGGTGGGCAAGGCGACGCTGATCGTGGCCAAACAGCGCCACGGTTCAACCGGCAATGTCCCGCTGCATTTTCAAAGCGACATCACCAAGTTCACCTCGCCCAATTTCAAGGACTATTCCGACTATGGGGAGGGCTGAGGTTTGGGCTGGGGCGGATGACCGGTTTTGGCTGGCGCCCGAGGGGAACCGAATGGCGGGGATTGGGTGGGAAGCGGACAGACCGGTTTTGGCAGATCTACATACATAGCGGCCACACACGTGATTAGATATCTTCAAGGGATACCACATCAAATTCTGAAACCACCAATGGATGCAAAAGAAACGGAATTTTTGCGACGCGCTGATCTTTCGAAAACCTCACACGCCGACATATCTCGTCGCGCTCACTTGTTGAGGCTCCGTTCTTAGTTAGCACAGTGACACAGACTTCCGGTGCCGAATTCGGTGGCTCGACTACTCTCCAGTTGCCAACAAAGTCGGCCAATATTACCTCTTCAACGGTGGACGACCAGGTTCCATCAGCATTGAATCGCTCAGCTAGGGTAGCGCTTGGCTGTTCTTGGCGGCGCTTCAAACGTTTGCCCGAAAGCAAACTTCGCAGCTCGGCGCTGTCTGCGCTATCCAGAAAAACCGGCTCTGACTTTAGACTTGGTAGTGCATCCGTTTTGGTCGAAGGCGGCAATTGAATCGCACGTGTTTCGATCGACGGTCGGACGACTTTTTCGTCACGAGCGATTTCATTCTGCGGCGCGGGTGAATTGCAACCCACGGCCAGAAGAACGATGCAAATCAAAACGCCCGGTCGCAAGGGGGTCATCGTTTTTAAACTTTCGACTTCGGAACAATCAAGAAGGATACGGTCTGACGTCTGCTTTCCAGTGCTCTATCAGTTTCCCCCTGTGTTTGGCAACTTTTGAGGAGATCCGCTGCAGTCTCCATTGACCGCAACGGGGTCGCTACCCGAACGGCAGCTATCGGTTTGCGCCCCGCGCTTAGCTGACATTGCCCTCACCTCGCGCCTGCCCGGCTGATCCGGTAATCGGCGAGGCTCATCCAATAGGCCACCCGCCAGCGCATCCGGTTAAGCCACGTCGCCTCGCGCGCATACCATTCGCGCGTCACCGGCATGCTCGCGGTCTGCATATGATCGATCAGCTCGCGCAATTTTGCGGCCAGCCCGGCATCTTCGATCCGCACCATCAACTCGACATTGATGCGGAATGACCGCTTATCAAGGTTGGCGCTGCCGACATAGCTGGCATCATCCACCACCAGCAATTTCATATGCAATTTGCACGGCTGAAATTCGTAAATTGTCGCGCCTGCACCCAGCAGTTTCCTGTAAAGCAGCCGCGCCATGGCGATGGCGGCATCAATGTCGGATTTGCCCGCCATGATCATCCGCACCTGCCCGCGCTTGGCAACGCGCCGCATTTGGCGGCGGAAACTGCGCGGGGGTGAGAAATAGGCCGACACCGTATCGAGCCGCTTCGCGCCCACCAAATCCTTGCGAAACACCCAGGCCCAGTGCCCGCGCCGCACCAGCGGGCCGCCAACCAGCAGCCGCACCTTGCCGCCCCCGCCCGCTACGCCGCCGTCCCAATCCTTGACGATATCGCGCAGCGCCCGCAATTGGTGCGTGCGGCCCTTGGCCTCGCCTTCGACCCAGTCTTTCAGCAATCCAAACCAGCGGATGAACTGTTCGACAACCGGCCCTTCGATGATGAGTGACAGATCGCACCAGCCATTATTGGCGGGCGGATCAAAATAGTGGTCGGAAACATTCGCCCCGCCGGTCATCACCTGGCCGCCATCGGCAATCGCGAACTTCTGGTGATTGCGCACCAGATAGCGCGTGCCCCATTTGGGCGCGAAGATCGCGAAACTGCCGCCGGCCTGCGTCAGCGGTTCAAAAAATTCTGCGCCTGCATCATTGCCGAAATCATCGACGATCAGCTCCACCGCGACCCCGCGCGTGGCAGCGGCGACCAGCGCATCGCGCACCGCCGTGCCCGACCTGTCGCTATCAAACAGGTAATAGAACACCTGCAAACTGCGCTGCGCGCCGTCGATCAATGCGATCAGCGCGGTCAACCGGTCCTGCCCGTGGGGGTAAAAGCGGAAACTATGCCCCGCCGCATCAAGGCTGAAAGGGTCGAGGTCGCGGTATTCGGGCGCGGTTTGAGCGGGGGCGGTGTCGGTGTCCATACCACTATCATAGCGTCAAGTGGCAGGCTTTGTGTAGGGGTCGCGGCGAACCGGCGTTGCGGCGCAAACTGCGACAGTTGTTTGACTGTTCCGGCGATTACGCAGGCGGTGATAGCCCGCTCGCGTATTGAAACACGGCACCGCAAACGCGCTGAGAGTGATGCGCGATTGCCACGATTGGCGGATCAAATCGCCGAGAATCAGCGCCAAATATTGTTGGATCAACCGAACTATGACAATTTGTGATCGATCCGGACCTGATACAAATCAGCGCCAAACAGACAGTTCAAGGGGAGCGATCGCATGAAAATCATCGTTACAAACCGCGTAATCCGCCGCAGCCTGCTGCTGGCAGGCACCGCCACCATGTTCGTCGCCAACCCGGCGCAGGCACAAGATGCCGCCGCCGATGATACCGAAGCCGCTGAAGGCAACGTCATTATCGTTACCGCGACCAAGCGCGACACCACGATCCAAGACGTTCCGTTTTCGATCAACGCTCAGACGCAGGAAGACATCCAGCGTTCGGGCGCGGTCACACTGGAGGACTTGTCGCGCAATGTTGCAGGCCTCACCATCCAGAACCTCGGGCCGGGCCAAAGCCAGGTTTCCGTGCGCGGGATTTCTGCCGGCCAGGTGGTGCGCGACCAGCCGGGGGTAAAAGAACAGGTCGGCGTCTATCTCGACGAATCGGTGATTTCGCTGTCGCTGTTCACGCCCGATATCGACCTGTTTGACCTCAATCGGGTGGAAACCCTGCGCGGCCCGCAAGGCACGCTGTTCGGTTCGGGTTCGGTTGGCGGCACCATCCGCTATATTACCAATCAGCCCAAACTCGGCGTGACCGAGGGTTCGGCCGAAGCCAATCTCAACGTGATCGACGGCGGCAATGTCGGCGGCAGTCTGAAAGCGGCGATCAATGTGCCGCTGGGTGACAATGCCGCAGTGCGCGCGGTAGGGTACTACACCCGCTATGCCGGGTTTATTGACGCGGCAGGGCCGGGCGGCGGGCAGAATGTCAACGACGGCGAACGCTATGGCGGGCGGATCGCGCTGACATTTGAGCCAACAGAGGATATCTCGATAACGCCGCGCATCATCTATCAGATGATCACCGCCAACGGGTTTAACCGGCAGGAAGTCTTCAACCTGTTCGCCAACCCGTTCACCACCACCCGCCCGCCGGTGCAATTGGGTGAGCGTGAACAGTTCCTGCTGCTGCCCGAAGCCTTCGAGGATGAAACCCTGATCGCCGATCTGACCATCAAGGTCGGGCTGGGCAGCCTTGATCTGACCTCGGTATCATCCTTTATCAACCGTGATATTCTGGTCAGCCGCGATGCCAGCGCGCTCACCGGGTCGGTGTCGGTTGATCTCGGCTTCCCTGCTGCGGCGGTGTTGCTGCCGTCCAACCTGCGCGACACCACCGATCTGCAAACCTTTACACAGGAACTGCGCCTGTCGTCGGATTATGACGGGCCGTTCCAGTGGCTGATTGGCGGCTTTTATTCCGATGTGCAGCGCGATTATCGCCAGCGGCTGCCCACCCCGGGGTATGATGCCTTTACCAATGCGACGCTCGGCGCGGGGACAGCGGCGGCCACGGCCAATGGTTTTCCAGCCGATTCGCCGTTCAATTCAGACCTGCCGTTCGATATCACGCAGCTCGCCGTATTTGGTGAGGCGAGTTACGAAATCACCGACAAGCTGACCTTTACCGCAGGTGGGCGCTATTACGATTTCGAAGAAACCCGCGTGATCACCACCGGCGGATTGTTTGCCAATGGCGATGCCGGGCTGGTTGATGAAACCGCGTCGGACGGGTTTACCCCGCGCTTTCTGCTCAGCTACGCAGCCAGCCCCGATGTTACGATCAATGCGCAGGCGGCGCAGGGCTTCCGGCTTGGCGGGGTCAATGATCCGCTCAACACGCCCCTGTGCAATGCGCAGGATCTGGCGCTGTTCGGCGGTTTTCAGGATTACGACGATGAAACGCTGTGGAATTACGAACTTGGGGTGAAAACTCAGGGTGCCGGGTTCACCTTCAATGCGGCAGCGTTTTATAACGACATTACCAACCTTCAGGTAACGCTCGATGCGGGCAGTTGTTCGTCGCGGATCGTATTCAATGTGCCCAACTCGCATGTCGCCGGGATTGAAGCGGAACTGGGGGTCAGCCCAGCGCCCGGGCTGAAACTCAACGTGAGCGGTAGCTACGTGGAGTCTGAATTTGACAGCACCCTACCCGGCGCTTTGACCGTCGCAACCGGGATCCGCGATGGCAACCGCCTGCCTTCCGTGCCCAAATTCCAGATTTCGGCCAACGGCACTTACGAATGGGATTTGGCGGCATCGACAACCGCATTCGTCTCGGGCTCAGTCCAGCATGTTGGATCGCGCTTTACCCAGCCGTCGGATCAGGAAAACAACCCGCGCACCTTCGTTCATGGCTTGCCATTTGGCGGTGCCCCGGCAACCGCAGCAACCACGGTCAACTTGCTGTTGCCCGATTATCAGTTGGTCAATTTCAGCGCCGGGATTGAACTTGATAGCGGGTTGTCGCTGACGGCCTATGTCAACAATCTGTTCGATGAAAACCCGTTGCTGTCGTTTGATCGCGAACGTGGCGGGCGCGCACGGCTCGGGTTCAATATCGGTCAGCCGCGCACCTTTGGGGTGACCGCGCGGCAATCGTTCTGACAAGCTGGCACGGGGCCGCACCCCGCTGGGTCAAAGCTCCGGCGCGGTGCGGCCTCGTCCCCCCGCATTTTCTTGACTTGCCAGCCCCTGCCGCCTAGCTGCGCGATCTTTCCTGCGTTCACTGATTCCAAAAGGGCCAAACATGGCACGCGTTACCGTTGAAGATTGCGTCGACAAGATTCCGAACCGATTCGACCTCGTGCTACTCGCTGCGCAGCGCGCGCGCGAAATCTCGGGCGGTGCTGATCTGACGATTGATCGTGACCGCGACAAAAACCCGGTCGTGGCGCTGCGCGAAATCGCTGAAGAAACCGTCAGCCCGCCCCACCTGCTCGAATCGGTGGTGGTGAGCCTGCAAAAAATCCTGCCCGATGACGAAGACGAAGCGGACGAAATCGGTTCGCTCAGCCAATCGGCCGAAGCGTTGCGGATCACCGCGTCTGCTCCCGCCCGCACATCGACACTCGGCGGCGACTACGACGGTTAATCGATGCGGTTTGGTGGACTGAGGGGTTCAGGCAGCGTTTTAGGGCTGGCCTAGGCGCGTTTAGACCCCTGCTAGACCCGCCCTTGACCCCCGCTAGGTCGTTTTAGACCGGTTCTTGACCCTGCCTCGCCTGGGCTTGCCATAGGTTTTTGTGGCGCTATCCCCTGGCGTTGTAATCAAACCGTCACATTACGGGGCAGCACCGCAGGCATGGCATCCATCGCAATCTACAGCGTCAAAGGCGGGGTCGGGAAAACCACGCTGGCAGTAAACCTGGCATGGTGCGCGGCCAGCATTTCGCGGCGCAAGACCTTGCTGTGGGATCTGGATGCGGCCAATGGTTCGGGCTTTCTGCTGGGCGTTGATCCGCGCAAAAAACACAGTGCAGACAGTGTGTTCGCCGATGGCAGCGACCCGGCTAAGCTGATCCAATCGACCGCCTATCCGGGCCTTGATCTGCTGCCCGCCGATGAAAGCATCCGCAGCATCGACCGCCAGCTTGATCGCTTGGGCAAGAAGAAACGGCTGGCCAAACTGACGGACGCCTTGGGCAAGGATTACGACCGGATCATCTTTGATTGTCCGCCTGTTCTCAATGAGTTGAGCGCGCAAATCATGCGCGCCGCAGACCTCATCATCGTGCCGCTGCCACCCTCCCCCCTGTCCGCCCGGGCGTTCGATGCGGTGGTCGACGAAGTGCGCGCCAGCGGCAAAGGCCACCCTCCGATCCTGCCGGTATTATCCATGATCGACCTGCGCCGCTCGCTCCACAAGGATGCGCGCGAGGCCAACCCGGCTTGGCCGATCATCCCGCTCGCCAGCGCGGTTGAGCAATGCGCGGTGGAGCGCAAACCGGTAGGCGCGTTCGCCCCGCGCTCCCCGGCGGCGCGCGCCATCGCCCAATTGTGGACCGCAATCGAACGCAAACTCGCCGCAAAATAAGCCGCTTTCGCAGGTGCGAAAAAAGTGCCTATAGTCCCCGGTATTCTGAAGGGGGAATAGGCGATGATCGGGTTTGGCGACAGCATCGGTACGGTGATCGAAGGCGGTCTGCTTGGCCGGGCGGTGGAGCCCGGTGCAGGCGAAGCGCATGGAAAGCCAGCCGAATCCGCCACCTGCGCCAATTGCGGTATGCAGTTCACTGGCCATTTCTGCCCCCAATGCGGCCAGAAAGCCCATATGCACCGCAGCCTTGCCGCCATCGGCCACGACATCATGCACGGCGTGCTGCACCTTGATGGCAAGCTGTGGAACACGCTGCCGATGCTGGCTTTCAAACCGGGCCAACTCACCCGCCGTTATGTCGAAGGCGAGCGCGCCAAATTCGTCAGCCCGATGTCGATGTTTTTGTTCACCGTTTTTGCGATGTTCGCGGTGTTTCAGATGGTTGGAATTGGCGCACCGACCGATTTGCCGAACGGCATCTTCGGATCAAACAACGATAACCCGTTCCAAACCGAAGTTCGCAAGCAGATCAATGTGCTCGAACAGGAGCGCACCAGCCTCCCCGCCAAGAGCCCACGCCGGACAGAGATCGATAACGAACTTGGCGGTCTCAATACGATGCTGAGCAAGGGGACGATCGGATCGGAAGCGTACGGGATCGTCAGCGTCAACACGGGGAATGAGTGGCTCGACCGAGTGCTGCTCGAAAAGTGGAAGAAAAACCCCGGATTGATGCTCTACAAATTGCAGTCGAACGGGTATAAATTCAGTTGGTTGCTGATCCCGTTATCACTCCCGTTCGTCTGGTTGATGTTCGCGTGGCGGCGGCAGTTCAAGGCGTATGATCACGCGGTTTTCGTCACCTATTCGCTCAGCTTCATGTCGCTGCTGTTTATCGTGATGTCGATCCTCAGCACGATTGATAGCGGAGCAGCATGGGCGTGGGTGTTGTTCCTGATCGCTTCGCCGCTGCATCTCTACAAGCAGTTGCGCTATGCCTATGGGCTTACGCGATTTTCGGCGCTGTGGCGGTTTAGTGTGCTGTTTATATTCGTCCAGATCGTGCTCACACTGTTCCTGCTGGCACTGGGGGTGCTCGGCGCATTCTGAACCAAACGCCTTGCGCAGTCCCGGCAATTGATCGACTGACCCGAACATGGAGTTCCTGCACCGATTTGACAGTCTGAGCGGTGATGCCGTGATGGCGGTGACCGATGCCGCCCGGCTAGGCATGGCTCTCTCCTCACTCGTTGTGGTGAGCCAAAATCGGCTCCGTCAGGGTAACCCAGAATGTTCGGAAAGCGCTCTCAGCGCCGGATTTCAGCGGCGTAGCCAGCCGGTAACCGAATAGCGCCGAAACGCCGCGGCCTTGGTGACTTCGCTGACAGAGTGACCCTGCGGAACCCGGAACAGATTGAGCCGGTTCAACCCCGTCACCATAGCATCTGCGCCGCCGCCATCGGCATGATGCATCAGCAACAGCCCGCCCCATTCGGCGCGCCAACCCAGGTTCAGCTTATCACATAGGCAGCACTGCGGTTTTTTCCGGGCACATCGTCATCATGGCGCTTCAGAAAATCGCCGGGCGAAAGCGCTGTCGCCTCGTCATCGGGGACGCGGATTGTTTCGTACCGATACGGGAAGTCGCGGCGCGCAGCAGCATAGACCGCCTGATCGGGCGCCCGTGCCTGATCCGGAGCGAGGCTCGCCTGAGTGGCGCGGTCCAGCTCATACGTTTGCGCGTCGCCGCTGTTGATGACCTTGCGCCAATCGGCCCGGCTTCGCGAGTATTGGCCAAGCGCCTCTGCCTGCGGATCGCGCAGGAAGGGCGCGATAGTCACCCGTCCGCTGCGTGCAAATTCAGCACGCAGCGCCTCTGCGGGTCGATTGCTTCATCCAGCCTGAAACCGCCCGCTTCGGACAGCACCGGCCCTATCGCCCCGTATTGGCAATCAGGCGCCCTGCGGCGCCTCATCACCGCCAGAGCCCTTGGTCGATCCGCCGAAGCGTTTGCCTGCCTTGGGAATTGCCGAACCATGACTTGGCGCTGCAATCGCCGGCCCGCGCGGCGTATCAGGGCGGTCGATTGTGCCGTTTTCAAGCAGCTGGCGAATATCTTCACCCGTCAGCGTTTCGTATTCGAGCAACGCCTGCGCCAGCAGATGCAGTTCGGTCTCATTGGTTTTAAGTACGTCGGTCGCCCGCGCATGCGCGCCTTCTACCAGCGCCCTGATTTCGGCATCAATCAGCTTGTTGGTATCACTCGATGCCATCGTCCGCATGGTTTGACCCATGCCCAGATATCCGTCCTGACTGGATTCGTATTGCAGCGGGCCAAGCTTTTCGGACATGCCCCAACGGGTCACCATGTTGCGCGCCAGATCGGTCGCATACTGGATATCGGACGAAGCGCCCGAAGACACCTTGTCGTGCCCAAAAATGATTTCTTCGGCCACACGCCCGCCCATCGAAACCGAAAGGTTCGCGTGCATTTTGTCGCGGTGGTACGAATAGCTGTCGCGCTCCGGCAGACGCATCACCATGCCCAGCGCGCGCCCGCGTGGGATGATGGTCGCCTTGTGGATCGGATCAGACGCAGCTTCGTGAACCGAGACAATTGCGTGGCCCGCTTCGTGATAGGCGGTCATTTTCTTCTCGTCATCGGTCATCACCATGCTGCGCCGCTCAGCGCCCATCATGACCTTGTCTTTGGCGTCTTCAAACTCCTGCATCGCCACCAACCGCTTGTTACGGCGCGCAGCCAGCAGGGCCGCTTCGTTGACGAGGTTAGCAAGATCAGCGCCCGAAAAACCGGGGGTGCCGCGCGCAATCACGCGCGGGTTCACATCGGGGGCCAGCGGCACGCGCTTCATATGCACGCCAAGGATTTTCTCGCGCCCATCAATATCGGGGATCGGCACCACAACCTGACGATCAAACCGGCCCGGACGCAGCAATGCCGGGTCGAGCACGTCGGGACGGTTGGTCGCGGCGATGATGATGATGCCTTCGTTGGCTTCAAACCCGTCCATTTCGACAAGCAACTGATTAAGCGTCTGTTCGCGCTCATCGTTGGAGTTGCCCAAGCCGTTGCCGCGCGAACGGCCCACGGCGTCGATTTCGTCGATAAAAACGATGCACGGGGCGTTTTTCTTGGCCTGTTCGAACATGTCGCGCACCCGGCTCGCGCCGACGCCGACGAACATTTCGACAAAGTCGGAACCCGAGATCGTGAAGAACGGCACGCCCGCTTCGCCAGCGATGGCGCGCGCGAGCAGCGTCTTGCCCGTGCCCGGCGAACCTACCAGCAGCGCGCCCTTAGGAATCTGCCCACCAAGCTTTGAAAACCGCTGCGGATCGCGCAGGAATTCGACGATTTCCTGCAATTCCTCGCGCGCTTCATCGATCCCGGCGACGTCGTTAAACGTCACCTTGCCCGACCGTTCGGTCAGCAGCTTGGCCTTGGACTTGCCAAATCCCATTGCACCGCCGGCACCGCCGCCTTTTTGCACCTGCCGCAGCGCGAAAAACGCGATGCCGAGGATCAGCAGGAACGGTAGCGAGTTGAGCAGGATGAACAGCAGCACGTTCTGCCCTTCGCGGGCTTTGCCGGTGAACTGGACGCCGTTATTTTCCATCAGATTGGTAATTTCGGTGTCGTTGGGCACCGGAACCGTGGTGAAAGCGTCGCCGTTCTTGAGCTTGCCGGTGATCAATTCGGCGCCCATTTGCACGTCCTGCACTTTGCCTTCGGCAACAGCGGCGCGGAAATCGGAGTAGCGGATTGCGTTGCCCGCGCTCTGCCCGGAATTGCTGAACAAGGTCACCACCAGCAACAAAGCCAGGAAAATCCCGCCCCAGATCATCAACTGCTTGATCCAGGGGTTAGGGCCGTCGCCTTGCTGCTGGGGATCGTTCTGGTCGCTCATTGCTCGGGATTCCTTTCGTCACGGGTAATGTAGGGCGCGAGCACTGAATGGCAAGATAATGCGCGACTTTCACCGTGGTGCTAATTTTCGAACACGGTGATGCGAATTATCGATGAGAACCTGCGCCATACGCCGCCAGAAACACGTCGACTGCGCTGCGGATCCGATTGGCGCTCTGGTCGTGGGTGACGTCAGCGCCGAACCGCCGTTCAAGATCGCCCATGCCTTTGCACAACGATACGAATTGTTCCGCAGCGAGCAGCGGATCATCAATCACCAACTCGCCCGCGTCGGCGGTCTTGGCCAGCCACGCGCCAAATCCCTGCTTCATCCGCCACGGCCCGGCTTCTAGGAATGCCAAACCAATCGCGACATCATGTTCGGTCTCGGCCGCGATGCGCCGTTCGAACTGGAACATTTCCGGGCGAAACAGAAAGGCGCAGATCGCCTCACCAATCGCAGTTAGACGCTCGCGGATCGTGCCTTGCGGCATCGCATCGAGCGAAAAATGCCCGCGCATTTTTTCGCATTCATATCCGACCGCCTCTGCAAACAGTGCCCGCTTGTCGCCGAACTGGTTGTAGATCGTGACTTTTGACACGCCCGCATCGGCCGCCACCTGTTCAATTGCGGTCGCGGCATAGCCATGTTCAAAAAAATGATGCGCAGCGGTCTCGACAATGGCCAGTCGTTTGGCCACGTCCGACGGGCGGCCCGCTTTGCGGGGGCCGGGATGGTCTTCGCCTGATCTTTTTTCAGGGGCGGATGAACCGCAGGTTGACAAAATGAACGGCTCCGTTCAATTAAACGCTACCGTTCAGCAATGGCCCCGATTGGCGCTTTTTGCAACCCTTCCGCAACCCTCCCAATGTGCAGAGGTGCCGCCAAGTGCTTTGGATCGCCATCAGGATGCTTACCGGCGACGCCCAGAAATTTTATGGGCTGTTATTCGGGATTGGTTTTTCGACCCTGCTCATCACCCAGCAGATGACGATCTTCGTCAATCTGGTCGAACGCGGGGCCAGCGGGGTTTACAACGCGCCTGAAGCCGAGGTGTGGGTGATGGACCCGGTCAGCCGCACGACCGAGGTCACTTACGCCATGCCCTCGACCGCGCTGGACGAAGTGCGATCGGTTGACGGGGTCGAATGGGCGGTCCCCCATCTGCGCGCGGTCGCATCGGTCAGGACGCGCACTGGCGATCTGGAAGGGGTCACTATCGTCGGGGTGGATGACGCGACGCTGATCGGGATGCCCGAACGCATGGCCGTAGCCGCCAAATCGGTGCTGCAACAGCCGGACAGCGTGGTGATCGATGATGGAGGGGTCGGCAATCTGTTCGACAAGGGCACAAACCCGATCGGGCAGGAATTGGAACTCAATGACCAGCGCGCCGTCATTCGCGGCGTCGCTGATGCAATTCCCAGCTTTACCAGCCAAGTGGTGCTCTACACCAAATATAGCCGGGCGCTCAATTACGTGCCGGGCACGCGCAATCGCCTGACGTTTGTGCTGGCCGGGGTCAGCGACGGGATGAACCCCGATGAAGTCGCCAGCCGGATCGAAGCGCAAACCGGCCTGAAGGCCGAAACCCGCGACGAGTTTTCAAGCGCGGGGGTCAATTTCATTATCGAGAACACCGGCATCCCGACCAATTTCGGGATCACCGTGTTCCTTGGCTTCGTGGTCGGGATTGCCATCGTCGGGCTGACCTTCAGCCTGTTTTTGCGCGATAACATCAAACAATTCGGCGCGCTGAAAGCCATCGGCGTCACCAATGCCAAAATCGTGCAGATGGTCGCGGCGCAGGCCGGATTGGTCGGTTTGATCGGTTATGCGCTTGGCGTGATCGGCACGGTCGCCTTCATTCAAGGGTTCGGTGCCAATCCGTTCTTTAAGGGTTTTTATATCCCGTGGCAGATCCCGCTGATCAGTCTTGTGGCCGTGATCGTGATCCTCGCCATCACCGGATTGATTGCGATCCGCAGCGTGCTCAACACCGAACCGGCATCGGTGTTCCGATGAGCGGGGGGGCGGTCATGGATACTCGCATGGATACTAGAGCCATCGGCGGCTGCGCGCCCGAAACGGCGATCTGCGCGCGCGGGATCAGCCGTGATTTCGAAGCCGGGCAAACCACCATCCGCGTACTGCACGGGATCGATACCGACATCCGCCCGGGCGAGATGACCTATATTGTGGGCGAAAGCGGGTCGGGCAAGACGACGCTAATCTCGATCATGTGCGGAATTCTGTGGCCGACCGAGGGCGAAGTGCGCGTGTTCGGTACCGATATCTACAAGCTGTCTGACACCGAACTGGTCAAATTCCGGCTGAAGAATATCGGCTTCATTTTCCAGCAATATAACCTGATCCCTTCGATCGATGTGGCATCCAATGCGGCCGTGCCGCTGATTGCACAGGGCGTGCCCCGCAAAGAAGCGCGCGAGCGGGCAAAGGTTCTGCTGGAAAAGCTCAATATCGGCAATCAGGCCGATAAGTTGCCGCGCCAGCTTTCGGGCGGGCAGCAGCAACGGGTCGCGATTGCCCGCGCGCTGGTGCACGAGCCGCGTCTGGTGGTGTGCGATGAACCAACCGCCGCGCTCGACGCCAGTTCAGGCCGCCGGGTGATGGATCTGCTGCGCGAAGTCGCAGTTGCGCCAGACCGCGCCTGCATCATCGTCACCCACGATAACCGCATTTTCGATCTGGCTGACCGGATCATCGTGCTCGAAGACGGGCGCGTGACCCATGATGGCAAGGAAATGCCCGATGATCACTAAAGCCCTCTCCCCCTCCCTCTCAAACTTGCCGAGGACGCCATGTTCCGCAATCTAAGCTTTGCCCGTCAGATCCTGCCGATTGCGGCATTGATTGGCGTGGTCTTCGCCGCCTATCTGATCTTTTTCGGCCTGCCCGACCGTTCAACCACCGAACCGGTCGAGCAACCGCCTAAGGCCACCGGCGCACTCGCCGATGCACCGCGTGTGGCGGGGTCTGGAATCGTTGAGCCATCAAGCGAAGTGATTGATATCGGCTCGGCCTTGTCGGGCCTGGTCACTGATGTCCGGGTGCGTCCCGGTGATGTGGTGGGCAAGGGGCAGGTGCTGTTTACGGTTGATGCCCGCGCTGCTCGCGCCAGCCTCGATCAGGCGGGCGCTGCGATTGGCGAAGCCCGCGCTGCCATCAATGAAGCGGCCGCCGCGCAAAAAACCGCGCGCCAGCAGCTTGATCTCTACCGCAATCTGTCCGACCCCGCTGCTGTTAGCCGCGCCGAAGTGATCCGGGCTGAGGGCGAAGAAGCCGCTGCGACCAGCCGTTTGGGTCTGGCGCGCGCACGACTTGCCGCTGCACAGTCCGGCGCGGCGGCCACCCGCACCGAAATTGAACGTCTGGTAATCCGCGCGCCAATTGCGGGCGAAATCCTCGCCGTCAACATCCGGCCGGGCGAATTCGTATCGACGCAGGGTGGCAGTTCGCTGCCATTCATGCAGATGGGCCAAACCACCCCGCTGCATGTGCGCGTGGATATTGACGAAAACGAAGTGGGGCGGGTTGCCTTGGGCAAGGCTGCGGTGATTTCCCCGCGCGGCACCGCCGAACTGCGGGTGAATGCCACCTTTGTGCGCGCCGAACCGCTGGTGGTGCCCAAACGATCACTCACCAACAGCGCGGCGGAACGGGTCGATGTGCGGGTGTTGCAATTGATCTATGCCCTGCCTGCCAGCGACGCCTTCCGCGTAGGGCAGCAAATTGATGCCTTTATCCCGGCCAAGCCCGCGCCGAAACCCGCGCCGAAAGCCGCGCCCCAGAATGCTTCCGAACAGAAGGGACGTTGAGGCAATGCGTCCCGCCCCCCGCCGTCTTCGCGCGCTGACCAGTGCTGCGCTGTTGCCGTTGACGCTCGCGGCTTGCATGGCCAACCCTGCACCAGACATCGCCACGCCGACCCCGGATTTGCCGCCAGCGTTCTTCTTTGCCGCTGATGCTGGTGCGCAAACCGCGTTGGCCGCGCTCATGCCAACCGGCGACCCTGGCTACCGCGTGCTATCGGACGCCGCGTTGGCGAACGCGCCCAGCCTTGCCGAAGCGGTCGCCCGGATTGACAGCGCGCGTGCCGGAGCGCGCGGCGCGGGAGCCGAACGCCTGCCCAACATCTCCGCCGATGGCGATGTCACCCGCAACCGCATCAACACCGCGCAATTTGGCGCGGCGGGACAGCAGGGCTTCATCCCCGCCGAGCAGACATTTTATGGTGCAAACATTGTCGCCAGTTGGGATCCTGACATTTTCGGGCGGCTGAAAGCGCAAGAACGCGCCGCGATTGCCCGGATCGATGCTGCCAGCGCGCAGGCGCAGGGCGTGCGCTTGGCGCTGCTCGCAGAGATTGCCGCCAGCGTGACCGATTGGCGGGTGATCGAAGCCCGCGCCGACGCCGTCGGTGATGATGTTGCCGCCGCGCAGCAGCTCGCCAGTCTTGCCAAGGTGCGCGAGCAGGCGGGGATTGCTCCCGGGTTCGACCGCGTGCGAGCCGAGGCAACCGCCAGTTCGTCGCAGGTACGCCTTGCCGCGCTGGCAAGCGAGCGTGCGCGGTTGATCGGGCGGCTGGTCACGTTGACTGCGCAGGATGCTGGCGCGGTGCGCGCGGCGCTGGATACAGCGGCCCCGGCGTTGGCACCTGCCGCTGCGCCTGTATCACTGCCGTCAGAATTGCTCGCCAATCGCCCCGATGTGGCCGCTGCTGCCGCCAATCTGGCGGCCAGCGACGGCGATCTGGCCGCTGCCGCCCGTGCGCGTTTTCCGCGCCTGACGCTGTCGGGCGTGATCGGGCTGCTCGCCTTCAGCCCCGGCGATTTTTTCGATGAGGATTCGATCATCGGCACGTTGGCCGCAGGAGTCGCCGGGCCGCTGCTCGATTTTGGCCGGGTGGGCGCAGGCATTGATGCCGCCGCCGCTGACAAACGCGCCGCCTTCGCCGCCTATCGCGGGGCGGTGTTCCAAGCACTTGGCGATGCCGAGGCGGGGTATGGTCTGGTCGCCGCCGCCGATACCGAAGCGCAAGCTTCAGTCGATGAACGCGACTTGCTCGCGCGCGCCGCCGGATTGGCCGACATCCGTTACCGCGCCGGTCTCGCCAGCTTCCTCGAAGTGCTCGAAGCCCGCCGGGCTGCCGATGCCAGCGGCGAACGCGCCGCCGCCGCGCTGGGCCGCGCCGCGCGCGCGCGGATCGTGCTGTGGCAGGCGTTGGGGGGCGAGATTACGGCTTCATCCGCGCCGCTGGATCAGGGCTGACCGTTCGCACCGGCACACCACCTCGCCGCGCTGGTTCCACATTTCGTGCACGAACGTCACGATCCCGGCATCGGGGCGTGATTTGCTGTCCCGCTGATCCTTCACCTCGCTCACCGCGCGCAGAGTATCGCCGATGAACACCGGCTTGGGCGTCACCACCTTGTCGAACCCGAGATTGGCGACCAGCGTGCCCAATGTGGTATCGCCAACCGAAAGGCCGACGAGCAACGCAAAGGTGAAGGTCGAATTGACCAGAATCTGCCCATAACCGCTCGCCTTAGCGGCCTCGACATCCAGATGCAGCGGCTGCGGGTTGTGGGTCATTACCGAAAACAGCAGATTGTCAGTCTCGGTCACCGTTCGGCGGATATCATGTTCGATCCGCTCGCCGATAACCCATTCGCCAAAGAACTTGCCGGCCATTACGCGCCCTCCTGCCCCAGAGCCTGCCAACCAGCGACCACGTCGGCGCCGTCATTCGCGCTGGAACGCACACTGCCCGGCGTGCGGCTGAACCGGGGCGCAGGCGCGGTGTGCCATGCGCCGTCATATTCAACATAGGCACCGCGCGCCTGCATGTGCGGATGGTCGCGCGCTTCATCAATCCCCAGCACCGGGGCAAAGCACGCATCGGTGCCTTCGAGCAGCGCACACCATTCGGCCTGCGTTTTGGTGGCGAACAGCGCCGCCAGCTTTTCAGCATAATCAACCCAGTTGGCGGGGACCATCTGGCCCTGCGCCAATTCTTCGGGCGCACCGCTGCGCACCAGCATTTCGGCGTAGAACTGCGGCTCGATTGACCCCAACGAGATTTCCTTGCCGTCCGCACACTGAAAACAGCGATAGAAATGCGCCGCGCCGCCCAGCATCCCTTGGCCGCGCGTGGTGCTGAGATGCGGCACATGGCGCACCCCGAAGAAAAAGCTCATCAGACTGGTCGCCCCGTCGACGATCGCGGCGTCAACCACCTGGCCCTTGCCCGACTTTTCACGCTCATACAGCGCGGCCATGATCCCGAACGCGCAATACATTGACCCGCCGCCAAAATCGCCGACCAGATTCTGCGGCGGCGTGGCGGTTTGCCCCGGCTTGCCCACCGCTGCCAGCGCGCCCGTAATCGCGATGTAATTGATATCGTGCCCGGCCGCCTGTGCCAGCGGGCCATCCTGCCCCCAGCCGGTCATCCGTGCGTAAACCAGGCGGGGGTTCGCGCTCAGCAAGTCCTGCGGCCCCAGCCCCAACCGCTCCATCACGCCGGGGCGGAAACCTTCGATCAGCACATCGGCGCGCGCGGCGGCAGCCCGCACCTGCGCCTTGCCGTCTTCGCTTTTGAGATCAACCGCCAGCCGGTGCCGTGCGCGTTCAACCACCGGGTTGCCAACGCTTGCCCCCGGCCGGTCGATCCGCACCACCTCCGCGCCCAGATCAGCCAGCAGCATCGCGACATGCGGCCCCGGCCCGATCCCGCTGAATTCGATCACCCTGAGCCCGGTGAGCGGGCCTGATGGCTGGTTCATAATGCTCTCCCTTTGGCTGCGTCATTGCAGCGTCGCTCTACACAGAGCAAGCTTGCGCTTATGACGGGCGCACGCGCCCGGTGATTGACTGCGCCAGCCGTCAGTTCATAAGCGCGCGGGGTTGGTTGGATTAAACGGACAGGTGTTGGTGAGTAACAGTGGGTTCGATTAGGGTGTTGGCGGCCGCATCACGCGGAGGCCATTGGGAGCAACTGATGCTGTTGCGCCCCACGCTGGCCCACTATGATGTGCGCTATGCCACCACCGAACCAGCGGCGGCCATGCAGCATGGGATTGCCGGTGCGCAAAGCCTGCCCGACTGCAATCAAAACACGCCGCTGCGAGCAGCCTTATGCGCATTTGTTGCGCTGTGGATTGTGTTGAAACACCGTCCGCAGGTGGTGATATCAACCGGGGCGGCACCTGGTTTCTTCTGCATTCTGGCCGGACGTCTGATCGGCGCGCGCACCTTATGGATCGATAGCGTCGCCAATAGCGAACAGGTGTCATTGTCCGGCAGGCTTTCGCAAACCTTTGCGCATGAATGCTGGACCCAGTGGGAACATCTCGCCTCTGGTGATCGCCCGCGCTATTTCGGGGCCGTGCTGTGATCCTTGTCACCGTCGGCATGCAACTGGGATTTGATCGCCTGATTGCCGCGATGGACGCGCTGGCGCCGCAGCTCGGGACGCCGGTGATCGCCCAGACCGGCAAAGGCCGCTACCAACCGCACAACATGGAGGCGCTCCATAAAATTGCACCCGCCGAATTCGAGGCTCTGGTGCAGCAATCACGCCTGATCGTCAGCCATGCCGGGATTGGCACGGTGCTCACCGCCGCCCGCTTTGCACGGCCGATCATCCTGGTCCCGCGCCGCGCCGGATTGGGCGAACATCGCAACGACCACCAGCTTGCGACTGCCGCCAGTCTGGCGGGCCGTCCGGGCATATTGGTGGCGATGGATGAAGCCGCGCTCGCCCCCACAATCGCCGCAGGGTTGGCGTTGGATAATTGGGCGGCGGTGCAATCGCCCTCTGCGCGCGCGCTACACAAGGCGCTGGCAGCCTTCATCGAACATGGCTCGCACTGATCAACGGCGCGTCCCCGGCCTGCTCCCCAGGGTTAAGTGTGCAAGTCGCTTGGTAAATCCGCAGCAAGCCTAACGCGATCTTAACCGCTTTTCGGCCAAGGTCTGCATCACAAACGCAGGGCCAACGCCGGGACCATCATTTCATGAACGCACCTTTTGATGCCACCGCCGCGCTCGGCCGCAAGGCGAGCAGCCAACCGGCACCCGACCATCAGGTCGCGGTGATTGGGCTGGGCTATATCGGCCTGCCGACCGCCGCATTGCTCGCCAGCTGTGGCTGGCGCGTGTGCGGGGTGGATGTCTGCGAAAAGGTGGTTGCGACCGTCAATGCCGGCGGCGTGCATATCGAAGAACGCGACCTCGACACGCTGGTGCATGATGCGATCACCGCGCAAACGCTGGTGGCATCGACGCAGGTTCCTTCGGCCAGTTTCTACATGATCGCTGTGCCCACCCCGCTGGGGCCGGACAATGCGCCCGATATCTCCTACGTCGAAGCCGCTGCCCGCGCGATCGCGCCCAAAATCCTGCCCGGCGCCTGTGTTATCATCGAAAGCACCTCGCCGGTCGGCACCACCGAACGGGTTGCCGCGATTATCGCCGATCTGCGCCCCGATCTGGTGGTGCCGCGCGATGGCTGCACGGACGAAGCCGACATCGCGCTCGCCTATTGCCCCGAACGGGTCTTGCCGGGCCGGATTGTCCACGAATTGGTGCACAATGACCGCGTGATTGGCGGCGTTACCGCAGCCTGCGCCAAACGCGCCGCCGTGCTCTATGCCAGCTTTGTCAAAGGCGACTGTTTTACCACGACCGCCCGCGTAGCGGAAACGGTCAAGCTGGTTGAAAACAGCTTTCGCGACGTGAATATCGCGTTCGCCAACGAATTGTCGATGATCGCTGATGTGATCGGGGTGGATGTGTGGGAGGTGATCCGGCTGGCCAACCGCCACCCGCGCGTCAATATCCTGCAACCCGGCCCCGGCGTGGGCGGGCATTGCATCGCGGTTGATCCGTGGTTTCTGGTCGCAGGCGCGCCTCAGGCCGCGCGGCTGGTGCGCACCGCGCGCGAGGTCAATGATCACAAGGCGGTGCACACAGAGCAGCGCATCCGTGCTTTGTTGGATGCCGCGCCGGGCGGCAAGGTGGCGCTGCTTGGGCTCGCGTTCAAACCTGATATTGATGATTTCCGCGAAAGCCCGGCGCTCGCCATCGCGCTTGGGCTTTCCCACACCCACGCGGATCGGATATTGGTGGTTGAACCGTTTACCGACGTATTGCCAAACGGGCTGCCCGGGACGGGCGCGGCGCTGGTAACGCTTGACGCCGCACTGCGGGCGGCAGAGATTGTTGTGGTGTTGGTTGATCATACCGCCTTCAAACATCTTTCGCCCGAAGATCTGGCCGGCAAGCTGGTGTTCGACACGCGCGGCATGCTGCAACGATGATTGAAGCGGACAAGAAGCCGCGCATTCTGGTGACATTCGGCACCCGGCCGGAAGCGATCAAGATGTTCCCGGTGGTCGCCGCACTGCGCGAAGCCGGGGTGTTCGATGTGAAAGTGGTGGTCACCGCCCAACACCGCGAATTGCTCGATTCGGTGCTCGATCTAGCCCGGCTTAGACCCGACTTAGACCTCGACTTGATGCAGCCTAGCCAGTCGCTTGATGCCCTCTCGGCCCGCATTTTGACGCGGTTTGGCGAGGCTTTGGACGCATTCAAGCCCGATCGCGTGCTGGTTCACGGCGATACTTTGACCACGATGATGGCAACTTTGGCGTGTTATTTTCGCCGGATTCCGGTGGGGCACGTTGAAGCGGGATTGCGCAGCGGCGACATCTATTCGCCTTGGCCCGAAGAGGTAAACCGCAAGGTCACCGGGGCCGTTGCCGACCTCCATTTCGCCCCGACCGCGACCGCAGCAGCCGCCTTGCACGCTGAAAACGTTGCGGAACATTCCATCCATGTGACCGGCAACACGGTGATCGACGCGCTGATGTTTGCCCGCGCAAAACTGGCCGCTGATCCGGCGCTGGCGACGGTGGTAGGGCCTTTGATCGCGCGGTTCGCTGGGCGGCGGATCATTGCCGTCACCGCTCACCGGCGCGAAAATTTCGGGGCCGGTATGGCGCAGATTGCGCAGGCATTGCAGCAGCTTGCATCGCGCAATGACGTCGCGATCATCTATCCCCTGCACCCCAATCCCAACGTGGTCGAAGCGATGCGCCCGGCGCTGTCGGGCCGCGATAACATCGCCTTGATCGGTCCGCTCGACTACCTCGATTTTGTCGCGATGATGGCGGCGTGCGATGTTGTCCTGACCGATTCCGGCGGCATTCAGGAAGAAGCTCCCAGCCTTGGCAAACCGGTGCTGGTGATGCGCGACACCACCGAACGGCCGGAAGGCATCGCAGCCGGAACCGCCAAGCTGGTGGGCGTTGATACTGCTACAATAGTCCGCGAGACCAACCAGTTATTGGATGACCGGGCTGCCTATGATCGGATGGCCAAGGCCCATAATCCTTACGGCGATGGCAACGCCAGCCACCGCATTGCGGATCTGATCGCGGCGGCGCACTGAGAGAGCGGTCAGGCTTTTCCGGTTAACACGCGCCAGTATTGGACGCCGCAACCCAGCACGACCGCGCTCAACCCGATGTCGATAATCCAGTTCAGCTTGAGCGGTCCATAAAGCAGTGCGTCGACCGAATGCAGCGAAACGATGCGGAGCAGCATAAGAAACGTAATCCCGCACGCGCAAGCTATTGCAATCATGGTCGCAATATTGCGGCGTCCCCGGATTCTTCGGGAAACGGTAAACAACCAAAACGCACCAATGGTCGCGGCGACGATGAAGAGTGCCGCAAAGATCGGGCCCTGAAGCGCGCGGCGATCATCGTAGGCCCCCTCGACCCGCAGCACCAACCGCAGTTCCCCGCGCAAAAGCTCCTCGAGGGCAAAAAATCGCATCACAATCAGAACCAGGAAAAGCGCTGCAATCGCTCCCCAGCTGAGCGCGTGCCATGTGATTTGCCGACGCCCAATCGCATGCGCCAGCGCTATCAGACACGACATGGCCACAGCGCCATAAAAACATGCAGCCATGAGGCTGAGCATTGATGGTGCCAAAGGCATCACGCGTACTTTTCCTTGGTTCAACTCGCATCCCACGAGCCATGCAGGTAGCACTACTTTGGCAGAAGGATAATTTTCAGGATTCTCAAAGAGCGAAAACCTGATTGATGGGGAGCCAGCTATTATGGAGGCTGGCGATGGCGGATGCGTGGGGCGATGAACTTGAAGCATGGCTTGCGCCATTCCTGACGGCTTTGCGACACAAGACGCGTCTGCGTGTTTGCCCGGCCTATATCGCGGGTTTAATCGGGCCCGGTGACCGCAAGAGCGTGCAGCCGATGGCTGTTCGCGATGGCGAGTTTGGGTATGATCCTTGCACCATTTTATTGCCGAAGGGGTGTGAGACAGCGCGCCGCTCGAAGCGGTTCTTCTGAAGGAAGCCGGC
>JBBRFG010000006.1:0-42124 GCA_038224685.1 Sphingomonadales bacterium
GGCGTTTCTCCACAAACCGCTTGTCGAGGCCCCGCCCGATTGGCTACCCGTGACGCGACGCCATGATTGATGCACCATCTTATCACGCAATAGCAGCCATGGCGGTTACCATCGCCATGTTCATTGCGTTTGCGCGGGGCCGTTATCCCGAAGAAATCATCTCGCTGATCACCATCGCAGTGATCGGGGTGGGGCTGTATTTCGCGCCGTTGGCGGGCAGTAAGCCGACCGATGGCCTGGCGATTGCGTTCGGCGGGTTCGGCCATTCGGCGCTGATCACGATCTGCGCGCTGATGATCATGGGGCGCGGGCTGGTGGTGACCGGCGCGCTCGAACCTTTTGCCCGGCTGCTGGAAAGCGTGTTCCGGATCAACGGGCAGCTCGGGCTACTGGCGGCGCTGCTGCTGGCGTTTTTTCTGTCGATGTTTGTCAATGATACGCCGGTGATGGTGCTGCTGATCCCAATCATTGTCGCGATTGCGGGCAAGGGCCTGATGGCGTCGTCAAAAATCCTGATGCCGGTGAACATCGCTGTTCTGCTGGGCGGGATGTCGACCACCATCGGCACCTCGACCAATATTCTGGTCGCGACCATTGCTGCTGATCTGGGGATGTCACCATTCGGCGTGTTCCAGTTTACCCCGATTGTGCTGATCGCTGGTTTGTTCGCATTGCCTTATCTCTGGCTAGTGATGCCCCGGTTGCTGCGCGACAACAGCGCATCGCCTGACAATCAGCGCCGCATTTTTCACACCCGCTTGCGGGTTGGGGCAAGCAGCGTGCTGGCCGGTGCTGATATAGCCGCTCTCAAGGCCAAGTTGCCGGAGGGGATCACGCTGCATGATGTGCCCACAGGCCCACTCCAGCCCGAGCAGCGTCTGCATATGTCGGGCACGCATGAGGCGCTGGAGGAGGCCGCGCGCGCGCTTAAGAGCGCATTGGCACCAAGCTGGGTGCTTGACCGCATTCGCCGAGTATCGGCTACCCAGCGCGAGGATGTTGTCGCTGTCGATATGACAGTGACAGCGGATTCGCGCCTGATTACCCGCACCCTTGGCAGTACGGGCATTGCTGATCTGTACGGGGTCGCAGTGCTTGGCATCCACCGCCCAAACCGAATATTGGGTGGGCGTGACACTTATTCTGACGCAGGCGATCTTCACATTCTCGAAGGCGACGTATTGTTGGTGATGGGGATCGACGATGATTTGCAGGCGTTCGCTCGCAATGATGGCTTGCTTAGGCTTGAAGGTGCGCGCGAGCTGCCGCGCCGGTCAAAGGCGGTGCTGGCAGGTGCGATCATGCTGGGGGCGATTGCGACAGCTTCGCTTGGGCTGCCGTGGTTTGACGCTGGCGGCTATGACCCGATCAAGCTGCCGATTGCGATTTCGGCGCTGGCGGGCGCGATTGCGATGTTCGTCACTGGCTGCGTGAAGTTTGACCGGGTTGGGCGGGCGCTTTCGGCCAAGGTCATCGTGCTGATCGCTGCCAGCCTGGCGATTGGCCGGGTGATCGATGCAAGCGGTGCGGCGGAATGGCTAGGGCAGGCGCTTTCGCTCGGCCTTGCCTATCTGCCGCCAGCGCTAGTGCTCTCGGCAATCATGATTTTTGTCACGATCATCACCAATTTCGCGTCCAACGCGACCGCTGCCACCATCGGCACCCCGATTGCCTTCAGCATTGCAACGCAACTGGGCCTGCCGCCTGAACCGCTGGTGCTGGCCGTGCTGTTCGGCTGCAACCTGTGCTACGCCACTCCGATTGCATACCAGACCAATATGCTGATCATGGCTGAGGGCGGGTATGAATTTGGTGACTATGCGCGCGCGGGCGTGCCACTAGTGGTGTTGATGGTGACGGTGCTGTCGATATTGTTGGCGCTATGGTACGGATTGTGACTGCGCAACGAACGACAACGGGGAGACGAGCATGAAACTGGCACTTGTATTGGCTGGCACAAGCGCGCTCGCGCTGCTGGCGGCTGTACCTGCGCAGGCAGACGAACTGCGCGATGCGGTGGCGGCTGACCTGCCCGAGCTGGTGGCGCTGTATCAGGATCTCCACGCCAACCCTGAACTCAGCTTTCAAGAGGTTGAAACAGGCAAGAAACTCGCCGCCCGCGCCCGTGCGCTGGGGTTTGACGTGACCGAAGGCGTTGGCAAGACCGGCGTTGTCGCGGTGATGAAGAACGGTGCTGGCCCAACCGTGTTGCTGCGCGCCGATATGGACGGCCTGCCAGTGATTGAACAAACCGGGCTGCCCTATGCCTCCAAACGCCGCGCAGTGCCTGCCACTGGGGTCGAAACCGGGGTGATGCACGCCTGGGGGCACGATACCCACATGGCGGCATGGTTCGGCACGGCGCAGCAGATGGCACAACGCCGCGATCAATGGTCGGGCACCCTGGTGATGATCTTGCAACCGGCCGAGGAAATCGGCGAGGGCGCAAAGGCCATGCTTGATGATGGGCTATACACCCGCTTCCCTAAGCCCGATTATGTGCTGGCTTTCCACGATGCGGCGCAGATCCCCGCCGGCCAGATCGGCTATTCTTCAGGCTTTGCGCTCGCCAATGTCGATTCTGTTGATGTGATTGTGCCGGGGGTGGGCGGCCACGGCGCTTATCCCCATACCACCAAGGATCCGATTGTCATCGCCGCCAGCATTGTCACCCGGCTGCAAACATTGGTCAGCCGCGAGCTGGACCCGCAGGAGCCTGCGGTCGTCACCGTCGGCAGTTTTCAGGCGGGATCGAAGCACAATATCATCCCCGATGAGGCGCGGCTGCAAATCACCGTGCGCAGCTATTCGGACAAAACGCGCCAGCACCTGCTCGATGGGATCGCCCGGATTGCGCGCGGCGAAGCGATCGCAGCCGGGATGCCCGAAGATAAGCTGCCCAAGGTGACCGTTGCCGATCCCTATACGCCTGCGACCTACAACACGCCCGAATTTACCGAAACGGTGATGGCGGGGTTGAAGACGCGCTTTGACGGCCGCGTGTTTAAAACGCCCAGCGTCATGGGGGGCGAAGATTTCAGCCAATTCTACCGCGCCGACCGGGAAAATGTGGAATCGCTGATCTTCTGGGTAGGCGGCGTGCGCGCGGCTGAGTGGGAGAAAGCGCAGCGAGGTGAGATCACCTTGCCTTCGCTGCACTCGCCATTCTGGGTGCCCGATGCGCCGGTCGTGATCGCCACCGCAACCGAAGCGCTAACGGCGGCGACGCTGGACCTGATGCCGAAATTGGGCGGTTAGAAACCAGCTAGCGCTCATCCTAAGATTGTCGAAGGATGAGCGAGATTGGTCGCTCCCCCAACAAATTCGACCGCCGGAGTGCTCCTTATCGAAGCAATCCGGCGGCCGTTTCTCCTCCCCAGGAGAACTGCGAAACGGGGGTAATCCTACGACGGGACGTAGGTGCCGAGCCGGTGGTGCAGGGCGTTGATTTTGGCCAGCTCCTCGCGGTCTTCGGTGGCGCGGGCGTGGCTTTCCAGCGCGCGGCGCAGCAGCTTCATGTCGGCGGTCGACAACAGCGCGCGGGCACGGGCGGGCTCGGTCTTGGGGGTATCTGTATCGCTCATCTCAAACTCCTCGGGCGGCTTTGCACCCTTGCGCCCTTAGGCGGTTCACCAGCCAACCGGAAGGCTGCAAGCGCACTTTCCGGTTGGCTGATTTGCGGCATCCTCATGCTGTTGCCCGTCATCCGCGGCCATACAGCGCCCCCCCCTGCAAATTATGCGGCCTCGAACTGATTCATCGTGTTGTGCGCGCCGCCTGCCTTGAGCGCCGCTTCACCGGCGAAGTATTCCTTGTGATCGTCGCCGATGTCGCTGCCTGACATGTTCTGATGCTTGACGCAGGCGATGCCCTGGCGGATTTCTTCGCGTTGTACGTTTTTGACATAGCCCAGCATCGCCTGCTCGCCGAAATACTCGCGGGCGAGGTTGTCGGTGCTGAGCGCGGCTGTGTGATAGGTCGGCAGAGTGATGAGGTGGTGGAAAATCCCCGCCCGCGCCGCGCCGTCACGCTGGAAGGTGCGGATTTTCTCGTCAGCTTCGGCGGCAAGATCGGTGGCGTCGTAATCGGCGCTCATCAATCGCGCGCGGTCATAGGCTGATACATCTTTGCCCGCCTCTGCCCACGCATCAAAGATCTGCTGGCGGAAGCTGAGCGTCCAGTTGAAGCTGGGCGAGTTGTTATAAACCAACTTGGCATTGGGAACGACCTCGCGGATGCGGTCAACCATTTCGGCGATTTGTTCGACATGCGGCTTTTCGGTTTCAATCCACAGCAGGTCGGCGCCGTTCTGGAGGCTGGTGATGCAATCGAGCACCACGCGGTCAACCCCCGTACCAGCGCGGAACTGATACAAGTTTGACGGCAGACGCTTGGGCGAAAGCAGGTTGCCATCGCGGCTGATGAACACACCACCGTTGGAGAGGGGGCCGTTGGTGATGTTGGCTGGGTCAACTTCGTCGCAATCAAGGAAGCTGTTGTACTGATCACCCAGATCGCCCGGCTCCTTGGAGAAGGCGATCTGTTTTGTAAGGCCAGCGCCGAGCGAATCGGTGCGCGCCACGATGATCCCGTCGTCGACCCCCATTTCGAGGAAAGCGTGGCGGCAGGCGCGAATTTTCTGGAGAAAATCTTCGTGCGGCACGGTGACCTTGCCATCCTGATGGCCGCACTGCTTTTCGTCCGACACCTGATTTTCGATCTGGAGCGCGCAGGCACCCGCCTCGATCATCTTCTTGGCGAGCAGGTAGGTCGCCTCGGCATTGCCGAAGCCTGCGTCGATGTCCGCGATGATCGGCACGACGTGGGTTTCGTAATTGTCGATCGCGTTTTCCAGCCGCTTGGCTTCGACCGCGTCACCGGCGGCGCGGGCGGTATCAAGCGCGCGGAACATGCCGCCAAGCTCGCGGGCGTCGGCTTGCTTGAGGAAGGTATAGAGCTCGGCAATTAGCGCGGGCACACTGGTCTTTTCGTGCATCGATTGATCGGGCAGCGGGCCAAATTCGCTGCGCAGCGCAGCGACCATCCAGCCCGACAGATACAGGTATCGCTGCTTGGTTGTGCCGAAATGCTTTTTGATCGCGATCATTTTTTGCTGCGCGATAAAGCCGTGCCAGCAGCCGAGCGACTGGGTGTACTGCGCCGGATTGGCATCATAGGCAGCCATATCGGCGCGCATGATCTTGGCGGTGTGCTTGGCAATGTCGAGCCCGGTGGCGAAACGGTTCTGGATCGCCATGCGCGCGGCGCTTTCGGGATCAATCGCAGCCCAACTTGGCCCGTTGGCGGTGACAATCTCGCGCATTCGGGTGATGGTGTTTTGGTAAGTCATATGCGTCTCCTGCCGATCCTGGGGAGGGGCTCAAGCCGGAGAGACTCGCGCCGTTCGATGCGCAGGCTTTGGCGTGGTGCATCGCAACATAACAGAAAAACTTACAGATAATCGTGTCGCTATCACGACATTATCCCGTTATCTTGTGTAAATCAGTAAAGTAATTTACAAATATAGCATGGCAGACACCAATCTCCTCGCCGGGCCGGCGCTGCGCCGCCTGCGCAAGCGCGAAACGCTCACGCAAGCCGCAATGGCGAGCGCGCTGGACATATCGCCGTCCTATCTCAACCTGATCGAACGCAACCAACGCCCGCTGTCGGCCAAAGTGCTGGTGCGGGTGATTGAGAGGTTTGATTTTGATCCCCGATCCTTGCGCGAAGATGATGCGATTGGCGGGATCGACGGGCTGATCCGGCGCATGGCCGACAAGCGGTTTGCTGATCTGGGGATTGACCGCGAAGAGGTGCAAGAGTTCCTGTCTGCCGCGCCGCAAGTGGCTGCTGCCTTCGCTCGGCTCTATGACGCTGGCGGCGGCGGCGGCGGCGGCGGCCGTGCCGAAAGCGAAGATGCCGCTGCCGCCGCGCGCCGCGTGATTGAACGCTGGCAAAACCACTTTGCCGATCTTGACCACGCTGCCGAAGATCTCGCCGACGAATTGCGGTTGTCGCGTGGGGAAATTAGCGCGGCGCTGAGTGAGCGGCTGCGTGAAAAGCATCAGCTTTCGGTGCGTATTCTGCCCGCCGAGGTGATGCCGGGCCAGGTCCACCGGCTTGATCTGCATGCGCGGCAATTGCAGTTGTCTGAAATGCTCCCCGGTGCGGCGCGGCGCTTCCAGATTGCGCGGCAGGTTGGCGCGCTGGAAATGCGCGAGGCAATCGAAGCGCTGGTGTCGGGCGCAAACCTTTCCGCACCCGAAGCGCGCGATGCTTTGCGCGAACATATCACAGACTATCTCGCAGGCGCGCTGTTGCTGCCATATCGCCGGTTCCTGCGGGCGTGTGAGACGACCGGGTATGATCTGGCGGTGCTGCAACGCCGATTTGCTGTCAGCTTTGATCAGGTGGCGCAGCGGTTGACCACGCTGGGGCGGGTGGGCGAACGCGGCCTGCCGTTCTTCACCGCCACCATTGACCGCGCGGGGCGGATGGTCAGTTTTACTGCGGGCGGCAGCGGCGCGGTCTATCCGCTCGATAACGCGCGTTTCCCTGCTTGGGTCCCCTATGCCGCGTTTGAACGGCCCGCCGCAGTGTTGACGCAGGCGGTGACCTTTGGCGAGGGTGAGGGTGCTGCGCGTCACTGGTTCACCATCACCCGCACCGTCGATGGCGACGGGGTGATGTGCGCAGGCAGGCGCGCGGTTGTTCTTTGCATCGAAGCGCGGTTTGCCGCCGATTTGGCCCATGCGCGCGGCGTGTCGCTCGACCGGGCAGACGCCGTCCCGCTGGGCGTGCCGTGTGGGCGGTGCGGACGCGCCGAATGCCTGACCCCGGCTCCGGCGCGTTTGGCAAGTGTGCCAGGCGGCGCGCGCGCCAGATCCTGACACTGCGTCAACTATCGCACCTCGCAGGAAAGCACCAGATTTGGCCGGCGGTGTAAAATTTACCGACACTTAAGGTCTCACAGCTAAAACCGGGCAGAGTTAGCCAAAGGCCTGCCCCTGCGATGATCCGCCTGTTCAAGCATTACATCCCGCACGCCGTGCTGCTGCTTGGCCTGCTCGATCTTGCCTTGCTCGTGCTGGCCAGTGAACTTGCGTGGCAATTGCGCAGCCATCAGATCGGGATGGATATCGGCGCGTTTTCCAATCGCGGGCTGGCCTTGCTTGGCACTGCGTTGGTGATCTGGCTGGCGATGATTGCGGTCGGGGTTTACGGCCCCAACGCGCTGCGCAGCTTGCGTTTTGCCGGTGCCCGCGTGCTCGTGGCCATCAGCCTTGGCATTATTGCGCTGGCAGTGGTTGATTTTGCGATCCCGAGCGACCTGTTTTGGCGGTCAACGCTGCTCTACACCATGGGTCTGGCGATCTTGGTGCTGGTGGCCGACCGGCTGCTGCTCAATTCTTTCCTTGGCTCGTCTGCGTTTCGCCGCCGGGTGATGGTGCTAGGCGCAGGGCCGCGCGCACAGCGGCTGCGCGAATTGGGTGATAAGCCCGAAACTGGCTTCGTCATCGTATCGTATATTGCGATGAGCGATGATCCGCGAATTGTCGAAGAAGCCATCCCACGCGCAGCGGTCCATGATCTGGGGCGGTTTGTTGAAAATCTTGGGGTGAGCGAAGTTGTCTTGGCGTTGCAGGAACGCCGCAATGCCTTGCCGTTGAAGGATTTGTTGCGGATCAAGACCAAGGGCGTTCACGTCAATGATTTTTCGAGCTTTATCGAACGCGAAACGGGCCGGGTTGATCTGGATACGATCAACCCCAGTTGGTTGATTTTTTCCGATGGATTTTCCAGCGGGCGGATGTTTTCAAGCGCGATCAAACGCATTTTTGATATCACTGCGAGCGTGATTTTGCTGGCGCTGACGTTCCCGCTTATCGCGCTGTTTGCTGTGCTGGTCAGGCTCGACAGCAAAGGCCCAGCATTTTTCCGCCAGACGCGGGTGGGCCTGTTTGGCGAAGTGTTTACGGTTATCAAACTGCGTTCAATGCGCACCGACGCCGAAAAGGACGGGGCCAAATGGGCAGAAGAAAATGATCCGCGCATCACCCGGCTTGGCCGCTTTATCCGCAAGGTCAGGATCGATGAATTGCCGCAAACCTGGAGCGTGCTGAAAGGCCAGATGAGCTTTGTCGGCCCGCGTCCCGAAGTGCCATCCTTTGTCGAAAGCCTTGATGAAGAAATCCCGTTTTACAGCGAACGCCACATGGTCAAACCCGGCATCACGGGTTGGGCGCAGATCAACTATCCCTATGGCGCATCGGTTCAAGACAGCCGCTGCAAGCTGGAATATGATCTTTACTACGCCAAGAATTACACTCCGTTTCTTGATTTGGTGATCCTGCTGCAAACATTGCGGGTGATCCTGTGGCCGGAAGGTGCGCGGTGACTGGCAGCGAAGCCGCGATGCCGCTTGCGGCAAGCCTGGCGTGGCTGGCGGGCGCGGTGTTGAGCACAGGCGCAATGCTCTGGGTATGGCGCAATGGCGAACGCGCGCGGCCTGATCGCGCCGCGCTGATGATCGCATCGGGATGCAGCGCGATGTGGTGCATCGCTGTAGCGATGCTTGGCCCCGAATCCAGCACCGCGATCTTAGTTGCTACGGGTCGCAATCTGGCGCTGATTGCCGCGATTTTCTGCCTCTTTTCAGCCGATGGTCGCAGCAACAGCGTGAAACCGATCCGCCCGGTAATTATCGCGCTGGTGATGGTGCAGCTGTTGCAGCCAGTGTTGCTGTTGTTCCAATCACGCGCGCAAACCTTGCCCGGCATGGCGAGCGCGGTGTTTGAAGTGCGCACCGTAATCGACATGCTGGTATCAATCGGTGCGCTGGTGCTGCTGCACAATCTTTATGCAGGCGCAGCGAACGCGATGCGTCCGGTGCTGCGCTGGACCGGCGTCGCGCTGGCGGGGATCTTTGCCTATGATCTCAACCTAGGCACCGTCGCCTATCTTAGCGGCAAAAGCCTCGGTGTTTTGACAGATCTGCGCGGGCTGTTTGCCGGTGTCATGGCCGTATTGTTCGCGCTGGGTATGAACGCCGCCGGGCCGCGCGTGCAGTTCAGCCCATCGCGCGCGGTGACATTTCGCACGCTGTCGCTGCTGCTGATCGGCGGCTATCTGGCGCTGATGGTGGTGGTGACCAAATCGCTGGCGTTGATCGGCGGGGATATTGCCCGCGCCAGCCAGATTATGTTCGTGGGGTTGGCGGTGGCAGGCGCTGCGATTGCGCTGCCATCGGCGCGGGTGCGCGGGTGGTTGCGGGTAGTGGCGACCAAGCATCTGTTCCAGCACCGCTATGATTACCGCGAAGAATGGCTGCGGTTCACCCGCACCATCGGCCACGGCGGGTCGGGTAGCGCCAGCTTGCAGGAACGCGCGGTTAAGGCGCTGGCTGACATCACCGAAAGCCCGGCGGGCCTGTTGCTGATGCCCAACGAAGACGCGCAGTTGGAACTAACCGCGCGCTGGAATTGGCCGATGATTGCTGTGCCGGCTGTGGCGGCCGATCATGGCTTTTCAGGCTTGCTCGAACAGCACAATCTGGTGCTTGCCTTTGACGAAGCGCGCCGCGGGGTCGACCACCACGGGGAGCAACCTTTAGTGCCGCTATGGTTGGCTGAGGCTCAGGATGCGTGGGCGTTGGTGCCGTTGATCCATTTTGATCGGTTGGTGGGGGCCATTGTGCTCGCCCGACCGCGCACCGCGCGTCAGCTGGATTGGGAAGATTTTGATCTGCTGCGCGTCGCCGGTCAGCAATTGGCCAGCTATCTGGCCGAACAGGCCGGGCAGCAGGCGTTGATGGATGCCAGCCGGTTTGATGAATTCAACCGCAGGATGGCGTTTGTGATGCACGACATCAAGAATTTGGTCAGCCAACTATCGCTGCTATCGGCCAATGCCGAGAAACACGCCGAAAATCCCGCATTCCGCGCCGATATGCTGGTAACCTTGCGCAATTCGTCGGACAAGCTTTCGGCGTTGTTGGCCCGGCTTGGACGTTACGGTTCGGGGCAGGTGCATGATCTTGCGCCAATTGATCTGGGCGTCCTTGCCCGCAGTATGGCCGCGCGGTTTGCAGCCGTGCATCCGGTGGCGGTAACCCGCAATGCTCCGGTAATCGTGATGGGCAACCGCGAAGCGCTGGAACAGGCGCTGCTTCATCTGGTGCAAAATGCAATTGATGCCAGCGCACCGGGCCTGCCGGTGATGCTCGATGCCACGAGCGAGGGGCTGTATGGCACCATCGAGGTGGTCGATAGCGGCCACGGCATGACCCCGGAATTTGTCCGCACCGGGCTGTTCAAACCCTTCGTCTCATCCAAGCAAGGCGGGTTCGGTATCGGCGCATTCGAAGCGCGCGAATTGATCAGGGCGATGGGCGGCCGGGTAGCTGTCGAATCGCGCGAAGGGCTGGGCACACGTTTTTCGCTTGTGCTGCCAATCGCCGAGGCGGTGCGCCTGCTGGCTGAACACACCGCGTCGCCATATGCGTTGCAACACGCCGCAAAAGGGGTCTCATGATGGCCGACAAGAAACCCGTGCTGCTGGTGATCGAGGATGATCCCGGTCTGCAAGCCCAGCTCAAATGGGCTTATGAAGATTTCGAAGTGGTGGTGGCGGGTGACCGCGACAGCGCGCTTGCCGCGTTGCGCGCCGAAGCGCCGGGCGTCGTGACGCTCGACCTAGGTCTGCCACCCGATCCCGATGGCACGACCGAAGGCTTTGCCGTGCTCGATGCGATCATGGCGTTGAAACCCGATACCAAGGTGATCGTCGCCAGCGGGCACGGCGCACGCGAAAGCGCGCTGGATGCCATCGCGCGCGGCGCGTATGATTTCTATCAGAAACCGATTGATATTGGCGCATTGGGCCTGATCGTGCGCCGCGCGTTCAATCTGCGCGCGATTGAGGAAGAAAACCGCCGATTGGTCGCTAATAGCACCGCCGACAAGACAGTGCTGGGCCGGATGATCACTGGCGCGCCCGAAATGGTCAAGGTGGCGCGCACCATTGAGCGCGTTGCCAAAACCAATGTGTCGGTGATGCTATTGGGAGCAAGCGGGACAGGCAAAGAACTGCTAGCGCAAGGTCTGCACGATGCTAGCGACCGAGCGGGCGGGCCGTTTGTTGCGATCAACTGCGCTGCGATCCCGGAAAATCTGCTCGAAAGTGAATTGTTCGGGCACGAAAAAGGCGCGTTTACCGGCGCGATCAAGACCACTGAGGGCAAGATCGAAAGTGCGCATGGCGGCACGCTGTTCCTTGACGAGGTTGGTGATATCCCGCTGCCGTTGCAGGTCAAACTGCTGCGGTTTTTGCAGGAACGCATTGTTGAGCGGGTTGGCGGGCGTAAGGCGATTGCGGTCAACACGCGGATTGTATGCGCTACCCACCAGGATCTGGAAACGATGATCCATCAGGGCGATTTTCGCGAAGACCTGTTCTACCGCCTTGCTGAAATCGTGGTGCGCATTCCCGGCCTTGCCGAACGGCACGGCGACCCGGTGTTGCTGGCCAAAGTGTTCGTCAAACGCTTCGCTGCCGAAATGAACCCCAGGGTTACCGGGTTTGCACCTGACGCATTGGCCGCAATTGATGCGCATGACTGGCCGGGCAACGTTCGCGAGCTGGAAAACCGGGTGAAGCGCGCAGTGATCATGGCTGATGGCAAGCTGATCAAAGCCGATGATTTGGATTTCGGGGCGGGTGAGGAAGAAGACGCCGATGTGCTCAACCTGAAAGCTGCGCGCGAAACGGCAGATCGCCGGGTGATCCGCCACGCGCTGGCTCGGAGTGAAGGCAATATCTCTAGCACCGCTAAGCTGCTGGGAATCAGCCGCCCGACATTGTATGATCTGATCAAGCAGTATGATTTGCAGTCGTAAGCTGCGCGCCGCGATGCTGGCGTTGGCGTTTGCGCTGATGCTGGGTAGCTGCGTGGGTGAAGACGATGCCGCGAGGCCTAATGCTGCGCGGCAAAGCGACCCGGCGGTTATCCGCATTATTGCAGAAGCCGATACCGCAATTGCGGACGGCGCGCTTGCTGATGCCGGGCGCAAGCTGGATGAAGCCCGCACCATGTCACCCGATGATCCCAATGTGTGGGTTGCAATTGCGCGGCTGCGATTTCGCGGCGGCGAACACCTGACCGCCCTTGATGCGGCGGACCGCGCACTGGCGTTAGGCCCAGGGCATGCGCCGGCGCTGTTGATGCGGGCGTTTATGGTGCGCGATGCCCACGGCCCGGCGGCTGCCCTGCCGTGGTTTGAAGCCGCGCTGGCGGCTGATCCCAAAAATCCCGACGTGTGGGCCGAATATGCGGCAAGCCTAGGCGATAGCGGGCGCGGCCGGGCGATGCTGCGGGCAACGCGCAAACTGGCCAAAATTGCGCCAGATGATATGCGGGTGCTTTATCTCCAGGCCGTTCTGGCCGCACGCGGTGGCAATCTGCCGCTGGCGCGCAGCCTGCTGGTGCGCAGCGGGATGGCGGCGCGCGGGGTGCCAGCGGCGATGCAGCTTGATGCCATCCTTAGCTTGGCTGAAGACAATCCCGATAGTGCAGCCGCCACGCTGGATATTCTGGTTGCGCGCCAACCGGCCAACGCGCGGCTGCGTGATCTGCTGGCCCGCGCGCTGTTGATGGGGGGGCGCGATGCGGAGGTGGTGGCGCGGTTCGCCAACGAGGCGCAACGGTCCGAAGCATCGCCCTATCTCATGTTGCTGACCGCGCGCGCCTATGAACGCTTGGGCGACCGCGCACGCGCGGCACCGCTGCTGGCGCGCGCTTACGCCGGGGCATCGCTGGCGCCGACGGTGCTGGCCGACCGGGCAGGCTTGCCGCAGCCAACCACTACGATGCGGCGGGCTGCATCTGCCGCCGACTGGCGCAGGGCCAAGGCGCAGGCCCGTAACCTGCGCGCGCGTTTTCCGGCATCAGCCGATGTCGCTCACCTCTCCGGGGATGCGTTGCTGGGCGCAGGCGATCTTCGCGGCGCGCTGGAAGCTTATGCGCTGACCGCGCGTGTAAGGCGGCCGCTATCGCTGACCCGCAAGGTGGTGTTTGCATCACGCCGGGCCGGGGACGACGCGGCGGCAGACACTTTGCTGGCGCGCCATGTTGCAGGCGAACCTTTGGCACTGAGCGGGCTGGTTGAATTGGCGCAGGCGCGAATGGCGCGCGGGGATTGGCCGCGCGCGGCGGTGCTGCTGGATCAAGCGATCAAGCAGGGCGGTGGGCATGATCCGGGCTTGCTAAGCTTGCGCATTAAAACCGCGCAGGCGCTGGGCAAATTAGCCGAAGCGCGCCAGTTTACGATGCTGCTAGCCGAAATCCGCCCGCGCCCATTGGTCCGGCCTTAACGTTGTAACCTCTGACCACGAGCGGCTCGACAAGCACCGCGCCGCAGGGCAGGGCGCTCGTCCATGCCCATGCCCCGAATTTTGATCCGTCTGCCATTCCTCAGCGACCCGATGGTCGCGGTGCTGCTGCTGGCAACCACGCTGGCGCTACTGCTGCCCGCCACTGGCGCTGCCCGTGCGCTGGCGACCACGGCGTCCAATACCGGGATTTTCGTGCTGTTTCTGGTCAACGGCATGCGCATCCGGCGATCCGAGTTTGCGCGCGGGTTGGCCAATTGGCGGTATTTTGGGCCGTTGATGCTGTTTGTGTTCGGCGCGATGGCGCTGGCAGGCGTTGGCTTTGCCAGTGCGGCGGGAACGGTGCTGCCGCCGCAGGTGGCGCTGGGGTTCGTTTTTCTGGGCTGCCTGCCGTCAACGGTGCAATCAGCCACGTCTTATACCAGTCTGGCCAATGGCAATGTCGCGCTGGCGGTGGTGGGTGCAGCCTTGATCAACATCGCCGGAGTGTTCATCGCCGCGCCGCTGTTCGCGTTGCTTGGCGGCGCGGGCGCGGGCGATATCGGCAGCGAGGCGATTATCCGCATTGGCATGATCCTGGTCTTGCCATTTATGATGGGGCAGTTGGTGCAGGACAAGGTGATCGATAGGATCGCCGCGCACCGCACACGGATCGCTTGGCTTGACCGCGCAGTGATCGGCTTGGCCGTTTACGTCGCCTTTTCCGGCGCGGCTGAGCGCGGGCTGGGTCAGATGCTTGCGCCGGGCGATTGGGCGGCGTTGATCGGATTGGTGCTGGCGATGCTAGCGTTGGCACTGGGCGCGGCGTGGGCGACCAGCGGCGCGCTCGGGCTGCCGCGTGCTGATCGGATCGCATTCCTATTTGCCGGGTCGCAGAAAAGCGTGGCGGTTGGCGCGCCGCTCGCCGCAATCCTGTTTCCGCCCGCCAGCGCGGGGTTCGTGATCGCACCCCTGCTACTTTATCATCTTGCGCAATTGGTGCTGGCCGCCCCTCTGGCTATACGTTTGGCGCAAGCACCCCCGGTGGCCGTTTCCGAATGATGCAAAGCGGGCCTTGGACGGGCGAGACTTAAGCTGGCAGGATATGGAACGAAAAAACTTTCAGCTTTTTGGCTGATACGTCTGTTCTTCGCTGGGGAAGGCGCGGGTGCGCACTTCTTCGGCATAGCGGGCGACGGTGCGGTCGATCATGCCAGCAATGTCTTCATACCGCTTCACAAACCGCGGCACGCGCTCGAACATGCCGAGCATGTCTTCGGTGACCAGCACTTGCCCATCACACTGCGCCGAAGCGCCAATGCCGATGGTTGGGCATGCCACGGCTTTGGTTGCAGCGATAGCGATGGTTTCAACCACGCCTTCGATCACGATGGCAAACGCTCCAGCTTGATCGAGCGCGATGGCATCGCTGACGATCTTTTCGGCCTCGGCATCGGACCGCCCGCGTGCACCATATCCGCCGAGTACATTCACCGCCTGCGGGGTCAGGCCAACGTGGCCCATCACCGGAATGCCGCGCTGGTTAAGGAACGCCGCCGTCGCGGCCATAGCCGATCCGCCCTCCAGCTTCACCGCCGCTGCTCCGGTCTGCTTGAGCAGGAAGGCCGCGTTTTCAAATGCCTGCTCTGGAGAACGTTCGTAACTGCCAAATGGCATATCGACGACCACGACCGAATGGTAACTGCCGCGCACCACCGCTGCGCCGTGATTGGCCATCATCTCAAGGGTGACGGGGATGGTCGAAGGCAGGCCATAGATCACCTGCCCCAGCGAATCCCCCACCAGCAACAGGTCGCAGTGTGCATCAAGCAATTGTGCCTGGCGCGCGGTGTATGCGGTGAGCATGACCAGCGGCTCGGCAGTAACGCCGCCTTGCTTGCGCGCGCGGATGGCGGGCGCGGTCAAGCGCCGCATCGGCTGCGGGGTGGGGTTGGCACGGCTGGTGCTGGTATCGAGCTGAAAGGTCGTTGACATAGTGCGGGTGTATCTAGCGATTGTATGCGCCGGGGGAAAGAGCGCGCTTTCGGCTTGTGTTGCGTCTACGTTACGCTAGCTTCCTTTCCCGACGGTCGTGCGGGGATCTGCTTGCGATCAGTGGGAGATTTGTTCCAGATGGGCTTGTTCAAAATTTGGCCGTGCGCCGCATCGGCGTGCAGGGGGAAATTGTAATGGCGAGCATACCAAAACGCTCCGTTTTCCAACAGATGTTCGCGCGCAAATCAATTGCGCAGGTTCAGCGCGAAACCCAGAACAGTGAATTGAAGCGCACGCTGGGCAAGTGGAACCTGCTGCTGCTCGGCGTTGGTTGCATCATCGGGGCGGGCATCTTTGTGCGCACCGGCAGTGCTGCGGCGCTGCATGCCGGGCCTGCGGTTCTGCTGAGCTTTGTGGTGGCGGGTGTCGTTTGCGCTTTTGCCGGGCTTTGCTATGCCGAACTGTCTTCAACCTTGCCAGTTTCGGGATCGGCTTACACCTACAGCTACACCACGCTGGGTGAGTTTGTGGCGTGGATCATGGGGGCTTTGCTGCTGCTTGAATACGGGCTGGCGGCTTCTGTGGTGGCGGTTGGTTGGGGCGGTTATGTCGTCAGTCTATTGGCTGATTTCGGGCTGCAGATACCGCCGCAATTCACCGGGCCTGCTGGCATGACGTTGATGCAGGATGGCGCGCCGGTGCTGGTCGATGGCCAGACAGTGACGACGATCTTCAACCTGCCTGCCTTCCTGATTTGCATCGCTTTATCGGGTCTGTTGATGCTGGGCGTGTCTGAATCGGCAAAGGTCAACAACGTCATTGTCGGGATCAAGGTCAGCGTGCTGGTGGCCTTTATCGCGGTTGGCGGGGCGATTGTTTTGTCCAATCTGGGCGAGTTGATGGCGGCGCACTGGGTTCCGTTTATTCCTGACTATGATCCTGCCGCAAATAACGGCGAAGGCGCGTTCGGCGTCGATGGCATCATGCGCGCGGCATCGATCGTATTTTTTGCCTATATCGGGTTCGAAGCGGTTTCCACTGCGGGGCAAGAGGCTAAGGATCCGGCCCGCGACATGCCATTCGGGATTTTGGGTTCGCTGATTGTCTGCACCGTCATTTATATGCTGGTGGCGGCGATCATGACGTTGCTGGTTCCCTACGGAACACTCAATGTACCCGATCCGGTGGCGGTGGTGGTCGACAATTTCGGCGCACAATGGAGCTGGTTGGCGAAGATCATCAAGGTCGGCGCGATCATCGGCCTGACCTCGGTGGTGCTGGTGTTGATGTATGCGCAGACCCGCATTTTCTACACCATGGCGCGCGATGGGCTGTTGCCGAAGATTTTCAGCAAGGTGCACCCGAAATACAAGACGCCTTATGTCAACACTGCGTTGGTGGGGATCATTACGGCGGTTGCTGCTGGGTTCTTTGACATCAACGTGCTGGGTGACATGACATCGGTCGGCACGCTGGCGGCGTTTGCTATCGTTTGCCTGTCGGTGATCTATCTGCGCCGTAACGCGCCAGAATTGCCGCGCGGTTTCAAGGTGCCTTTCTATCCAGTAACCCCCGTGCTTGGGATCCTGTCGTGCGGCTATCTGATCTACACCGTGCCGCCGAACGTGTTGATATTCTTTGCGTGGTTCATGGCGGCGATGATTGCACTCTATTTTGTCTACGGCATGCGCAATTCCAATCTTCAGCATGGCGAACAGCAGGATGATGCGGCTGACATGGGCGAATTCCCCGGCCCGGTGGTTGATGACTAAGCTGGTAATCAGGTTCCCATAAGGCGAGCCAACAGGGCGCGGGGTACGAATGATCGCATCCCGCGCCCTTTGCATTGCAACTGCATCAATGTTGGAACATAGTGTGAACATATGAGTCGTTCACCTATGCCATCCAAACCTTCGCCCGCCCGTGTTCTGCCGCGCGCGCAGCCTGCTCGCCTGCCTGAGGCGCGCTGGCGGCCGGGCCTTGGTGAGCAACCATTCCATTCTGAAATCTTCGCATCTGCCAACGAAGCGAGCGGGGCGGCGCTGGCGCTGGCGCTGGCGCGTGACGCCTTGACGTCACTGAGTGACAGTAAAGCGGGGAGCAGGGCTGGGGTTAAGGCTGGAGACGACCCCCGCCACGTGCTGTGGGTGCAGGATCGCAAAGCTATCCAGCTTGGCGGGCGTCCGTGCGTGCAGGGCTTGCCGCCCGATCTGTACCGCCGTCTGATCCACGTTGCCGCTGCTACGCCCGAAGATGCCCTGTTCGCGCTGGAGGAAGGGCTCAAATGCCGCGACTTTGCCTGCGTGATTGGCGAAATTGCGGGCAATCCGCGCGCGCTCAACTTCACCGCCTCGCGCCGCCTCAGCCTCACCGCCGAACGCCACGGCGTGGCGCTGTGGCTGGTAAGGCTGGATGCTGATCCTGACCTGTCGTCGGCCCGGATGCGGTGGCGCGTGACGGCAAGCGCCTCACCGCCGCCGCGCTGGAACCCCGCTGCGCCGGGCGCCGCCACCTGGCGCGCCGAACTGTTCCGGGCCCGCCGCCATCTGCCGGGCGAATGGAAACTGAGCGATGCGAATGGAAGCCTGCATGTCTACCGCGATCCCGAACCCGCCGCCGCCGCCGCGCTGGATATTGTCCATCTGGCTCGCCCGACTGTCGGTCGATCGCTGGCGGCTCGCGCTCGCGCCTGATGCGCGCGTCGCCGCGGATGCGGCGCCCACTGCGCTGATCGCGGATACTGCGCATGGGCCGCGTATTGCGGCGACGAATGATGCTGGTCTGGCCGCAGGCGCGCGGCCTGCGATGCTGCTGGCGGATGCGCGCGCGCTGTGCCCGCAATTGGCCGCTGTTCCGGCCGATCCGGCGGGCGATTTGGCGTTCCTCGAAAAGCTTGCGCTGTGGGCGCAGCGTTGGGGGCCGTGGAGCGCGCTTGATCCGCCCGATGGTCTGTTGGTAGATGTCACCGGCGTCAGCCACCTGTTTGGCGGAGAGGAACGCTTGCTCGCCGATGTGGCTGCGGCTTGTGCGCGGCGTGGGCTGGCCGTGCGCGCCGCGCTCGCCCCGACCGCAGGAGCAGCATGGGGGCTTGCTCACTTTGGGACGCATTATGGCCGGGCAGAGGCGATTCTTGCGCCCGATGACGACCCGTTGCGGCTGCTTGGCGAACTGCCGGTGGCAGCGCTCAGGCTGGATGATGACGTGCTCACCGTGCTGCGGCGGTTGGGGATCAAGCGGCTGAGCGAATTGGCCGGGGTGAGCGGGGAGGGTGACGATCCCGCCGCACAGGCCGCCGCGCGCGATGGGTTGCTGCGCCGGTTCCGCAACCGCCGCTCGTCCGCCGCCAATCCACTGATCCGGCTTGACCAACTGCTGGGCCGGGTGCCCGAGCCATTGCTGCCGGTCATCGCCCGCCCGCAACCAGTGGTGCAGCGCCGGTTGATGGAGCCGATCCGTCACCGCGATCTGCTTGACCGGGTGGTGGATGATCTTGCCGCCGACATGGTGCGCGCGCTGGAAGCGCGGGGCGAAGGCGCACGGCGGCTTGAACTCGGGCTGTGGCGGGTTGATGGCGAGGTGCTGCTGCGCCGGATCGAACTCGCCGCCGCCACCCGCGAAGCATCGCACATTATTCGGTTGTTTGCTGCGCGGCTCGACGATGTTGAGGCCGGGTTCGGGATCGAGGCGGTGCAACTGCGCGCCAGCTGGAGCGAGCCGCTGGCGCTGTCGCAGGCTGATCTGGATGCCGCAGCCGAGCACCACGGCACCTCGCTTGCGGCCTGCATCGACCGGCTGAGCGTGCGGTTGGGGGCCAAAGCTGTCACCCGTGCGGCGGCGCGGGCCAGTCACATCCCCGAACGCGCGCAGGGCTGGCAGCCGCCGCTTGATCCCGTCCCTCCTGCACAGGGCATGCTCGCGTTTTACACCCGGCCTTTGAAACTGCTCGACCGGGCGGAACCGATCGCGGTGCTCTATGCCTCGCCCGATGGCTATCCGCAGCGGTTTCGCTGGCGCGGCGCGGTGTGCGATGTGGTGCGGGTCGAAGGGCCTGAACGGATTGCACCCGAATGGTGGCGCGAACGATCAGGCACGCGACTGCGCGATTATTACCGGATCGAGGATGCTGCCGGGCGGCGGTACTGGATTTACCGGCAGGGCATCGCCGGCGATGGGCGCGGCGGAGTGCCCGATTGGTTCCTGCATGGGCTGTATGCCTAGGGGTGTAGGCGTTAACCCTAATGCTTATTTACCGGCTTGCTTAGGTTTCCTTTACGGATTTGTGCGAATTTGCCGTCATGAACATGAATTCAATCCCGCGTACGTCCGAACGTCGCCCGCTGAGCCTGATGGTGAAAAGCCGGGTGCGTTCGCGCGTGGTGTTTGTTGACCTGCTTGATCTGTCAGAAGGCGGCTGCAAACTTCGCGGCAAGCCCGGCTTTGCCGAAGTCGGTGACCGGGTGACGATGAAGGTGGGCGGGGTCAACGCACCGCTTGGCATTGTTGCTTGGGTCGAAGGGCAAGTCGCCGGAATTGCCTTCGAAGGCGCGATGCATCCTGCGGTGATCGACTATCTGTGCCAACAGGAAGCGCTTGGAGAAGCGATCAAACCCCGCCGCCGCCGTTCGGTCTGATCGGGCAATCTGACCGCGCGGCCTAATTAGACGCTTGCAAGCTTTGCATTTGGCAATCGGGTTGTAGGAACATATAGTGAACATTGAAAGGTGTTCTCCAAGGTCTCTATGGTTCAGCAATCGCTCCGGCAAAAACTCGAAATTCTCGCCGATGCGGCCAAATATGATGCATCCTGCGCGTCATCCGGCACGGCGAAAAAGAACTCGCTTGGCGGGAAGGGCATCGGCTCCACCGAAGGAATGGGCATTTGCCACGCCTATGCACCCGATGGCCGCTGCATCTCGCTGCTCAAGATACTGCTGACCAATCACTGCATCTTTGACTGCCATTATTGCATCAATCGCAAAAGTTCCAATGTGGTGCGCGCGCGGTTCACCCCGCAGGAGGTGGTTGACCTTACGCTCAATTTCTATCGCCGCAATTATATCGAAGGGCTGTTCCTGTCCTCTGGCATCGTCAAAAGCGCCAACCATACGATGGAGCAGTTGGTCGAAGTCGCCCGGATCCTGCGCGAGGAGCATGATTTTCGCGGTTACATCCACCTCAAAACCATTCCCGAGGCTGATGCCGATGTGATCTATCAGGCCGGGCTTTACGCTGACCGCGTGTCGATCAATGTTGAACTGCCGACCCGCGCGGGCATCACCCGGCTTGCGCCTGTTAAGGATGAAAGCAAGATCGAAGGCGCGATGGGCCGCACCAAAGCCCGAATTATTGAGGCCAAGGACGAACGCAAACGCTTTCGCCATGCGCCCCGGTTTGCGCCTGCGGGCCAATCCACCCAGATGATCGTCGGCGCGGATGATGCCAATGATATCGCTATCATCGGCAAGGCGAGCCGGCTGTATGGCGCGTTTGGCCTCAGGCGCGTTTATTACAGCGCATTCTCGCCGATCCCCGATGCCAGCGCCGTGCTGCCACTGAAGCGTCCACCATTGCTGCGCGAACACCGGTTGTACCAATCGGACTGGCTAATGCGGTTCTATGGCTTTGCCGCGCACGAAGTCGCCGATGCGGCTGAGGCGGATGGCAATCTACCGCTGGATATCGACCCCAAGCTCGCCTGGGCGCTCAAGTTCCGCGAACAGTTTCCGGTCGATGTGAACCGCGCCGCAAAAGAACAATTGCTGCGGGTGCCTGGGCTGGGGACTACGGCGGTCGGGCGCATTCTGGCAGCACGGCGGCACCGGACGCTGCGGCTGGATGATGTCGCGCGGCTCACCGCCTCGATTGCCAAAGTGCGTCCGTTCATTTGCGCGCTCGACTGGCGCCCCACACTGCTGACTGACCGGGCTGACCTGCGCCGCCTGCTCGCGCCCCGGCAGGAACAGTTGGAGTTGTTCTGATGGTAGGATGGGGTTCACGCAGAGACCGCAGAGGAGCAGAGACTGCAGAGATGCAGTTGCTGCCAAAAACGCATTCACGACGCGCAACTGTGCCGTCAGCCGAACTGCCTGAAAATGAGTGCGGCTTTGCTGCGCGTGCAACCTCTCTGCGCCCCTCCTTTCCTCTGCGCTCTCTGCGCGAAACACTTTTTCCGGGGCACGCATGACCGTCATGGCGTATGCTACAATCGGCGCGCATTATGCCGTGCACCTGCCTGCGCCCGATGATTTTGCGTTCTGGCGTGACCGGGCGCGGGGGCTGATCCAATGCGACATTCCGCCTGACCGGGTTTCGTGGATTGAGCCGGGGGGAACTGGTGATCTGTTCGCAGACGAAGGGCCGTCTCGCACTGAACGCCGGATGCCATCGCCGCCCGCCGATGCGCAGTCCGTGCGCGCCAGCCAGCGGTTCCTGACCCTCGCCCGCAGCGCTGCACTGCACAGCGATCCGGCGCGGTTTGGGCTGCTCTATCAGGTGTTGTGGCGTTTGCAGGCGAACCCGCGGCTGATGGAGGACAAGGCCGATCCGCAGGTGCGCCGGATCGAGGAACTGACCAAAACGGTGCGGCGCGATGCGCACAAGATGCACGCCTTTGTCCGTTTCCGTGAGGTTACAGAAGACAGCGGCACCCCGCATTTCGTGGCTTGGTTTGAACCCGATCACCACATTGTCCGCGCAGAAGCAGCATTTTTCATGCGCCGTTTTGCCAATATGCGCTGGTCGATCCTGACCCCGCGCGGCAGCATCCACTGGGACGGCGAGATGATGCACCAAGGCCCGCCCGCCCGGCGCGAAGATGCGCCCGGCGATGATCCGGTCGAGGATCTGTGGCGGTCCTACTACGCATCGATCTTCAACCCCGCCCGGCTCAAAGTCGGGGCGATGCTATCGGAAATGCCTAAGAAATACTGGAAAAATTTGCCCGAGGCGGCAATCATCCCGCAGCTGATCGCCGGCGCGCAGGCGCGCGAAGCGGCGATGGTGGCGGCAGGCGCGCGGGCCGAGCGGGCGCGGCCGGGGACATTGGCCGAAATCGCGCAAGGCGCCGCCGCTTGCCGCGATTGCCCGATTGCCGAGCGCGGCACCCGCGCGGTGGTAGGGGAAGGGCCGCAGACGGCGCCTTTGATGATCGTCGGTGAACAGCCCGGTGATCAGGAGGACGCGGCAGGTCGGGTGTTCGTCGGCCCGGCGGGGCAGTTGCTGGACGAATATCTCGCCCAAGCTGGGATTGATCGCGGCGCGGCTTATGTCACCAATGCGGTCAAGCATTTTAAGTTCACCTGGAAGGGCAAGCACCGCCTTCATCAATCGCCAGGCGCCAAGGAGATCGATACCTGCCGCTGGTGGCTTGAGGCTGAGCGCGCGATTGTCCGCCCCCGCATCGTGCTGGCGCTGGGGGCGAGCGCGGCGCGCAGCCTGCTGGGCCGCACGGTCAGCGTCAATCAGGTGCGCGGGCGGGCGATTGCGCTGGATGACGGGGCAGAACTGTGGGTGACAGTGCATCCTTCTTATCTGCTCAGGCTGGATGGTGACGCGCGCGCAGAGCAGGCGGCGCGCTTTGCGGCCGATTTGGCGGCAGTGCGGGAGCGGTTGCCGCAACTTGAGGAGACCAATTCCCGCTCGCCTTGAGCTTGCCGCAGGGTTGTTCTTCCTTTCGGTGTAGCGCCCGAAGAAAGGCAGTCCTTCGACAGGCTCAGGACGAGCGGAGGTTTGTCCCATGCCCGACGCCCCGCTCACCCCTGACAGGCGCACGTTGGCGATTGATCCTGATGGCATCGCCGCCCCGCCGCGCGCGCCTTTTGTTGAACTGGGACTGGTCAGCTGTTTCAGTTTTCTGCGCGGCGCGTCCGATGCGGTTGACCTCGCGCTGACCGCGCATGCGCACGGCTATGATGCGGTTGGGATTGCCGACGTTAATTCAATGGCCGGGGTGGTGCGCCTGCATACCGAGGTCAAGACGCTGAAAATACGCCCGGTGATCGGCTGCCGGATCGAAACGGTCGAGGGGCTGGCGTTCCTCGCCTATCCGCAAAACCGCGCCGCCTATGGCCGGTTGTGCCGCCTGATCAGCGCCGGGCGGATGCAGACCCCGGACGGCGCGTGGCAGGACAAAGGGGTGTGCCAAATCACGCTGGCGATGCTGGCTGAGCACACAGATGGCGTGCAGTTGATCCTGCTCCCGCCTGATGATCTGGATATGCGCTTTACCATTGAGGTGGAGAGCAATGTTGTGGCGTTTGCGGATTTGGTTTCGCGCAGAGACCGCAGAGGAGCAGAGAAACGCGGAGAGCTTGCACTTGCGGTAAAGCCGCACTCTTCTTCGAATGGTTCGGCCGATGGCAGCGTGGTAGATGGTGCAAGCCCCTTCGGCGCGGCAAACATCTATGCGGCCTCTGCTCCTCTGCGATCTCTGCGCGAAACAGCTGAGTTGGCAGCGCCGCTTCCCGACCTCTTCCCGCATCTCACCCGCCAATTGCCCACGCTGCGCCACATCGCAGCTGCCTACCTGTATCGCGGCGATGATATTGCCCGGATTGAACGGCTCGACGCGCTGGCGCGGGAAAATGGCCTTGGCCTGCTCGCCACCAATGATGTCCACTACCACGCCCCGGCACGCCGCGCTTTGCAGGACGTGATGACCGCGATCAGGCATAAGACTACCGTCGCAAAAGCGGGCCATCTGCTCCATCCTAATGCCGAGCGGCACCTTAAATCCCCGGCCGCAATGCAGCGCCTGTTCGCCCGCTGGCCGCACGCCATCGCCGCCGCGCGTGCGGTGGCGGACGCTTGCCAATTCAGCCTGGACGAGCTGCGTTATGAATACCCGGAAGAAATTTATCCTGAGGGCCAGACCCCGCAACAACATCTCGAAGCCGAAGTCTGGGCCGGGGCGGGGCGCCGCTACCCCGAAGGCCTGCCAGAAACCGTACGGGCCACGCTGGTGCGGGAACTGGCGTTGATCGCGAAGCTTGATCTGGCGCGCTATTTCCTCACCATCAAGGATATCGTCGATTTTGCGCGGGGCTGCGATCCGCCGATACTGTGCCAAGGGCGGGGGAGCGCCGCGAACTCGGCGGTGTGTTATGTGCTCGGCATCACATCCGTCGATCCGGCCAAGCATCAGCTGCTGTTTGACCGCTTCATCTCCGAAGAGCGCAAAGAGCCGCCCGATATCGACGTCGATTTCGAGCATGAGCGGCGCGAGGAGGTGATCCAGTACATCTATCGCAAATATGGCCGCCACCGCGCCGGATTATGCGCCACGGTGATCCATTACCGCCCGCGCATGGCGATCCGCGAAGTTGGCAAGGTGATGGGCTTGTCCGAAGATGTCACAGCCGCGCTCGCCCGCACCGTGTGGGGCGGATGGGGGCGTGAAATCAGCGAAAAGCACGCGACCGAAACCGGGATGGACGTGACCGACCCACACCTGCGCCGCGTGTTGAAACTCACCGAACAAATGATTGGAATGCCGCGCCATTTGGGTCAGCACGTCGGCGGATTTATCCTCACCGAAAGCGCGCTGACCGAAACGGTACCAATCGGCAATGGCGCGATGCCCGAACGCAGTTTTATCGAATGGGACAAGGACGATATCGAGGCGCTCGGCATCCTTAAGGTTGATGTGCTGGCGCTGGGGATGCTGACCTGTATCCGCAAATGCCTTGATCTGCTGGGTGCGCATTATGGCCGCGCGCTGACGCTGGCGAGCGTGCCGCGCGAAGACCCGGAAACCTATGCGATGCTGCGCAAGGGCGATTCGCTCGGGGTGTTTCAGGTTGAAAGCCGGGCGCAGATGAACATGTTGCCGCGCCTGCGCCCGCGCGAGTTCTATGATCTCGTCATTCAGGTCGCGATTGTGCGGCCCGGCCCGATTCAGGGCGATATGGTTCACCCTTTTCTGAAACGCCGCCGGGGCGCAGAAGCCGTGCAGATCCCAGCGCCTGCCCCTGAACATGGCCCGCCGGATGAATTGACCAGCATCCTTGGCCGCACACTGGGTGTGCCGATCTTTCAGGAACAGGCGATGAAAATTGCATTGGATGCGGCGAAGTTCTCCAGCCTTGAGGCCAACCGGCTGCGCAAAGCGATGGCGACTTTCCGCAGCCGCGGCATGGTTGACGAATTGCAGGACATGATGGTCGAACGCATGGTCGCGCGCGGATATGACCGCGATTTTGCCCAGCGGTGCTTCAACCAGATCAGGGGCTTTGGCGAATATGGTTTTCCCGAAAGCCACGCGGCCAGTTTTGCGCAGCTGGTGTATGTATCGAGCTGGCTCAAATGCCATTACCCCGCTGCTTTTGCTTGCGGCTTGCTCAATTCCCAGCCGATGGGGTTTTATGCCCCGGCCCAGATCGTGCGCGATGCCAGCGAACATGGGGTGCAGGTGCTGCCGGTGGATGTGAACCATTCACAGTGGGATTGCACGTTGGACGAAGCGGGGGGGCAAGGGATCTCGCGCAGTGGGCGCGAAACCCAGCTTGACCGCAATCTCGCCCTTCGGCTTGGCCTGCGGCAGATTGACGGGTTGCCTGAACACATCGCCGCTGTTCTGGTGGCCGAACGTGAAGCGCGCGGGCCGTTCCGCGATATTGCCAATCTGCGCGCGCGGGCGGGGCTGTCGCCTGCGCATATCGAGCGGCTTGCCAGCGCCGATGCCTTCAGCTCGATCAGCCTGTCCCGGCGTCAAGCGCTGTGGGATGCAAGGAGCCTGATTGCCGCGCCCGATCTGCCGCTGTTCCGCGCGGCTGCCGTGCGCGAGGAAGGGGCCGAGCGCGCGCGCATAAACTTGCCCGCCATGCCGCTGTCAGAGGAGGTGGTGGCCGATTACCAGACCACCCGCCTCAGCCTGAAAGCGCACCCGATGGCGTTCCTGCGCGCGGATCTGGCGGCGCGCGGGTTTGTGCGGGCGGATGAGCTGCGGACACGCAAGTTCCGCGCGATGGTGCAGGTCGCCGGTGTGGTGCTGATCCGCCAACGCCCCGGCAGCGCCAAGGGCGTGACCTTTATCACGCTGGAGGACGAGAGCGGGGTGATCAATCTTGTCGTGTGGCCCGATCTGAAGGAGAAAAACCGCAAGGTGGTGATGGGCGCGCGGTTGATGGAAGTGCGCGGGCGGGTTGAATATGACGACGAGGTAATTCACGTGATCGCGCAATCGATGACCGACGCAACGCACCGGCTGCACGCGCTGTCAGATGATCTGCTGAACGCTCCGCTGGCGCGCGCGGATCATGTCAACGCGCCGCTCGCCGGGCGTAAGCCGCCCGCGCCGCATGGTCTGATCAATGGCTTAGCACCAACGCCCAATGTCACCGGCCACCCGCGCGATCACCGGATTTTGCCAAAGTCGCGTGATTTCCACTAGGATGCGGCCATGCCGAGATCGCGCTCCAACAAGCATTTGCGTGCCGCCCGTCTTGCGCTGCTGGCATTGGCGCTGTTGATCGCAGGCATCGCCGGATGGCAGTGGCTGAAAGCGCATCCCGAGCACAATCCCTACGCACCGCTCGATCTGCGCGATCCGCGCGGCTGGGCGACAGCCTCAAAACTGGGCGCGCTGCACGGAGATGTGCAGCAATGCCGCGCGGTGCTCACCCGCAGCCAGGTCGCTTTTACGGCGCTACCTGCGGCCGGGCAGGGGGCCTGCGCGCGACCTGATCGCACTCGGCTGGGCGACTATCCGCTTGCCCCCAATACGCCAGCGGTGACCTGCCCTATCGCCGCTGCGTTGGAACTATGGCGGCGCGAAAGCGTCACGCCTGCCGCGCGCGCAATCATGGGTAGCGAGCTTGCACGGATCGAGCATCTCGGCGCATTTTCCTGCCGCCGCATCAATGGCAGCGCAGACGGGCCGTGGAGCGAACACGCCGCCGCCAACGCCATCGACATCGCCGCTTTCATGCTCGCCGATGGACGGCGTATCAGCGTGCTAAAGGATTGGGACAGTGACGGGCCTGAATCGGCGTTTCTGCGCGCCGTGCGCAGCGGCGCATGCGATAGCTTTGCCACCGTGCTCTCACCCGATTACAACGCCGCGCATGCCAATCATTTTCACCTCGATCAGGAAGATCGCTGGGCAGGGGTGTGTCGGTAAAACCTAGCTCGGTTCGAGCGCATATCCAGCTGAACGCACGGTGCGGATCGGGTCTTTCGCGCCTTCAATTCCGATGGCTTTGCGCAACCGGCGAATGTGGACATCGACCGTGCGCAGTTCGATATCCGAGCCCGTGCCCCATACCCCGTCAAGCAATTGCCCGCGGCTGAAGACCCGGCCCGGGCTTTCCATGAAGAATTTGAGCAAGCGGTATTCGGTTGGCCCCAGTTGCAACCCACGCCCGCGGCGCTGCACTTTGTGGGCGACTGGATCGAGTTTAATGTCGCCAGCCTCAATTGTCTCCCCCGCCAGCGCCGGGCGGATACGGCGCATCACCGCCGCGACCCGGGCCAGCAACTCGCGCGGAGAAAACGGCTTGGTCAGGTAATCATCCGCGCCAGTTTCCAGCCCGCGTATGCGGTCATCCTCAGCCTCACGCGCGGTCAGCATGATGATCGGAACATGCGCGGTGTTCTTGTCGCGGCGCAGACGGCGGCAGACCTCGATCCCGCTGGTGCCTTCGATCATCCAGTCGAGAATGATGAGATCGGGCACTTCCTCGCTGGCGAGCACCAACGCCTCGTCCCCGTCGCCGGTGCAACGCACGTTGTAGCCTTCGTTCTGGAAACGGTATTCGAGCAGTTCGGACAGCGCCGGGTCATCTTCAACCAGCAGTAATTTGGCAGCGGACATACGCAAAATGCCTCCTCAAGCCCCCAGAGGCGGGCGATAGCCCAAGCTATGTGTCACTTGAGCGACAATTTGATGAAACCGAATGCGACAAGTTTTCTACGCACAAATTGCTGATGCTCGCTTCAGTGCTTAAACTCAACGATCACCTTCGGGGGGATAAACGCCGGTGGCAGCAAAGTGCACCATTTCCGCCACGTTGGTGGCGTGATCGCCAATCCGTTCGATATTGCGGGCGACAAACAATAGCTGCGCCGCGCTCGAAATAGTTGAAGGATTCTCGGTCATGTGGCTGACAAGGTTGCGGAAAATACTGTTGTAAAAGCCATCAACCTTGGCATCAGCCGCAATCACTTCGCGCGCCAGTTCGGGATCGCGCGCGGCGTATGCGGTGAGCACATCATGCACCATCTCGCCCGCCAATTCGCCCATTATCGGCAGCAGCGTGAGCGGTTCAAACCGGGCGCGGCCTTCGATCATGCCGACCCGCTTGGCGATGTTTTTGGAATAGTCGCCAATCCGCTCAAGCACGCCGGCGATTTTCAGGGCTGCGATCACTTCACGCAAGTCATCCGCCATCGGCGCCCGCAGGGCGATGATCCGTACAGCCAATTTGTCGACTTCGGTTTCAAGCACGTCGATCCGCTTGTCACGGGCAACGACACGCTCGGCCAGCTCCTCATCGCCGCGCACCAGTGCATCAAGCGATTCGGCGATAGCGACTTCAGCCAGACCGCCCATTTCGGCGATCAAACCGCGCAGGCGCGTGATATCCTCGTCAAAAGCCTTGACTGTGTGTTCAGCCATCAACCGTACCGCCCTGTAATATAATCTTTTGTGCGATCTTCGATCGGATTGGTGAAGATTTCTGAGGTTGGCCCGTATTCAACCATTTTCCCAAGGTGGAAAAACGCCGTGCGCTGGCTTACGCGCGCTGCCTGCTGCATCGAATGGGTCACGATCACGATGGCGTAGCGGCCCGAAAGGTCATCAATCAGTTCCTCGATCTTGGCAGTCGCGATCGGATCAAGCGCGCTCGCGGGCTCATCCATCAGGATCACCTCGGGGTCAACCGCGATGGCGCGGGCAATGCAAAGCCGCTGCTGCTGACCGCCTGACAGGGCAGTGCCAGAATCCTCCAGCCGGTCCTTGACCTCTTCCCACAACCCGGCGCGGGTCAATGAGCGTTCGACGACGATATCAAGATCAGCCTTCTTTTCCGCAAGGCCGTGGATTCTAGGGCCGTAGGCGACGTTTTCATAAATCGACTTGGGGAATGGGTTGGGTTTTTGGAACACCATCCCGACCCGCGCGCGCAACTGCACCACGTCCATCCGGTCGGCGTGAATATCCTCGCCGTCGAGTTCGATCAGCCCAGTCACCTTGGCCGCGCCAATCGTGTCGTTCATCCGGTTAAAGCACCGCAGAAAGGTCGATTTGCCGCAACCCGACGGGCCGATGAAAGCGGTGACATAGTTGGGCGATATGTCGATCGACACTTCGTCAATCGCCTTTTTATCACCGTAATAAACACAGACATCGCGCGCGCGGATCTTGGCGTTCTCGTCTTGCATGTTGGGATGGATTACAGTCACCAGCGTTTCTCGAATCTGTTTCTGAGGTAGATAGCCAGGCCGTTCATGGCGAGCAGGAACACCAACAGCACGATGATAGCTGCGCTGGTGCGTTCCACAAACCCGCGATCAATTTCGTCCGACCACAAAAAGATCTGCATTGGCAGCACAGTGGCCCGCGAGGTGAAGCCATCGGGCGGGGTGGCGATAAAGGCGCGCATCCCGATCAGCAGCAGCGGGGCGGTTTCGCCCAATGCGCGGGCCATTCCGATGATTGTCCCGGTCAACATCCCCGGCATCGCCAAAGGCAATACGTGATGAAATACCACCTGTATCGGAGAAGCGCCAATCGCCAACGCGCCGTCGCGGATTGACGGCGGAACGGCCTTGATCGCGTTACGCCCCGAAATCACGATCACCGGCATCGTCATCAATGCCAAGGTCATCCCGCCGATCAACGGGGCCGAGCGGAGGTTAGGGAAGATCGCGAGAAAAATCGACAGGCCAAGCAGGCCAAAGATGATCGAAGGCACTGCCGCCAGATTGCTGATCGACACCTCGATCAGATCAGTCCAGCGATTGCGCGGGGCGTATTCCTCAAGATACAGCGCCGATAACACACCGATGGGAAACGCCAGTGCCAGCGTAACCAGCATGGTCAGGATCGTGCCTTTGAGCGCGCCCCAGATGCCCACCGCCTGCGGGTTGGTTGCGTCTGACCGGGTCAGGAAACCCCAATCCCAGTTGCTCGCCAGCTTGCCTTCGCCTGCCAGCCGTTTGGCAAGCGCCTGTATTTCAGGCGGGCCATCGCCTTGCGCACCGGCGGCCAACGCCGATGATGCAGCGAGGTTGAAGGTTGCCCGGCGTTCGATCAGGGTCGGATCATCGGCCAGCGCGGCGGCGACATCGCGCCAGCCATCGGGCGAAAGTTCCGCAGCGGCTTGGCTGCCCAGTTGTTGTTCGGCATAGAGAGCTACGACATCGGGAAGACCCTGCATTTTTAACGTCTGCATCGCGCTGCGTGCTCTCAGCGAGACAGCATCGCCGCTCACACCGCTTTCGGGAAAATCGATGGTTACGGCCAGTTCGGCGCGCTGGAATCCGCCAATCCCGTTGATCAGCATATTGCCGAGCAGAAACACCAGGACGCCGACTGAAAAACACACTGCGGCCAAACCAATCAGCCGGAAATTGCGTTCTTCGCGGTAGCGTTTGGCCATGCGCTTTTCAAATGCGGGGGTGCGGGTCGGCTGAATGGCCCCCGCTTTTGACGGCGTGGGAAGGGCGGTCGTGCTCATTCGTAAGCCTCCCGGAACCGCTTGACGACTCGCAGCGCGACAAAGTTCAGCGCGAGCGTGACCATGAACAATACAAACCCCAGCGCAAACGCACTGAGCGTCGCGGGGTGATCAGTGCTTTGTTCGCCGGTCAGCAGTTTCACGATCTGCACAGTCACCGTCGACATCGGCTCAAGCGGATTGGCGGTCAGGTTGGCAGCGGGCGACGCGGCCATCACTACGATCATTGTCTCGCCGATGGCGCGGCTGACAGCCAGCATGATGCCTGCGACAATCCCGGGCAGCGCGGCGGGAAACAGCACCCGGCGGATCGTTTCGGATTTGGTCGCGCCCATCGCCAAGCTGCCATCGCGCATGGCGCCGGGCACCGCCGCCATCGAATCGTCGGCCATCGATGACACGAATGGGATGATCATCACCCCCATGACCACGCCGGCGGCCAGCGCGCTTTCGGTTGAAGCGCCGGTAATTCCCAGCGCCACGGCGGCATCGCGGATCATCGGCGCAAGTGTGAGCGCGGCGAAATAACCATAAACCACCGTTGGCACCCCGGCGAGAATTTCGAGCAGCGGCTTGACCCAAGTGCGCACGCGCGGATCGGCATATTGAGTAAGGTAGATGGCGCTCATCAACCCCAGCGGAATCGCGACCAGCATCGCGATGATCGCGCCAATAAAAATCGTGCCCCAGAACAATGGCACCGCGCCGTACCGTGACCCGTCGGTCGCTTCGGGACTGACCATTGTGTCCGGCCCCCAGAATGTGCCGAACAGGAAATCTGCCGGCGAGACGATCCCGAAAAACCGCACAGTTTCAAATACCAGACTGCCAAAAATACCCAAGGTCGTCAGGATCGCGACCATCGAGGCGAGCAGAAGTATCGTCATCACCGTGCGTTCCACCCGGGTGCGGGCGCGAAAATCAGGGCGAATACGCAAGAATGCCAGCGCGCCGCCTGCCAGCGCGATCAGCACGGTCACGATCACACCGATGGTGTTGTAATACCCGATGGCATCGCGAAAAGGGGCGATCAGGGGTTCGGCTTCGTCGTTGAATACGCCTGCCGCGTTACCCAGCGCCACCGCGCGTGCTTCGCCAATAAAGGCATCACGTTCAAACCCGACTGGCGGCAGCGCAGCTGAACCGGGTGATGCCAACACGGATTGGAGCACCAGTTGGGGCGCCAGCGCGGCCCAAATAACGACGAATGTCAGCACTGGGATCACCACCCACAATGCAACATACCAAGCGTGATAAATCGGGCGCGAGGCCGGACGCAGCGCCGGATCGCTCGACTGAAAGCTCCACGCCTTGGCTCGGCCCGCAAGCCAGCCCACAAGGCCGAGCCCTATCGCAATCAAGATCAGCGTGATCGGCGGCATCAAATAGACCTGTTTTTCCTGTCTGGGATGCCCCAAATCAATACAATCAGCATCGCCCCCGTTGCCAACCACTTATTCCATGCAGCGCGCATGTTGAAGTAATAAGACACAGTTATGACAGTTATTGTCTTTCGGCCTTGGGCAGGCCCGATTGGTTTGCGGTGCCAGTCCCCTTTTCAAGCTCTCGCCCAAGCTCGCGCTCCGCCTTATCGGCTTGGGGGATGCGCACCACGACGCTGGTTCCCGTGCCAATCGTGCTGGTAATATCGAGCCTCCCGCGGTGTCGCTCGACTATATGTTTCACGATGGCGAGACCCAGCCCAGTGCCACCTGATGCCCGGCTTCGCCCTGGATCGGTCCGGTAAAACCGGCGGGTCAGATGCGGGATCTGATCGGGCGCAATCCCTTCGCCCTGATCGGTCACGACAATCCGCGCCATATCTGCCTGCCCGATGCCGAGACTCACGGTCACCGGCGTTCCGGGCGCGCCGTATTTAAGCGCATTATCTACCAGATTGCGCACCACCTGTTCAAGTTGCGGAAGATCGCCCAGCACACAGGGTTCGCCGCCGAGGTCAAGCTGAAGGCGATCAACCCGGCTTGATCCCGCCGCATCGCGCGCAGCGCGTTCGACCAGCGATTGCAAATCGATCCGCTCGGTCGGCAGATCGTGCTTTTCCGCCTCAACCCGCGACAGGCTCATCAGGTCGCTGACCAACGCGTGCATCCGCTGCGCTTCGCGTTCGATGATGCCGAGAAATTTTTGCGCGGTGGGTGTATCAAGCGTCCCGTCGCCTTCGCGAAGGGTTTCAACATAGCCGAGGATCGCGGCCAGCGGCGTGCGCAATTCGTGGCTGGAATTGGCGACAAAATCGGTGTGCGCGCGGCTGATGTCGGCCTCCGCCGTCTGGTTTACGAATTCGAGCATGGCCAGCCGCTCGTCAATCGCGTGCCGGTTGATCTGCCAGATATCACCGCGCCGCACCAACCCGCGCACAATTGCTTCGCCGGGGCGGTTTTCGTTGAGCAACGAAATCGCCTCTGGCTGACGCAGCGCGACGCGGGTATCCTGCCCGACCACGTGCGGACCCAGCATCTTGCGAGCAGCGCGGTTGGCGATTGCGATGACGCCGCGTTCGGTGATCAGCTGCGGCGTTGAGGAATTTTCGATCAGGTCGCGGATCGACTCGAGTGTGACGCCGGGCTTGATTATCGTTTTGGGCGGTTCCGGCGGACGTCCAGCAGCAACCAGCAACGAACCCACCCAAACCGTCACAACTGCGAAGCCAGTAACCGGATCGACACCGGATAATAGCATCGCCAGGAAGGTGCCTGCTGCAAGCAGGATTCCGGCAATCGGAAGGTTTTGTCCGGTGGGCATCGTAACGCCGCCTTATCGCGTCACGCCGGTTGTGGGAAGTTGGAGCGATTGCGGTTCTGGGGGCGAGTATGAAGAAGGGCAGCGAGGCCAATGCCTGCCGCCCTTTTCAATCCAGCCAAAAATGGTGACCCCTACGGGAATTGAACCCGTGTTTCAGCCGTGAAAGGGCCGCGTCCTAACCGCTAGACGAAGGGGCCGTCTTGGTTGCGAGAGCGCGCGTTTAGGGGGGTGCACCGGGCCGGTCAAGCCCCGTGTGCTTGCCCGCGCGGAAAAAGGCTGCGGCCCGCGCTCAGTCAGCAAAAGCGGCATCTTCCAGCTGCAATTCCGCCGCCGGGCGGTGGCCCCAATCGTCTAGCTTGACGCGCCCGGCCAGATGGAACCGCCTCCCATTACTGCGGTGGAGCAGGGTCTGAGCCATCTCAGTTTCTGCGGCGCGAAACGCGATGGCCTTGAATGATCGCCCGTCGTTGCCGCTGACGATAAGACGCAGGTGATCCTTGCCGACAATATCGGCCTTGATGATCCGCACCGGGCCAACTGCCACGCGCGGTGCGGGCCAGCCGACGCCGTAAGGCCCGGCTGCCTCCAGCGTTTCGACCAATTCAGGGGTCAATCCGCCGGGTGCGAGTGCCAGATCGAGCAGCATGGCCTGGCTTTCGCGGGCACGATCAACATCGCGCGCCAACCGCGTATCAAGGAATTCGGCGAAATCGGCGAGCCGCGATGGGTCAATCGTCAGCCCTGCTGCCATCGCGTGCCCGCCGCCTGCGATCAGCAGCCCGGCCTCGCGCGCGGCGATGATTGCAGCGCCCAAATCGACCCCGCTGATCGAGCGGCCTGAACCTTTGCCCTGTGTATCGTCCAGCGCGATCACCACCGCAGGCTTGCCAGTCTTTTCCTTGATCCGGCCCGCCACAATCCCAATCACGCCGGGGTGCCAGCCGTGGCCGGAAATCACCTGCACGGCCATATTGTGCTGCCCGGCCAGCTGCGCTTCGGCGGCTTCCTGCACTTCGGCTTCGATCGCGCGGCGTTCCTCGTTCAATTGCGAAAGCTGCGCGGCGATGGCGCGGGCTTCTTCGGGATCAGTGGTGGTGAGCAAGCGCACACCCAGCGTCGATTCTCCGATCCGCCCGCCGGCATTGATCCGTGGGCCGAGCGCAAACCCAAGGTCGCTCGCCTGCGGTACCCGGGTCAACCGGCTCGCATCCATCAGCGCCGCCATCCCGATCCGATCGCGCCGCGCGAGCACTTTCAGACCTTGCGCCACGAACGCACGGTTCAGACCGTGGAGCGCGGCCACGTCAGCGACTGTGCCCAGCGCAACCAGATCAAGCAGTCCCATCAGATCAGGTTCCGCCCGGTTTGCAAACCATCCCTTGGTCCGCAGATTGCGCACCAACGCGATGCCAAGCAGAAAGGCGACGCCGACCGCGGCCAAATGTCCGTGGGCGGCACCCAAATCACTTTCGTCCAGCCGGTTGGGATTGACCAGCGCGGCTGCGGGGGGGAGTTCGGGCGAACATTTGTGATGATCGACCACGATCACATCGACCCCGGCATCGCGCGCCATCCCCAACGCTTCGTGCGCCATCGCCCCGCAATCAACCGTAACAATCAGCCGCGATCCCGTTTCGGCCAACCGCACCAACGCCGGGCCGGTTGGGCCATAACCTTCAAGCAGGCGGTCGGGGATGTAATACCCCGCCTCGTGTCCCAATTGGCGCAGCAATTCGACCAGCAGGGCCGCACTGGTGGCGCCATCGACATCGTAATCACCGTAAATCGTCACCTGTTCGCCGCTCTGCACGGATTGCGCGAGCCGTTCGGCAGCGGTGTCCATGTCGCGGAACACCGAGGGATCGGGCAGGAACGCGCGCATCGTGGGATGGGCGTGGCGTTCCAAGTCATCGGGGGCCACGCCGCGGGTTAGCAGCAGTTGATCAAGGATTGTGCGGTCCAGCCCGTGCGCGCCCGCGACCTGCGCATCATCAAGCGCCATATTGCCGCCTCGCCAGCGCCACGCCTTGCCCGATAGCGAGGCAGTGACGCCCAATACGGGAGCCAGCGCAGGCGATAGTTGGGGAGCGGTCGGGGAGGTGGTGGCCATGACGCAGGGTGTAGCGCAATCGCTAAGCCGCCAACAGGCCGCCATCGTTGACAATCGACAGGCCTGCGGGAAAACCGCTTCGTGATGCAAACCGAACACGTTCAACCTTGCGTGCTGATCATTTGGCACAGCCGCACCGGGGCGAGCGCCGCGCTGGCGCGTTCTGCCGCAGCCGGGGCCGGGGCGGCGGCACTGCTGGTAAACGCGGCTGATGCGGTTCCAGCAATGTTACTTGCGGCAGACGGGTACGTTTTTTGTTGTCCCGAAAACCTTGGCAGCATGAGCGGGTTGATGAAGGAGATGTTCGACCGCGCCTATTACCCGCTGCTCGGACAGGTAGAAGGCCGCCCCTACGCCACGCTGATCGCTGCCGGATCGGATGGGGCAGGGGCGCAGCGCCAGATTGATCGGATCGCGGTTGGCTGGCGGCTCCGGCGGATGGCCGATCCGGTGATCGTGAACCTTGCAGCACAAACGCCGGAAGCGATCAACGCGCCCAAAGTCGTGCCGGACGAGGCGCTGACACAGGCGCGCGAAATCGGCGCGGCGCTGGCAGAGGGCTTGCGGCTGGGGGTGTTCTAGAGAATACTCCAAAATGGAACATACCCGCCGAAAGGGGACTCGACGGTAACCAACAAACGCGCCTAAATCGCAACCTAGAGTTTGGCGATATCGGGCCGTTTATAAATGGCTTACATGGTAAATGGCTTACATAATAATTGGCTTACAAGGGGGCCTGGGCAATTTCACAGTCGCAGCGTCCCAATGCCGCACAGCTGCATCTGCTGTTTGCCAAGGGCAAGCGGCCTGATCACGCAGCGATGAAGGCGTTTGCAGCGGGCCAGCAGGTGGTTGGCGCAAGCGATAATGACTTTTCCAGTGGCGTACCCCACGCCGGGGCTGCTTGGCCCGGTCAGCAAGTCTGGATCGAACTGCTGCGGGATGGTTTGACCTTTGATGTAAGCGCGCTTGCTCCCGGCCCGGGAGCCGATTTCCCGGTGATCGCGCACCGTTTCGATCTGCCTGCTGTACCCACATTTGCCACGCATGACGTGATTGCGCTGCGTCCGGGCCCGCATCTTGCCGCTGGTGGCCGCAGCCTGCCGGTGGTGCGCGCGATGCTTAGCCTGGCCTGCGATCTGGTTTTGTCGTTTGAAGATCTGGCAGCGGTCAGTTGGGCGCCATCGAGCAGCGCGATTGGGCGGCGCTTTTTTGAATCGGTCACCCGTGCTTGGCTTGATGGTGGGCCGTTCCCCGTGCTGGGACTGATCGCTTTTGCTGAAAGCGCAGATGGCGCGCTGCAAAGTATCGGGCTCGAATTCTGGATCGGGCAAGAACTGCGGATTGAACCGCGGCTGTGCGCTGACCGGATTGCCGCGACCCGGCTTGGCGTTCGATTGGTCAATCAGCTGGTGCTATCGGGTCGGATCGAAGCCGACGAACGGATTACCGCGCCGGACGGCACCCGGTTGGTGCTGCGCGCATCGCACGATCGCGCCTATATCAATGTGCAGAGGGAATAGATGGTGCCCACGGGTCGCACCGTCCAAACCGCTGTCATCGCATTTCGGTCGGTCAATTGCCGGGGTTCGGCGGGCTATGATCCGGGGTTGCAACGCCACCACCTTTTGCCCCGCCAATTGCTGTCGCGCCGCTGTTTTGGCGGAATGTTCGAAACGGCCTTGCGGGGAGCGGCTGGGTTTGACGATTTTCGTTCCAACGGACTGCTGCTGCCCGCCACAGAACAGGCGGCACTCCGCACCGCAATGCCGCTGCACCGCGGGCCGCATCAGCGTTATAACGAGGTGGTGATCGCCCGCGTCGGCCGGATCGAGGCGGGCTGGGCGCTTGCCCGCCGCCGCAACGAGGCCGCAGCGCTGGCCGAAGCATTGCTGCGCCTCGGCTTGCTGCAATCCGCATTGCGCAGGCACTTGCTTGCTAAGCGGCGGCGGGTGCTGCTCAACCGCAACGACCCGATTGGCAGCGGATATGACTTTAGCGCGCTCGACGCGATGGCGGAAAGCCTGTGGTCCGCTGAATAGAGCTTACTCAGCGGCCTCTGCCATCGCGCCCCATGATAGGTAACCATCATTGCCCGCCAGCCGCGCCTTGGCATCGTGATATTCACGCTCAAACCGGGCGACGAGGTCTTCCACGCTGCCAACTTCCTTGATCGTGCTGATCCCTTGGCCCGAACCCCAGATGTCTTTCCACGCCTTGGCCTTGGTGTTGCCGCCGCTGCCAAAGTTCATCTTGCTGGGGTCGCTGACCGGCAGATCATCGGGATCAAGCCCGGCGGCTTCGATCGACGAGCGCAGATAATTGCCGTGCACCCCGGTGAACAGGTTGGTGTAGACGATGCCGTCAGACGATCCATCGACGATCCCCTGTTTGTAGCCTTCATCAGCGCGGGCTTCCTTGGTGGCGATAAAGGCGCTGCCAGCATAGGCAAAATCCGCGCGCAAGGCCTGCGCTGCCAAAATGGTTGCACCGTGCCCGACCGCGCCAGACAGTGCGACCAAGCCATCAAACCAGGCGCGGATTTCCTGCATCAGGGCAAACGGCGATAGCGCGCCAGCATGGCCGCCCGCACCAGCCGCCACAGGAATCAAGCCCGTCGCGCCCTTTTCAATCGCTTTCATCGCGAACCGGTTGTTGATCACATCGTGCAACGTGATCCCGCCCCAGTTTTTCACCGCTGCAAAAATTTCCTCTCGCGCACCGAGCGAGGTGATCACCATCGGCACCTGCCATTTCTCGCAGGTCGCCATGTCGGCTTCGACCCGGTCGTTGGTTTTGTGGATGATCTGATTGACCGCAAACGGCGCGGCTGGCCGGTCGGGGTGCATCCGGTTGTGCTTGGCCAGTTCTTCGGTGATCTGGTGCAGCCATTCGTCCAGCAATGTCTGCGGGCGCGCATTCAGCGCCGGGAAGCTGCCGATGATCCCCGCCTTGCATTGCGCGATCACCAGTTCCGGCCCCGATACGATGAACAACGGCGATCCGATCAGCGGCAGGCGCAGACGGTCAAACGGGGCGGGAAGCGGCATCGGTTTCTCCTGAAAACATAACTCGATTAACCCGCGTCTCTAACGCTGGTTCCTGGGCTGCCAAGTGCGATTTTGGTAAGGCGCGGGCCCGGTCAGGCCAGCAGATGTTCCATACCATAGAACCGCGCAGCATTTCCGGCATACAGCGCGGCTTTCTCGTCTGCGCTGGCCGAATGTGTCAGGCGTTTGAAGGTGTTCCACAGCACCGCATAGTCCGCGCCCCAGGAATCGACCGGGTAATTGCTTTCGAACATGGCCCGCTTTGGCCCAAAGGCTTCGATGCAGGTTTCGATATAGGGGCGCCACAGTGCGGCGAGATGTTCCGAACCGTGGCCTGCTGCCGGGCCGTCTTCAGGCAGAGCGCAGAACGCCATTGCCAGTCCGCCCAGCTTAACCACCACGTTCTCGCATTTTGCCAACTTGTGAATATTGTCCCGCCAGACATCGAACCGTTCGGGCAGCGTGCCCGTGTGTGCTGCGATCCCCACAGGCGTGCCGCAATGGTCAAGACAGATCGGCTGATCGGGAAAGGCGCGGGCCAGATCGATCACGTCGGGCAATTGCGGTTCAAGCACCCATGCATCAAACGTCAGACCGCGCTTGCCAAGTTCAGCAAACCCGGCGCGGAAGGCGGTATCGTGATACAACCCCTCGGGATGGTGAAACGGAGGCCCAAGCACCGTGGGATCGGCATCCCAAGCGCCCGAATGGCGGATGCCCCTAAACCGGCCGGGCGCAGCGGCGGACAACGCATCGAGCACCGCGCCCGCCTCGCTCCCCAGCGTCAGGTTGGCATGGCCGATAATCGCGGCACAGGCGCGTCCCGGCCCATACAATCCGCTGGCCGATTGCGCGGCGACACCGTTCACAAACTCCACCTCGCCGACCGGCTTCAATGCATCACCATAGGCCGCGTTGTAGAACGCGCCGCATTCCATAAACACCGTGCCAATGATGTTATGGCCGCTGGTCAGATGGGTGTGAAGCTGATCGAAGGTGTAATCCGCATGGTCCACCAATGCTGCGATGAAGGGGTGATGCGGCTCGGGAAACATCGGGATCATTGCGCGAAGATCCCACAGATGGTGGTGCGGATCGATAATCGGCAAATCGGGTTCGAGGATTGGTTCGGGCTGGCGGGTGATGGTCATGGCGCTCTCCGTTTCGCGCTGCTTAGGGCAGGAAAAAACGCGCTAGCAAAGCCGAAAAGTGTTGGGGCTGTGTTTCCGCTCCCATTCCGGTGCGATAGCGGCAGCAACGCACACCCGATCAATCGACCCGCGCACGCCCAAGCAGCAGCGCCGCGACCGATAGCAGCAGAATGGCCCCAGCCTCAAACAGCACTTTTTCAGGGGCCATGTCCTTGCCTTGCAACACGATCAACCGCGCCAGCGCCGTGATCGCGATGATAATCGGATAGACAAAAAACGCCCGGTTTCCGGCATGGAATATGGCAATCATGCCAATCACTTCGGTATACAGGAACATCAGCAGGATATCAGCCAGTTCAACCGAACGCGATTGCCACACCGACACGATTTCGCTGCCCGCAGCAAGCAGCGTCATTGCCGCTGCAATCACCAACAAGATACGCTCAATCGCAAGATAGCTGCGATCAGCCAACGGGCGTGGCGGTTTTTGATCGGTTAGCGGCTGTTCATCCATCATTGATGTCCTAGCCTAATCCAAAACCGATACCAAGCGTGGGCTATTTCGCGGGTGCGCCCAATAGGGCGGAATTGGCGGCGCTCAACACCGCGCGCACGCTGGCGGTCGCGATATCTTCGTCAATCCCGCAGCCCCAGATTGTGCGCCCATCGGGAGCGAGGCATTCAAGGTAGGCCGCAGCGCGCGCATCGGTGCCCGCGCCCAGTGCGTGTTCGGAATAATCGACGACGTCCAGTTCCACACCGAACGCTTCGCGCAAAGTGCCCATCACGCTCGAAATCAGCCCATTGCCGCGGCCGGATACGCTCTGCTCGTGCCCGTCGACAACGATGGTTCCGGCAAAGATGCGGGTGCCATCGCTGGCGCGGCTTTCTTCGTAACGCACCAGTTGGAAATGCTCGGGATCGGTTTGCACATGATAGGCATGGCGGAATGCGTCCCAAATATCGGCGGCGGCCAGTTCGCGGCCCAATTCGTCCGCCATGCGCTGCACATGGCGGCTGAAATCGGCCTGCATTCGTTTGGGCAGTTTGAGCCCCTGATCCTTTTCCAACACCCAAGCGAACCCGCCCTTGCCGGATTGCGAATTGACCCGGATCACCGCTTCGTAACTGCGCCCCAGATCGGCCGGATCGATCGGCAGATAGGGCACCCGCCACGCTTCGTCATTCTGCGTCTCACGCGATTCGAAGCCCTTCTTGATCGCGTCCTGATGGCTGCCGGAAAACGCGGTGTAGACCAGCTCGCCGCCGTAAGGGTGGCGTTGGTGCACGGGCAGATCGTTGCAATAGGTGACCGTTTCGATCACCCGGTCAATGTCCGAAAAATCCAGCTTAGGATCAACGCCTTGGGTGTAGAGATTGAGCGCCATTGTCACCAGGCAGCAATTGCCGGTGCGTTCGCCATTGCCGAACAAGCACCCTTCGACCCGGTCTGCGCCCGCCATCAGCCCAAGCTCGGCCGCTGCCACGCCCGTGCCGCGATCATTGTGGGTGTGCAGGCTGAGGATCGCGCTTTGCCGGTTGGGCAGGTTGCGTCCAAAATACTCAATCTGATCGGCGTAGATATTGGGCGTCGCCGCCTCGACCGTGGCGGGCAGGTTGAGGATGATCGGGTGTTCAGGCGTGGGGGCCAGCACTTCCATCACCGCTGCGCAAACCTCGATGCTGAAATCAAGTTCGGCGGTTGAGAAGGTTTCGGGGCTGTATTGGAAATGCCAGTCGGTGCCGGGATAGCGTGCTGCTTCATCGCGCATCACTTTGGCACCGGCGACCGCGATGGCTTTCACTTCGTCCTTGGACATGCGGAACACGATGTCGCGCCACGCCGGGCTGACTGCGTTATAAAGGTGGACGATGGCGGTGCGCGCGCCTGCAAGGCTGGCAAAGCTGGTCCGGATCAGGTCTTCGCGGCTTTGGGTGAGCACCTGCACGGTCACATCATCGGGGATCGCATCGGACGTCACAAGGCCGGCAATAAAATCGAAC